>JAFSEW010000004.1 GCA_017435525.1 Oscillospiraceae bacterium | reverse complement strand
TCGAAACTTAAACAAATCCATCAATTTGTCCAAGGTGTTTTGTTCGTCTTTGCGTTATTCAATTTACAAGGTACATCGCGCTTCGCCCTGCGGCGTAGCTTGCTTATACTAGCACATCCGATCCAGTTTGTCAAGAACTTTTTTCAAGTTTTTTCAACTTTTTTCTCGGCTGTGTTCCGTTTCGCGCCCCTCTCGCTGAGCGCCTGAGTATATTACCAGATACTCCCTCTTTTGTCAAGCGCTTTTTTCGTTTTTTTTAATAATTTTTTCAGGGCTCAATTGTGCAGGTTGTCTAGTACTCTGTGATATTCCCTGTGATGTCACTGAGGGCATCCATGGCATCGTAGGCGCTCTCTTCCCGGCAGGCCAAATCCCCCAAGCTGAGCATTCCGCAGACCTTTCCCGCTTCCACCACGGGCAATCTGCGGACCTGCCGACGCCCCATCAGATGGGCGGCCACACCGGCATCCGTCTCCGGCTCCACGCTGAGCACCTGCCCTGTCATGATCTCCCTCACAGCCGTTGTCTCCGGGTTTTTCCCTGCGGCCATACAGCGGGTCACGATATCCCGGTCCGTCAGAACTCCGCAGAGTTTCCCATCGCTGCCGCAGACAGGCAGGGCGCCGATATTATAATGTGTCAAAGTTCTGGCAGCCACCGCCACATTCTCCTTGTCATGAATCCGGATTACGGGGCCGGACATAATCTCCTTTACTTTCACGGTATCACTCCTTAGTTTGATATATCAGCAGTATTGGCGGATTTTTCTGGAATTATACAGTTGCCCATGATAAAATACATGTAAGATCCGCTTTGCAAAAGGGTAGTAGATAGATGAAGGGGGTAACGCCATGGAAGACAGACAGATCATCAAGCTTTTTCTGCAGCGCTCCGGCAGTGCCATCGCTGCCACTGCCAAAAAGTACGGCAGCCGGCTGCTGCAGCTGGCCGGGAATATTCTGCGCGATCCCCGGGACGCGGAGGAAGCCGTGAACGACACCTATCTGGCCCTCTGGAACGCCATTCCGCCAGAGGAGCCGGACCCGTTCAGTGCCTACAGCTACCGGGTCTGCCGCAATACTGCACTGAACAGGCACCGCAGCAACACTGCCCAGATGCGAAACACCGCCTACGACCTTTCTCTGGACGAACTGGCCCAATGCATTCCCGATACGGCTATGGAGGAAACGCTGACCGCCCGGGAACTGGGCAGAGCCATCGATGCCTTCCTGACAAAACAGAGCCGGGACAGCCGTATCATGTTTCTGCGGCGGTACTGGTTCGGTGACAGCATCCAAGATATCGCGCAGGCTCTGGGTATGAAAGAAGGCGCTGTATCCACCCGGCTCAGCCGGACCCGCAGCGCGCTGAATCTCTATTTAATCAAGGAGGGATACCTGTGAAGAAAGAAAAACTGGTTCAGGCTCTGGACGAAATCAGCCCCAAGCACATTGCCGAAGCCGCCAGCGCCAAAAAGAAGCGCCGGGGTTTGACCCGGATCGCCGCCATTGCCGCAATTCTGGCACTGGTGCTGCTGATAAAGAATGTGGAGGTTCCTGTGGTGATTACCGCTCAGGCTGTCAGCCGTGCTTCCGGCGCAAAAACGCCTCAGCGCCCCAATTCTCTTATGGAAATGGTCAACGAGGCCGAATACAACAAGGCCTGGAAGCAATGGCGTGAAGCGCACAACGCCCTGAGCGATGCCCGGGACAACGCAGTGCCTCTGCTGCGGCAGTTTACCACCGAAAGCTGTCAGGCCTTCCTCACCGGCTCCGAAAGCAATCTTCTCTATTCTCCCATCAACGCCTATATCGGTCTGGCTATGGCCGCGGAGCTGGCTTCTGGCAGTTCCCGGCAGCAGCTGCTGGATGCTCTGGGCATTGCGGACACCGAACAGCTGCGCCGGCAGATCCACACCCTCTGGGAATCCGTGTATCAAGACGACGGCAACGAAATCTGCACCCTGGCAAATTCCCTTTGGCTGGACACCCGGCTGCACTACACCCAGGGGGTTATGGACGATCTGGCATACTACTATTATACGGATATCTATCAGCGGGATCTTGGCAAAGGCCGCACCCAAAAGGACATCGGCAACTGGATCGCAGGCAACACCGGCGGCTTCCTGAAAAAGAACGCCATCCGGGTACAGATGCCGGAGGACCCCATTCTGGCGCTGTATTCCACCATCTATTTCCAGGCCAAGTGGCAGGATGAATTCAACGCCGGCAACAACACGGAGAAAACTTTCCACGGCACTCTGGGCGATACCACCTGTACCTTCATGAACGCCAAGCTGCGGCAGATGTACTACTACTGGGGCGATTCCTACGGTGCGGTATCCCTGAGCCTGAAAAACGGAAGCCGGATGTGGTTCATCCTGCCGGATGAGGGTAAGACTACGGAAGATGTGCTCCGGGAGGGGCAATACTGGGACATGATTTCCCACACCGGCTACACCGAGGAACAGGGCAACTGCAAATATATGAAGGTCAATCTCTCGGTGCCGAAATTCGACATCAGCGCCCAGGCAGATCTGAAAGAGGGTCTGCAAGCCATGGGCATCACAGATATTTTCAGCTTTGAGACCGCGGATTTCACCCAGGCTCTGGAAGGCCCCGCCTGCATCACCGGTGCCAACCAGTCGCTGCGGGTAGCCATTGACGAAAAGGGCGTTACCGCCGCGGCCTATATCGAGATACCCGGTGCCGGCGCTGCCGCGCCTCCGGAAGAGATCATCGATTTTATTCTGGACAGACCCTTCCTCTTTGTGATCACCAACAGCGGCATTCCCCTGTTTGCGGGTGCCGTCAACCAGCCATAAAATAAGCCCTGTGCCATAAGGCACAGGGCTTATTTTATGTTGTTGCCGCAGCATCGGTTGGTTCAGCCGCGCCGTCTGTGGCTTCCGCAGGTTCCGCGCAGGCGGGGCAAACGCCATCCACCAGGTCCTGGGAAGGTGTGCCGCACAGACTGCAGCTTTCCTCCGGAACTTCTGTATGGCTCCCGGGCGCACACGCCGGGCAGTACCCATCAAGCAGATCCGCCGACAGCTTTCCGCAACCCTGGCAGACTCCCACATACCAACTGCACTCTCCGCACAGGCCGGATGCTTCGTCCACTTCACTGCGCAGGAATTCTCCGTGGCAGTAGGCGCATGTCACAAGCTCTTCCTCAGATCCGCACCGGGCACAGATTCCGTCTTTCAGCTTGGAGACCAGCTGACCGCACTGGCTGCATTTACCGCCCTCTCTGGCACAAATGGCGCACAGTCCATCCTTCACGCCGGTACTCCACATTTTACATGCCTGGCAAAACGACAGCACTTCCAGCTCTGCACAATCCGGGCACACGCCATTTACCAGCTCATAGGAAGGCTTTCCGCACCGGACGCAGCTTTCCTCCGGCACACCTGCGCCGCCCCAGGGCTCACACTCTGTGCAGTACCCTTCAAAATGGTCATCCGTCAGTTTTCCGCAGCCCTTGCAGACTACCACATTCTCACTGCATGCTTCGCACAGGCCTGTTTCTTCATGCAGCTCGCTGCGGGGGAATTCTTCCCCGCAATAGGCACACGCTGCAGTTTCTTCCTGAGGCTGGCACTGGGCACAAAGGCCGTCCTCCAATTTGGAGACACGCTCTCCGCACTGGCTGCACTTACCGCCCTCTTTGGCGCAGTCCGGGCACATCCAGTTCTCCACATCGGTTCTCCAGGATTTGCAGGCGTTGCAGTATGCCAGAATCTCCGGCTCTGTGGCCATGGTTTCCGGCGGAACGGTTGCGGCAGGCTCCGTTTCCTGAGGAAGTGTCTGCGCAACGGTTTCCTGCGGCTGCATTTCTTCAGGATTCTTTTCCAGAACTGTGTTGTCTGCAGGCGGCTGTGTGAAGGCAGGTTCTGAGGTGCTGTTTTGCATCTGGGCAGGACCTACAGGGATTCCCTGCCGGTTCATCATCCAGCGCATACCCAGCGCACCCAGAAGCAGGCCCAGAAGCAGGGCCACAAAAATCAGTATCATGCACGGGAAATACTTGGATATTCCCCGGGTTCTCCGCCCATTCTGGGGCGGCAGCGCAATGACTGCGCCACATCTGACGCAAAAGCAGGAACCTTCATTATTCTGTGTCCCGCATTTCGGGCAAAATGCCATAAGCACGCCCCCTTTCTACATGTATACAAATGATACCGCGATCCCGATTATTTCCACAGTCCGTCGGGGTATTGCCCGGCTTCGGTCATGGCGCGCAGCGCCGCAACTACCTGAGGCTTGTCTGCCGCGTAGGTAACGCCGTACCACTTATCGAAAGAACGCAGCATTTCCACCGTTGCTTTCCCCTCTTCCAGCAATTCACTGACAGAGGAGGGCAGGAAGAACTCCGCCTTCAAGGGATTGGCCGGGACATTCTTCTCCAGGAACACCGGGAACCGGGCTTCCAGCTCTTTCAGGAAGCTGGGGGTAAAGCCCCACATATTCATGGATACCGGCGTATCGAAGGTCAGATCTTCCCAGGTTTCGCCGTCCTCTGTAAAGCGGATGGCATCTCCCTGCTTGGCAATTCTTGTGCGCTCCACCACCTGGGTCAGCCGGTTATTTTCATCCACCTGGCACACACCCCGGGAGACACTGCCGTTCTCTGTAACGGTATTGCCCACAGCGTAGCCTACCATGCAATAGTCATACTTATCTGCGTCACAGGCTTTACACAGCCGGTCATATACCACCCGATAGGCAGACTTGCCATAGTAATCATCGGAATTGATGGCCACAAAGGGTGCATCCCCAATTTCCGACCCGGCGCAAAGCACCGCGTGGCTGGTACCCCAGGGCTTGGTGCGGCCTTCCGGCACACACAGGCCTTCCGGCACACCTTTATCAATCTCCTGATAGGCATAGCGGATCTCCATGGGGCAATTTTCCAGGCGTTTTCCAACGGTTGCCATAAAGTCTGCCTCAATAGCCTTTTTAATAATGATCACAGCAGTCTCAAAGCCTGCCGCGTGGGCATCAAACAAAGAATAATCCAGAATCGCCTCACCGCAGCTGCCCACGGGATCGATCTGTTTCAGGCCGCCGTAGCGGCTTCCCATACCGGCGGCCATAACCACCAATACCGGCTTCTTTGCCATTTCCGGTCACCATCCTTCCATGTGAATGCCTGTATTATACACTTTGCCGAAGCGTTTTGCAAGTGCTCCGGAATTCTTTGTGCAGTTTACACAGTCAGCGCTGCAGCATCCAGGTAGACATCCTCCCGGTTCAGATTTTCCCAGGAGAATACCGCTGCCAGTTCCGCCGCGCTGATGTCCTGCGGTTTCTCAATCAGCCCGGAAGCAAAGGCCAGCGTGCCGATCAGATGCTCCGCGGAAATGTGGCTGCGCAGGTAGCCCAGATCCAGATCCTTGTCCCGCTTGCTCAGACGCCGTCCGTCCGGTGCCATCAGCATGGGCACATGGCCATAAGCAGGATGCCGGAACCCCAGCAGCTCCTGCAGATACATCTGCCGGGGGGCACTGCCCAGCAGATCCATGCCTCTTACCACTTCTGTAACCCCGGCTTCCCCGTCATCCACGGTGACGGCCAGCTGATACACATACACGCCGTCAGCCCGGCGCACCACAAAATCGCCGCATTCGCGCAGCAGATTCTGCCGATAGTATCCCCGGCCCATATCCGTCAGTTCATAGTCCCTGTCCGGCACCTTTACCCGCCATGCGGGCAGCCTTCCGGCAGGCGGCGTCTGCAGCTCCCGGCAGGTGCCGGGATACACATATGTTCCGTCGGACAGATGGGGGGCATTGACATTATGCAGCTGGCTCCGGGTGCAGTAGCAGGGATACAGCAGCCCCAGATCCATGAGTTTTTCAAAATACCGGTCATACACGACGCTGCGCTGACTCTGGGGCGGGGTTTCCACATCCCAGGTAAGGCCCAGCCACTTCAGGTCATCCCGGAGGGTCTGTGCAAATTCCGCGCTGGTGCGCTGGGTATCCAGATCCTCCATCCGCAGCACCAGACTGCCGTTACGGCTGCGCACAGAAAGCCAGGCGATCAGCGCCGCGAATACATTGCCCAGGTGCATCCGTCCGGATGGGGTGGGGGCAAACCGTCCTACAGGTTTTTCCATAGCGCACTCCTTACCAATACCGCACGGCGCAAACCGCCAGCAGGATACAGGCCGCAGCCAGCAGCGCCAGCGCCAGGGCCACCCGGCCCATCACTCGGCTGCGGTTTCCTGCGGTGTGCACCTGCTGCACAAAATCATCCAGGTCCGCGTCTTCCACATCCCGGTTATAGGCATGCAGCCGGCCGTAATCATTGGAATAATTACGGTATACCGGTTCCTCCGGCACTTCTTCCGGCAGCTGTGTTTCTTCCTGTTCTTCCCGCAGAAGCTCCGCCTCCAGGGCTTTCAAAGCTTCCTGTCTGTCCTTAAACATGTTTTTGCTCCTTCGGTAACACAAAAGGAGCGCCGCGACGCCCCTTTTGATTGCGTTTCTTAGCCTTCCAGAGCCATGACCTTGTCGATCCGGCGCTGGTGACGCTCATTGTGGGAGAACTCGGTACCCAGCCAGGTATCCACCAGCTGCAGGGCCAGCATCTCGCCCACAACACCTGCGCCCAGAGCCATCACATTGGTATCGTTGTGCTCACGGGTCAGCTTGGCAGTCATCAGGTCGTGCAGCAGTGCGCAGCGCACGCCGTCGATCTTATTGGCCACCACGGACACGCCGATACCGGTGGTGCACATCACGATGCCCTTATCGCACTTGCCTTCGGCAACTGCTCTGGCAGCAGGGGCTGCATAGTCGGGGTAATCGCAGCTGGCCAGGGTGTGGGTACCGAAATCTTCCACTTCGTGGCCCGCCGCTTCCAGATGGGCCTTGACCTTGTTCTTCAGGTCCAATGCGCCGTGATCGCATGCAACAGCAATTTTCATAGGTAAAATCTCCTTATTTTATATTACATATCCACCGTTGACAGGCAGCACCTGCCCGGTGATAAATTCCGCGTCTGCCAGGAAAACCATGGCTTTTGCCACATCCTCCGGCTTTCCGTTTCTGCCCACAGGGGCTTCCTGGGCCATTTCTTCCAGGATTTCCGGGTCGATACCCGCGCACATATCCGTCAGGATCACACCGGGAGCCACGCAGTTCACCCGGATCCCGCTGGGGCCCAGTTCCTTTGCCAGAGCCTGGGTCAGAGCAATGACAGCGCCCTTGGAAGCAGAGTAGGCCGCTTCACAGGAGGCACCCACCTGGCCCCACATGGAGCTGACGGTAATCACGCAGCCCTTCTGCTTTTGCAGAAAGCTCTCCATGGCGGCATTGACACAGTGGTAAATACCCTTGACATTCACCGCGAACACCCGATCCCAGGTTTCTTCGGAGGTCATGCTCATAAGCCCGTACTGGCAAATGCCCGCGTTGCACACCAGAACATCCACATGACCGATCTGCCGGAACGCTTCCCTAACGGCCTGTCCGTCTGCCACATCGCAGCAAATGGCGGTAGCGCCGGTTTTTTCCGCAACGGCTGTCGCCGCCGCATGCTCTTTTTCATAGAGGAAATACACCCGGTCACCCCGGGCTGCAAAGGCTTCCACCGCCGCGGCACCGATACCACGGGAACCGCCGGTAATCACTGCCACTGCCATGGCCATCCCTCACTTTCCCAAAAGAATCAGCGAGGCGGAGGTTTCTCCGCCCCGGTATATTCCTGAAACAATTATCTTCTGCGGCTCTTGGTCCGATGGTCGGAATACTGCCGGATAGAAGAGATCTTACTGTCGGACTCAGACATGAACTGCTTCAGCTTCTCTTCAAACAGCTGGTCCGCAGTCTTGGGTGCTGCAGGGGGAGGCGGTGCCTGCCGCTGGGGGCGGGGCTGCTGGGTCTGCTGTCCTTCCCGGCTGCGAAAATTGGGTCTGCCGGTGTTCTCACGCTGGGGCTTTGCCTCCAGACGCTTAATGGACAGGTTGATCTTGCCGTTATCGGTGCCGATGATCATCACCTTCACATCCTGACCTTCCGTCAGATGCTGGCGGATGTCGCTGACAAAGGTGTTGGCCACTTCGGAAATATGTACCATGCCGGTCTTATTTTCAGGCAGGGCAACAAATGCACCGAAATTGGTAATTGTTTTGACTTTTCCCTCTACGATTGCTCCAACAGTAAACTCCATAAATTGTTTTGCTTCCTTCCATTTATTCCGGATCAAGAATGATGCTGTCCGGTTCTATCAAGCCCAGCTCCTCCTGGGCAATTCGGATGATACCTTTGATGGTTCCCAATTCCTGAATATACAGTTCCAGCCGACTGTTCTCCCGGTTCAGCTGCACGGCTTCCGTCTTCAGCGCCTCCGTTTGGGCGCGGGTAGACTGAATCACCAGCAGCAGCGTCAGAAGCGTCGCAACCGACAGCAGCACGGCTGCCAGAACCACCACTTTTGTCAGAAGACGGCTGCGGCGGCGCACCACCTTCACCTTTCCGATGGGTGTTTGAAATTCCAGCATGGGGGGTTCCTCCGGGTCTACGCCTTTTCGGGCGTCTATTCCATACGATTGTACCCCATTTTCTTCCGGTTGCAAAGAGAAATTTTTCAATTTTCCGCAAATTTTCTAAAATTTTTCTCAAAGGCAGCCATAAATACCGGATAATTTTCCAGATCATGGAAAACACAGGCCGCAGGGCTATGCCAAATGTGTTTTCCCAGAGCAAAAAGCCCAACCCCAGGCCTGCCAGATGGGCCATCCGTAAGTCCCCCCGGCAGACCCCAAAGGTCAGCTGCAGCCAGGCACCGACCAGTCCGGGCAGGAACAGCAGATCCCGTTTCACACCCTTCACTGGGCGCAGAAAATCATACCACACCCCCGCCGCCATCCCCAGCACACAGGCCCAGAGGAAGCTCCGGGCCCCCGGTTCCGGGGCGCTCAGGAAAACAGGCGGTGCATAAAGCCGCCCCGCTGCCGGTTTTCTTCATAGTGTATGGCACTGATTTTCCCCTCTACCGCCGCTTTCCCGCCTTCCAGCGTTTTCAGCTGCAGTTGGGACCCCTGCACCACCAGAATTCCCAGGTCGGTACGCAGGATCACCGCCTCTTCATCAAAGCGTATCACATCCGTAACACCGGTCACCGCCAGATGGCTGCGTTCCAGCAATGTCAGCTGATGAGGCGGCTGGTTTCGTTCTTCCGTCATGGTGATCCCTCCCTATTCACAGCAATTTATGCTGCAAAGGGAGGCTTTATTCGCACAGGATATCCAGAAAACCGGCTGCGTCCAGGCCCATAAAGAAGCTGCCCACATCCTCAGCAAGCAGCGCTGCCGCCAAAGCCTGCCGCTCCAGAGGCAGCCCCACCAGCCGCTGTGCCAGGCCTTCCGGTTCCCGGGCACTGAAGAAGTCACCCCGGAACTGTACCTGCTGAATACGGCCCTGATCCACCACCATGTAGATCTCCACGGTGCCGCAGCCTTCCACACGCTGTTTGCGCACCAGGTCACAGGCAGGGCTTTTGCCGTAGTTCCATTCCCAATCCCGGTAGCGCAGGCTAAGCTTTTCAATTTCCGCAATGTCTCCAGGTGTGAAGATATATTCCTCACCGGGGAACTGGGTGAGAATGCTGCCCAGCAGCACTTTTTTGAATTGCTTCAGGGGCATGTCCTTGGGCAGATGGGGCCGCACATTGGTGACCCGGCTGCGGACGGATTTGACGCCCTTGGCCTTGATTTTCTCTTCATCCACCTGCAATGCCCCTGCCAGCACAGAACTGTCGGAATCAAAGAGGATGGTGCCGTGGTGCATCACCCGGCCCTGCTTGGCATACTGGGCATTGCCGGAGAACTTTTTGCCGTCAATGGTCATATCGTTGCGGCCGTTCAGTTCGCCCTTCACGCCTACTCTTGCCAGAGCATCCAGCACGATCCGGCAGAAGCGGCCGAAATCCAGGTCGCCGTCACCGTCGGCAATGATGGTGTAGTTCAGGTTGCCCATATCGTGATACACAGCGCCGCCGCCGGAGAGCCGCCGCACCACTTTGATTCCCTTTTCCCGGACAAAAGCCTCATTGATCTGGGCCAGGGTATTCTGATGCTTGCCCACGATGATGGCATTGTCATTCTGCCAGAGCATCACATACATGCTGTCTCTGGGCAGCTTTTCAAACACATATTCCTCCGCCGCCAGATTAAAGGCGGGATCGGTGGTTGTCAGATCCAAAAAACGCAGTTTCATGCCAGCACCCCCGCATCAATCAGCCTTTTGGCCATCAGCGCGTGGCCTTCCCCATTGGGATGCAGGCCATCTGCAAACAATTCCCGGCGCACCGTACCGTCCGGCTTCAGAAAATCCTGCCGAAAATCCACATATTGCACCCCAAACGCGGTGCAAAAATCCTTCAGCCATTGGCTGTAAGCAGCGATCTGATCCGCCGCCCGGTAAAAATCCGCGATCTTCCCCCAACCGGAGGGGGCGTCTTCCGCTGCTATGGGCAGAGGAATTCCCACCACGGGCAGCATATGGGCCGCCATAGCCTGATGAATCATGGCACCGATATTGGCTTTTGCCCCGGTGTCGGTGCCGGCGTAGAAAATATCATTGCTGCCGCCCATAATCAGCAGCACCGGCATATTTTCCGCGGTACCGTGATAGCCCACCGTTGCGGCAAGGTTCTGCAGTCTTGCCAGCATACCGCCGGTGGTATCGCCGCTGATGCCCAGATTCTGCACTTCCAGTCCTGTTTCCCGGCTGACACGCCGGGGCCAGGCCTGGCTATGGGGCACCCGCAGGCCGAAGGTCAGGCTGTCGCCCAAACAGATCAGTTTTCTCATATCCATCGTTTCCTTTTTTCATATGGAATATTCCTTAGGCAACCGCTGTCCGAATTTTCCTATTTGGACACCGGTTGCTTAAGGAAAACCCCGGCGCGAAAGGATCGCGCCGGGGTGCGTTACATAAGGGAATTACACGCCGGCCTTGGCGCAGCGGATCTTCTCTTCGTTGCTCAGGTTCTGACCGGGCTGGTAACCGGGCAGGGGAACGATCTCCTGATGGATAGCGTCCAGCACCCAGCTTGCCTGGGGGAAGAAGTAAGCGTCGAACTCGAAGGGAGGCGTGATCCAGTTCTTGGCGCCCACAACAACGGGAGGTGCATCCAGGTAATCGAAGCACATCTCGGTGATGTTCTTGGCAACGTCGTTCATGAAGCAGCCTCTGGTGCAGGCATCGGAAACCAGGACAACCTTGCCGGTCTTCTTGACGGACTCGATGATCTTGGTGTAATCCAGAGGAGCCAGGGAGTGCAGGTTGATAACGTCGGCTTCCATGCCGTACTTCTCGCTGAGGGTCTTCACGGCATCCATAGCGCGGTACAGGGCAGCGCCCAGGGTCAGGATGGTGATATCCTTACCGTCGCGGAGCTTGTTGGTGTCGCCGATCTCGATCTCATAGCGCTCTGCGGGAACGCCGCCTTCGTGGAACTGCTCGCCCACGTCGTAGATTCTCTGGCTCTCGAAGAAGACAACGGGGTCGGTGCCCTTCAGAGCGGTCTCCATCAGACCCTTAGCTTCCCAGGGAGTAGCGGGGAAGCAGACCTTCAGGCCGGGGATGTGAGCACACAGAGCGGTCCAGTCCTGAGAGTGCTGAGCGCCGTACTTGGAGCCCACGGAAACACGCAGAACCACGGGCATCTTCAGGATGCCGGCGGACATGGACTGCCACTTAGCCATCTGGTTGAAGATTTCGTCACCGGCGCAGCCGATGAAGTCAGCGTACATCAGCTCCACCAGAGCGCGGCCGCCGGACAGGGCGTAACCGACAGCGGTACCGACGATAGCGCCTTCAGCCAGAGGAGAGTTGAAGATACGGCAGTGAGGCAGAGCGTCCATCATGCCACGGTAGACAGCGAATGCGCCGCCCCAGTCACGGCAGTCTTCGCCGTAAGCGATCAGAGTGGGATCCTCGTAGAAGCGGTCCCAGATAACCTCACTGAGGGCGTCACGCAGGTTATACAGCTTCATCTTGGAGACGGGTTTGCCGTCGGGGCCGATGGGGCTGCGGCTCTTGGACTTGATCTTCTTGTAGCCTTCGGCCTCTTCCTTGGGAACGAAGTACTCGGGCTCACGATCGTCGAACTTCTCAACCTTCTGGTTGGAGTACATCAGGCGCTCAACAACAGCGGGATCCTTGTCGAAGTCGCAGTAGGGGCTGATTTCGGGATCGGCAGCTGCCTTGCAGATAACGGTCATACGCTCCTTGGTCTCGGCCAGGATAGCGTCCACCTCGGCCTGGGTCAGAACACCGGCCTCGATCAGAGCGGCGGGGTAAGTGGTCAGAGGATCGACTTCCTTCCAGGCGTCCATCTCTTCCTTGGTACGGTAAGCGTTCTGGTCGGAGACGGAGTGGCCGGAGAAGCGGTAGGTCAGAGTTTCCAGCATCACGGGGCCCTGGCCACCCCGCAGCAGCTCCAGCTTACGCTCCATGGCGTCGATGACAGCCAGGGGGTTGAAGCCGTCAACAGTCTCAGCATGGAACTGAGTGGGGCTGACGCCGGAAGCGATACGGCTCATGCAGCCCTGGCCCATAGTCTCGCCGCGGGTCTGGTCGCCCATGCCGTAGGAGTTGTTGAAGATGTTATACAGGATGGGCATGCCATCGTTGTGGCTCTCCCACAGGGTCTTGTACTGGTCCATAGCGGCGAAGTTCAGAGCTTCCCAAACGGGGCCGCGGGCCATGGAAGCGTCACCGACGTTGCACACGACGATGCCCTTCTTCTCGTTGACCTTCTTGAACAGAGCTGCACCGGTGGAGATGGTGCCGGAGCCGCCGACGATCGCGTTGTTGGGGTAGATGCCGAAGGGCAGGAAGAAGGCGTGCATGGAGCCGCCCATGCCCAGGTGGAAGCCGGTCTCACGGGCGAAGATCTCGCTCAGCGTACCGTACAGGATGAAGCGGATAGCCAGGTCCTTGGTGTCCTTGTAGCCGCCGATCTTCTGGGTGGCGCGCAGGCACTTGCCTTCCAGGAAGTTCTCCATGACGTTCATCAGCTGCTCGTCAGACATCTTCTGGATGGTGGAAAGGGCCTTAGCCAGGATCTCGGAGTGGGAACGGTGAGAACCGAAAGCGAAGTCGTTCTCGTCCAGCAGGTAAGCCTGACCGACACAGGCAGCTTCCTGACCGATGGACAGGTGAGCGGGGCCGGGGTAAGTATGGTCGATGCCGTTGTAGCCGCCCTGGGTCTTGATGTTGTTCAGCATGGTCTCGAACTCACGCAGAACGGTCATATCGCGGAAAATGCGGATCAGGTCTTCCTTGGTGTAGCGGCCGGACTCCAGCTCTTCCTTAACGGTCTTGTTGTACTGGTTGACGGGGATCTCATTGAAGGTAACCTTGCCGGGGGCGCGGACTACACTGGGATCCACAAACAAACTCTTGGGCATTTTGTATTTCCTCCTTAAGATTGGTTAATTACTTAGACAGCAGAACGGTGAAGTTTTCCAGGTTGAAGCCCAGCTCCTTCTGGAACTTGGCGGCGGGAGTGCCGTCCACAGCGCGGTGATCGTAGGTCAGGCTCAGGCCCATGGCGGGATAGATCTCGATGCCGCCGTCCTTGCCCTTGCGCACGCGGTCGATGGTGCCGCAGACGCCCAGGATACCGGTCTGGGGAGGATTGATCACGGGAGTGAAGCTCTCAACGCCCATGTTGCCCAGGTTGGACACGGTGAAGGAGCCGCCGGACAGCTTGTCGGGGTTGATAGCACCGTCACGGCACTCAGCAGCCAGCTGCTTCACAGCCTTGGAGATCTCCAGCAGGCTCATCTCGTCAGCGTGACGGATGGTGGGAACCATCAGGCCGCGGGGAGTATCAACGGCAACGCCCAGGTTCACATGACTAAACAGGCGGATGTTGTTGTCATCGAGCATATTGGCGTTCAGGTCGGGGTAGTTCAGCAGGGTGCGGGAAACAGCATACAGGATGATGTCGCCCAGGGTGATGCCTGCGTACTCGCCGCCGGCAGCCTTCAGCTGCTTGCGGTAGTTCAGGATAGCGGTGGCATCGAAGGAGGTGTTGTGGGTCAGCTGGGCCATGGTATGCAGAGAGGTAGACATGGACTTGCTGATGGCGCGGCGGATACCGCTGAACTTCACATCCTTGTACTCGGCCTCGGCAGCGGCTGCGGGAGCAGCGGCAGCCACGGGAGCAGGAGCAGCTGCGGGAGCGGGAGCAGCGCTAGCCACGGGAGCGGCAGCCACAGCGGGCTTGTTGGCGATGAGGGTCTGAACATCGCGCTCAATGATGCGGCCGTTGGGGCCGGTGCCCACGGCTTCGGCAGCGTTAACGCCTGCGCTCTGGGCCAGGTTCTTGGCTCTGGGGGAGATGGCAGCGCCTGCAGCGGCGGGAGCAGCGGCAGCAACTGCACCGGCTACGCCCACCATGCACACGGGATCCAGGCAGGGAACTTCGTCGCCGGCCTCATGGAGGATCTCCAGAATGGTGCCGGAAGCGGTGGACTCGCACTCGAAGGAGGCCTTATCGGTCTCGTAGGTGAAGAGGATGTCGCCTTCCTTCACTTCGTCGCCAACCTGCTTCAGCCACTCGCCGATGATGCAGCTTTCCACAGTGATGCCGGCCTTGGGCATGATCACAGCAACAGCGCTGGCAGCGGCGGGAGCGGCAGCGGGAGCCTCGGCAGCAGCGGCAGGAGCCTCAGCAGCGGCGCTAGCCGCGGGAGTGCCGCCGATACCCTTCAGGCAAGCGGTCTCGTCGCCGGGAGTACCCACGGCGCAGACGTTCAGCAGGCAGGGAACTTCGTCACCGGCCTCGTAGAAGATGTCCAGCAGGGTGCCTTCGGCAGTGGACTCGCACTCGAAGGAAGCCTTGTCGGTCTCGTAAGTAAAGAGGATATCGCCGATCTTCACCTGATCGCCAACCTGCTTCAGCCATTCGCCGATGATGCAGGATTCCACAGTGATACCGGCCTTGGGCATCAGCACGCCCTGGGCATTGGTTGCGGTGGCAGCGGGGGCAGCAGCGACAGCTGCGGCAGGAGCGGCCTCAGCAGCGGGGGCAGCGGGAGCAGCCTCAGCGCCGGCGCCCTTCAGAGCGGAGCAGTCCTCGCCCTTGGTGCCGATGGCGCAGACATTCACCAGGCAGGGAACTTCGTCGCCAGCTTCATAGAAGATCTCCAGCAGTTCGCCTTCCGCGGTGGATTCGCACTCAAAGGATGCCTTGTCGGTCTCGTAGGTGAAGAGGATGTCGCCCATCTTGATCTGGTCGCCAACATTCTTCAGCCACTCGCCGATGATGCAGGATTCTACGGTGATGCCGGCCTTCGGCATCAGAACTCCATTTGCCATGATTGTTCCTCCAATATCATTTTTTTGAATTGCATTGTCACTCTCCGTAAAGCAGCTCCACACCGGCTTGCTGCAGCCGTTCCTGCCACTGCGGGTCCGGCGCACAGTCGGTGATCAGCTTGTCCACCAAATCCAGCTTGCCCAAAGCCACAAAGCCCGAACGGTCAAACTTGCGGTGGTCGGCCAGCAATATCGCACAGTCGCTGGACGCAACCATCGCCTGCTTTACCTGCACCACTTCGTCGTCGGAATCCGCCAGCCCCAGCTGGGAATTGATGCCCCGGCAGGACAAAATGGCGTACCGGGCATGGTAGGCAGAGACCGTCCGCAGGGCGTGAGGACCCACATGGGCCAGCACATCCGGCTTCAGGGTGCCGCCGGTGGAAATCACATGCCAGCCTTCCTGCCCTGTTGCTTCCCGCAGGAGCTCCAGAGAGTTGGTAATCAGAGTCAAACGCTTCAGGTGACGCAGTGCCCGGACGGCATAGGCCGCCGTGGAGCTCTCGTCTACCATCAGGGTATCTCCCTCCTGAACCAGCCTGCTGAGAATTCTGGCCACAGACACTTTGGGTTCGATGTTGGTGTTTTTACGGATGGAATACGGTGGCGCGGCACGGTCAGTACCGGCAAGCACAGCACCGCCATAGATCCTGGTGGCAATTCCCTCTTTCTCCAGCCACTCCAGATCCCGCCGGATTGTCTCCTCGGACACCTGGAATTCAACGCTCAGAGCAGATCCCACCAGCTGCCCGGTGGCCTGAATGCGCTCCATGATCACGCGGCGTCTTTCCGCTGCCAGCAAAGCCCGTCACCTCCCCACATGTTCTCACGATAAAGATACAATAGCTACGACTAAAAGTCAAGCACAATCGAAGAGAACCCAACACTTTTTGTTTGTTTTTATTGGATTTGCAGAAACCAACCCCTCAAAACCCACAAAAACACAGAGCATCCCACAATGTACCATTCCAGCAAAATTCCTTTGCCAGCCGGGGTTGACAAGGAAGATTTTTGGAAATAAAATAGCAGTAGCTATGGCCTAAATTATCCGAAGGGGGGAACACCATGGACACAGGCAGTACCGGCAGCGCACCGGACCGAAGTAGCGACCGCAGTCCCTGGTGGACGCCTCGCAGATAACGGCCCGGGTGTGCCTCATGATTACACAGAAGGAGGAACACCATGGCAGAACGATTTGACATTGTAGAGCGCGCGCTCATCAAAATGCTGGAGGACAAAAAGTACGCAACCCTCCGGGATATTTTGGCAACCATGAATCCCAGCGATATCGCCGGGATCTTTGCGTGTCTGGAAGACAAACAGATCCCCCTGCTTTTCCGCCTGCTGCCCAAGGAGCTGGCGGCGGAAACCTTTGTGGAAATGGAAACGGAAGCACAGGAGCTGCTGATCCGGGGCTTTTCCGACAATGAGCTGAAGGAAATTCTCGACGAACTGTATGCCGACGACGCCGCCGACCTGGTGGAGGAAATGCCCGCCAATGTGGTCAAGCGGATTCTGAAGCAGGCAGATCCCGAAATGCGCAACACCATTAACCAGCTGCTGCGCTACAGCGAAAATTCCGCCGGTTCCATTATGACCACGGAGTATGTATCCCTGCGGCCCAACATGACGGTGGAAGAAGCCATTTTGCGGATTCGCCGCCAGGGCGTGGACAAAGAAACCATCTACACCTGCTATGTCACCGAAGGACGGGTGCTGGTAGGTCTGGTAACGGTGAAGGATCTGCTGCTGTGCAGCGATGACGACACCCTGATCCAGGATATTATGATCACCAACCTGATCGCCATCTCCACCTCCACCGATAAGGAAGAAGCCGCCAGAATGCTGAGCAAGTATCACTTCCTGGCGCTGCCTGTGGTGGACGGCGAAAACCGGATGGTAGGTATCGTGACCTTCGACGACGCCATGGATGTCATGGAAGAAGAGGCCACGGAGGATATGGAGCTGATGAGCGCCATGACCCCTTCGGAAAAGACCTACCTTCGCTCTACCCCCCTTGACCTTTTCCGCAACCGTGTTCCCTGGCTGATGCTGCTGATGGTGTCCGCCACCTTCACGGGATTGATCATCACCGCCTTTGAAGGCGCTCTGGCCGCGCAGGTGGCCCTAACCGCCTTTATTCCCATGCTGATGGGTACCGGCGGTAACTCCGGCTCCCAGTCTTCCGTGACCGTCATCCGTGCCCTGAGCCTGGATGAGCTGCAGCTGCGGGACATCGGCCGGGTGCTCTGGAAAGAATTGCAGACCTCCATCCTCTGCGGCGTGGCGCTGGGTGTGGTATGCTTCGTAAAGATCCTGCTGGTGGACCGGCTGCTTATGGGAAACAGCGACATCACCCTGATGGTGGATGCCGTAGTCTGCTTCGCCCTGTGCGTTACGGTAATTATCGCCAAGCTGGTGGGCTGCGCATTGCCCATGGCCGCCAAGAAGCTGAAGATGGACCCTGCGGTTATGGCAAGCCCCTTCATCTCCACCATCGTGGACGCCCTGTCCCTGCTGGTGTATTTTCTCTTCGCAAAAGCCCTGCTGGGCGTGTAAGTGTAAAGGCGGCGCATACAGCGCCGCCTTTTCTGCAATGTAAGCGGGTTCTAGGTTCACGGATTCTTCGACGCGCCTGCGGCTTGCTCAGAATGACAGAGAAGATGCGAGAGCCTCAAGTTTCTGCTGTCGCCCTGAGCGCGCGTCAGCGCAGCCGAAGGGCCCGCTCCCCGTAACTCCGATACGATATAGGCCTTAGGAGGCAGAACTATGGCAATGACACAGAAAAACGATTTTTCCACCGGGCCTGTGTGGAAGCGGATTGTGGCCCAGGCCATTCCGTTGACCATTGCCCAGGTGGTTCATCTATTATACAATGTGGTGGACCGGATCTACCTGGGTCATATGGGCGGCGACAGCATGGCCCTGACCGGCGTGGGTCTGACATTCCCGATGGTCACCCTGATCATGGCGTTTACGGCCCTCTTCGGCATCGGCGGTGTGCCGCTTTTCTCCATTGAGCGGGGTGCGGGGAATGAGGAAAAGGCCGGCAGAATCCTGGGCAATTCCTTTGCCCTGCTGCTGGGCAGTTCCCTGATTCTCATGGCCGTGGGCTATTGGGGCATGAAGCCCATCCTCTTCGCCTTCGGCGCCAGCGAAGAATCCTTTGTCTATGCCCGGGACTATCTGAATATCTATCTTCTGGGCACGGTATTTTCCATGCTTTCCACCGGTCTGAACGGCTATATCAATGCCCAGGGCTTCCCCAAAGTCGGCATGTACTCCATTATCATCGGCGCCGTGTGCAATATTATTCTGGATCCCGTGTTTATTTTTGCCCTGGAGATGGGCGTGGCCGGCGCGGCGCTGGCCACCGTCATCAGTCAGGCCGCCTCTGCCGCCTGGATTCTGTACTTTCTCACCGGCAAGCAGGCGCTGATTCCTCTGCGCAGAAAAAACATCGCCATCCGGCGGGAGATCACCGGAGAGATCTGCAAAATGGGTACCGTCAATTTCATCATGCAGGGCACCAACTGCCTGGTGCAGGTAGCCTGCAACACTACCTTGCAGGCCTATGGCGGCGATCTGTATGTGGGCATTATGACCGTAACCAACGCCGTGCGTGAGATCTTCTCCCTGCCGGTTTCCGGCATCGGCAGCGGCGCCCAGCCGGTGATCGGCTTCAATTACGGCGCAAAGCAGTACGCCCGGGTGAAATCCGGCATCCGGTTCAACACCGTCGTGGGCGTGGCTTATACCATGCTCGCCTGGGTGGCCATGCTGCTGTTCCCTCGGTTCTGGTTCGGGATCTTCTCAGATGATCCAACCATCATCGAGCCGGGTATCGCAGCCTTGCAGATCTATTTCTTCGGCTTCGTGTTCCAGGCCTTCCAGTTTGCGGGGCAGACCGCTTTCCAGGCCTTGCGGGACGCCAAACACGCTATCTTCTTCTCCCTGCTGCGAAAAGCCGTAATCGTATTCCCCCTGACACTTCTGCTGCCCCGGCTGGGCTTCGGAGTCCTGGGCGTTTTTATGGCTGAGCCGGTGTCCAATGTGGTAGGCGGCCTGGCCTGCTACATCACCATGCGAAAAACCGTCTACAAAAAGATCGAAGAAGCTATAACCAACGGCGAGTCGCCGTTGACAAGTTCGTGACTGGCAGGCCGGCAAGCAAATAAGACCATTGGGTGTCACCCGATTCGGTCGCTTGTACCCGCTCGGCGTATAGAAGTCAACACGCTTGAATTTGGCGGCGAGTCCCCGTTGACAAGTTCGTAACCGGCTGGCACACATTATATTGCAAGGTTTCGGCAAAATCATACTGCAGAAGTAAAAAACAAATCAGGAGGTTTCTCTATGGCAAACAAACTCAAGAAAAATCTGTGGAATATTCTATGCGTGTTCTGGGCCATGGCTGTGGCGTTGTTCTGGTTTTCCATGCGGGTAATCTGGAGCGGCATCTCCAAGGTGCTTTATGAAGCCCTGGGGAGAAAAGAGCCCACGGAATTTCTTCTGAATCTTCCCCTTTACATCAGCATTTTCCTGTGGGTACTGTTGGCCTTTGCCGTTGTAACCCTGGTACGGCCGGGGAGCAAAAAGCGCTCCACCGCTGTGCTGAGCGCGTTGCTGGGCATATTTACCGCAGCTTCTGCGGTGGTGGTTGTAATGGGTGCCATCGACTATCTGTATTTTATTCTGCCCAAGTTTTTCCTCTCCCTGGTTGTCGCTACATGCATCACAGCCTTTGCCGGGCTGCTGTTCTTCCCCCCTGTGAAAACCTGCAAGTATTGCGTCGCGCTGAAAGCCCTGCTGATAGCTCTGGTGATCCTGCTGGCAGTATGGGAAGGCTACGGCGTGACGGTGGGCAGCCGGTTTACCTATGAGCCGGTGGTCTACGCCGTGGAGGATACTTACCAGATCGTATTCAGCACCAACCATCCGGCCACTGCCTGGGTGGAAATCGGCGGAGAAAGCTACTATGATCTCTATGCCGGCAGCATGAAGTCCAAAGACACCGTTCACAAGATCACCGTGCCCCAGGAAAAGCTGGATGCTGCCCGGGCCTACTCCATCCACGCAGAAAAAATGATCTACCGTGGTCCCTTCGGCGGCTTTAAGGGCAAGGAAATCAGCAAAGCTTACACCTTCCGGCCCGTCAACACCGCCGACGGTCTGGTTTACTACACCATGACCGATGTGCATCACGCCCGGAAAGGCGCGGTAGCGGCAGCGCTGGCGGTGGAAAATCTGGATTTTCTGGTGATCCTGGGCGACTCCGTAGGCATGGCGGACTACGAAAAAGATGCCCAGTTCAGTAATCTCCTGGCCCATGATGTAACCGGCGGCCAGATCCCCGTAGTCTATGCCCGTGGCAATCACGAGATCAAAGGTGCCTACGCAGAATCCCTTTACAAGTATGTGGGCAGCAAAAACGAAAGCTTTTACTACTGGTTCACCCTCTCGGATGTATTCGGCATCACCCTGGATCTGGGCGAAGATCATGATGACGGCTGGTGGGAATACTACGGAACCGACCGCTTTGCCCTGTACCACGACGAGCAGGCCCAATTCCTCCGGGAACTGGCGCAAACCAAGCCTTATGAAGGCTACGGCTACACCCTGGTGGCCTGCCATATTCCCATTCAGTTTGTCAACAGCCGCAAAGACCATGTGGAAGTGAAGGCAGCGTGGACGGAGCTTCTCAATGAGATCCAGCCGGATCTGGCCGTTTACGGTCATCAGCACGATCTGTATCCGTTCCTGGATGGCCAGCAGACCATGTATAACGATGCCGGGAAGCTGATCTACAACAGCCAGTTCAAAGGCACCGCTGGCAAGACTTACGGCGGGTATCTGACGGACTACACCTTCAACGGCTTTATCGCTGGCCGCCGGGGTACCGCCCAGGACGACAGCATCAGCGCGCTGAACCGAAAAGACCATGTGGGCATGGCTGTGTATGCGGATCTTGCCGCCGGTACCCAGGTATGCCGCTTTATCAACACCGCCGGTGCGGTAGTACCGGTATATAACCCCTTTGTAGAAGGCCCCGCCCAGGAAGAATTCCTGCTGGAGCTGAAATAATCCCGCTTACATCGCGCAAAAAGGGCACCCCGAAGGGTGCCCTTTCATTTTTATTCCTTGATGACCAGTTCTGCGATCTGGATGCAGTTGAGGGCTGCGCCCTTTCTTACCTGGTCGCCGCAGCACCACAGGCAGATGCCGTTATCGTCAGTCAGGTCGGGGCGGATACGGCCCACGAACACCAGATCCTGGCCGCTGGTGTCCAGAGGCATGGGATACTGCTTCTTGGCAAGGTCATCCACCAGCTTCACGCCGGGGGCCTTGGCCAGCACTTCCCGCACCTGCTCCACAGTGACGGGAACATCGAAGTGCAACGATACGGAAACGGAGTGGCTGCGAACCACAGGCACACGGATGCAGGTGCAGCTGACCTTCAGCTCAGGCAGGTGCATGATCTTGCGGCCCTCGTTCTGCATCTTCATTTCCTCACTGGTGTAGCCCAGGAACTGCTCGCCGCCGATCTGGGGGATCAGGTTGTAGGCGATCTGATGGGAGAACACCTTGGGCTCATAGGTCTCGCCCTTGGACAGGGCTTCCACCTCATTCATCAGCTCAATGGGGCCTGCGGCACCGGCGCCGGACACAGCCTGGTAAGTAGAGGCGGTGATGGCACGGATGGGAGAGATGCTGTTCAGGGCGTTGACGGCGGTCATGGTGATGATGGTGGTGCAGTTGGGGTTAGAGATAATGCCCTTATTCCACTTCACATCCTCGGGATTGACCTCCGGCACCACCAGGGGCACACTGGGATCCAGACGGAATGCGGAAGAATTATCCACAAAGACGCAGCCTGCCTTGACGATGGCAGGGGCAAACTTCTCGGCGATATCATTCTCGGCAGCGCCCAGGACGATGTCGATGCCCTCAAAAGCTTCCTCACAGGCCAGCTCGATCTTCACATCCTCGCCCTTGAACTTCAGCGTCTTGCCTGCGCTTCTGGCAGAAGCCAGAGGCACCAGTTTCCCCACGGGGAAATTGCGCTCTTCCAGCAGATTGATCATTTCCTGGCCCACAGCACCGGTGGCACCCAGGACAGCAACAGTATAAGTTTTCATAGTATTTCCTCCCTTATTTTGCAAAGCTGTCATACAGCACCCGGATAGCCTTGGCGAAATCGTCGTTGTTGACGCCGAAGATGATGTTCAGCTCGTCAGGGCTCTGGGTGATCCAGCGGATATTGATGCCCGCCTGACCCAGGGCGCCGAAGATCTGGCCGGAAATACCGGGCCGCTTGGACATCCGGCGGCCAACGGCGGCTACTACGGCGATCTTATCGATAACCTGCAGGGTATCGGGCCGGATTTCCTGCTGCACCTCGGCCAGAATGGTGTAGAGCTTGGGGGTGATGGCTTCCGTCTCAATGACCACGGACACATTGTCGATGCCGTTGGGAACATACACAACGGAAATATTGTGCCGCTCGTAGATGCTCAGGATCCGCCGCAGCAGGCCAACCTCATTGGAAAGGCCCCGCTTGGACAGATGGACGATAGAGAAATCCTTCTTGCCGGTGATGCCGGTGATGAAGCGGTTAGGATCGCTGTCGCCGTCGAACTTCTCCCGGATCATGGTGCCGGGTGCCTCGGGATCGTTGGTATTGCGGATATTCAGGGGGATGCCCTTCTCCCGGACGGGGAACAATGTCAGCTCATGGAGCACCTGAGCACCGGAATAGCTCAGCTCACGAAGCTCATCGTAAGTAACTTCGGGAATGGGCAGGGGGTTCTCCACAATCCGGGGGTCCGCCATGAGGATACCGGAAACATCGGTCCAGTTTTCATACACATCCGCATCCAGAGCGGCTGCTGCCAGGGCACCGGTAATATCGGAGCCGCCGCGGCTGAAGGTGCGGATATTGCCATCGGGCATCACGCCGTAGAAGCCGGGAATCACAACGCCGCCGTGAACTTTCTCCTGCAGCGCCTGATAAGAAGCCTCCTGATCCACGGAACCGTCCATCTTGAAGTAGACCCAATCCGCCGCATCCACAAATTCAAAGCCCAGGCAGGCAGCCATCAGCTTGGCGGAGAAATACTCGCCCCGGCTCACCAGCTCATCCTCGGAAACATCCTTCTTTTCCAGGCGGTGCTTCAATTCCACGAATTCCGGCTCCAGATCGATGTCCAGACCCAGCTCATCCCGGATCTTACGGTAGCGGCCGGCGATCATTTCAAACACATTGCTGCAGTCCATGCCGTACTTGATATGGGCATGGCACAGATACAGCAGATCGGTGATCTTATGGTTATCCTGGCTGCTCTTGCCCGCGGCGGATACGATGACCACCTTACGGCTGGGGTCGGACAGGACAATATCTCTGACCTTGCGGCACTGGCTGGCATCTGCCATGGAAGAGCCGCCGAATTTGGTTACTTTCAGCACAAAATTTCCTTCTTTCTTACTTGGCAATGGCGGCCAGGAATGCCTCGGGATGATTCTGCAGCCAGGCATGGGCTTCCGCTACGGCAACAGGGCCGGTGACAACAGCGTTGCCCCAGGCTTCCGCCTTGTTGGATTCCAGCCAGGCATCGGCGTTGCCCCGGATGTAGTAGCAGAGCTTTTCTTCGTTGCAGACGGCAGTCTTTTCACCGCAGGGGCCGTAGAAGCCCCGGCCTGCCAGTTCATCCACACAGTCCTGCAGCACATTATATGCAGTGGGGTAGCGGCCTGCGCCCTGACCGTAAAGGCTCTGGCGGCCGGATGCGCTGCCTTCCAGGGAGATCAGGTTATAGTTCATGGGCACGGCAGCTTCCAGAGCACCCTGGGGGAACAAGGTAGGCTGCACATAGGCGCTGATGCCCTTTTCCAGCTTCTTGCCGGTGGCGATCAGCTTGCACACATAACCGTGGGCCTTGAAATTCTCCACATCCTCCGCGGCAATCCGGCTGATGCCGGACACGGGAACACCGTCCTTCTCCAGGCTGACACCGAAGGCCACATTTGCGGAAATGATGCACTTGTTCCAGGTGTCAAAGCCTTCCACATCGGCGGTGGGGTCAGCTTCCGCATAGCCCAGAGCCTGGGCCTGCTTCAGTGCCTCGCCGTAGCCAAGGCCGTTGCGGGTCATATTGTCGAGAATATAGTTGCAGGTGCCGTTCATGATGCCCCAAACACCGGTAATCTCCTGGGCGCGGCGGGCCCGCTCCAGTTCAGACAGCCAGCAGATGCCGCCGCCTACGGCAGCGGTGCAGCGGAAAAGAAGTCCCTTTTCCTGTGCCAGGGGGATCAGATCATCATAGTAGGCATTCACCAGTGCCTTGTTGGAGGTGACGATGTTCTTGCCTGCCTCCATAGCGGCCCGGACAAACTCATAGGCAGGATGCAGGCCGCCCATGGCTTCTACCACGGTATCGATGGTTTCGTCACGGAGAATATCGTTAAAATCATGGGTCACCTGGGCATCGGGGAGCGTAATGTCCTCCAGGCAAAGTACCTTGGCAACCTGCATATCCTCACGGCTCTGGGTCAGGTCATACAGGCCCTTACCTACCACACCGAAGCCGAGCAAACCGATTCTCATAATCATTCCTCATTTCTTTCTCTGAATCGCCGCAAGCGTTTTCCCCAGGAAAACACTTGCTTTTTGGGTGGAAACAGTATATCATATACCTATTCAAATTGCAATATTGCCAAAAATCACAAGTATTCCGTTCCCAGGAATATATTTTTGTGCAGTTAGCAGAACAAACCTGCCAAAATTGGAGGAATTTTCCATGCTTTACCATTCTACCCGCAGCTGCACCTCCGAGGTGGACAGTGCTTTTGCTGTGCTTCAGGGTCTGGCGACCGACGGCGGTCTGTATATGCCCCAGGCGCTTCCCGCCTTTGATGCCAAGGCCTGCCTGGAGGGTGATTTCTACGCCATGGCCGCTGCCCTTTTGGGTGCGTTCCTGCCGGATATTCCCCATATGGAAGATCTGGTGTGTAAGGCCTACACCGGCAAATTTGCCGCTCCCGACCTGACTCCCACGGTTCCTGTGGGCGATTTTTCTGTGCTGGAGCTGTTCCACGGCCCCACCTCTGCTTTTAAGGATGTGGCCCTTTCCATGCTGCCCCAGCTGCTCACCGCAGCCAAGGCGGAAAAGCAGATCGCGGAAGATATCCTGATTCTCACCGCCACCTCCGGCGATACCGGCAAGGCCGCTCTGGAAGGCTTCAAGGATGTGCCCGGCATTAAAATCTGCGTGTTCTACCCCCACGGAGGCGTCAGTAAGGTGCAGCAGGCTCAGATGGTCACCCAGGAAGGCAGCAATGTGACGGTCTGCGCCGTATATGGCAACTTTGACGATGCCCAGACCGGCGTGAAGAACATCTTCGCCGCCTGCCGGGAAGTGAAGGCCGGACAGCTGTCCTCTGCCAACTCCATCAACATCGGCCGTCTGGTTCCCCAGATCACCTATTATTTCAAGGCCTATCAGGATCTTCTCAGCCGCGGTGCCATCACCATGGGCCAGGAAGTGAATTTCTCCGTGCCCACCGGCAATTTCGGCGATATTCTGGCCGGTTACCTGGCCAAGCTGCTGGGTCTGCCCGTAGGCAAGCTGATCTGCGCCTCCAACGCCAACAATGTGCTGACCGACTTTATCCGCACCGGCACCTATGACCGCCGCCGGGATCTGCACAAGACCATCTCCCCCTCCATGGATATTCTGGTGTCCTCCAATCTGGAGCGGCTGCTGTATCTGATGAGCGGCCAGGACACCGCGCTGGTAGCAGAGCTCATGGGCCAGCTGAACCGGCAGGGCTTCTACACCGTTCCGGAAGCACTTCTGGGTGCCATTCAGGAAGCTTTCTGGGCAGGCTGCTGCGACGACACAGGCTCCCAGGCCGCTATTTCCAGGGTGTGGAACGAACATCATTATCTGTGCGATCCCCACACCGCCACCGGCTGGGCCGTAGCAGAAGCGTATGTGAACCAAACCGGTGACCATCGCCCCATGGTGGTGCTGAGCACCGCTTCTGCCTACAAGTTCCCCGCCGCGGTGCTTACCGCACTGGGCGGCGATACATCCGGAGACGAATTCCAGCAGATGGAAGCCCTGTGCGCCCTTACCGGCGTGGCCATCCCAAAAAATCTTTCCGGCCTGAAGGAAAAGGCCCCCATCCACACCGGCGTCATTGCCAAGGACGCCATGCTGGACTATGTCCAAGCCCTGTAAGAGAGGTATCCCCATGAAACGAGTAACCATCCGCGTTCCCGCCACCACCGCCAATCTGGGCCCCGGCTTCGATGCCTTCGGCTGCGCCCTGAACCTTTACACCGATGTGACCTTTGAAGAGACGGAATACGGTCTGGAAATCACCGGCTGCGATGAGGAATTCACCGGGCCGGACAATCTGGCCTATGTCTCCTACTGCGCAGCCCTGGCTACCATGAGCGAGGAGCTCCGGGGCGTGAAGATCCATATTGAAAGCCAGATCCCCATTTGCCGTGGCCTGGGTTCTTCCGCAGCATTGCTGGTAGCCGGTGCCATGGGTGCCAATGTGCTCCGGGGCAACAAGCTTTCCACTCAGGGTCTTTTAAATATCACCAACGCCATGGAAGGCCACCCGGATAACCTGGCCCCTGCCTTCTACGGCGGCCTTACCGCCTCCATGGTGGATAACGGCCTGCCGGTAACCGTCAGCTTCCCCCTGCACCCGGACTGGGAATTCCTGGCGCTGGTGCCGGATTTCAACCTCTCCACGCCCCTGGCCCGTTCTGTGCTGCCCAAGGAGGTATCCCGGGCCGATGCCATCTACAACATCTCCCACGGTGCCATGGTGCTGAAAGCTCTGGAGCTGGGTGACGAGAAGCTGCTGCGCACCGCCATGCAGGACCGTCTGCACCAGAACTACCGCAAGAGCCTGATTCAGGATTACGATGCCATTGCCGCCCTGGTACGCACCACCGGCGCAGCCTTCTGCCTCAGCGGTGCAGGCCCCACCCTGCTGTGTATCACCCAGGACGAAAAATTAGAGGAAAAACTGGCAAAGAAGCTGCCCGCCATTACCAAGGCCAACTGGCAGATGCTGCCCCTGCACATCGAATTCCAGGGTGCCCATGTGCTCAGAAGCGAAGAATAACAAAAAGAGATGCCTCATGGCATCTCTTTTTTGATCTCTGCAATTTTTTTGGCGATCTCGCACACCGGGGTGTGGGGGCAGTTTTCATAGCTGCAGTCGATCTCCACATCGCCGTCAGTCACCACAACTTCCACCATGCGGCTGGCGTCCATGCAGCGGCAATAGCCGGAAAGGAACAGTTCTTTTTCCATTTTTACACCTCCGCCACACAGAAGCCCATGGGTGCGATGGTCACCCAGCTGGGGGCTACATTACGCAGATTATGCCCCAGCAGCACCTTATGCTCGCTGACTTCCCATTCATCAGGACTGTTATTCACATAGATCCGCAGCTGCTTTCCGGCATAACTCCGGGAGAAGCCCAGCTGACCTTCATCGGCCCGGAAAAACCGGATATCGCCCAGCCGCAGCACTTCACTGTCTTTTCTCAGCTGACCCAGCTGCCGGAAATGGGCCACCAGGCCCTTATCCTCCCGGCCCCAGGGATAGGTGCGGCGGTTGAAGGGATCTTTATACCCTTCCATGCAGGCCTCGTCGCCATAGTACAGGCTGGGGGCACCGGGAAGCATATACTGCAGGAAGGATGCCATCAGCAGCCGCTCCCGGGCAACGGCCTTATTGTTGGGGGACAAATGGCGCTTGGCTTTCTCTTTGCGGCTGCCGTCAAAATCATCCACCAGGGCGGTGAGGATTCTGGCAGTATCGTGGGTGCCCAGCAGATTCATGTTGCAGGCCAGCACCTGGGGCGGGTAGTTTTCCGCAATGGTCATCACCGTGTTTTTGAAAGCATGTCCGTCATCCCGTTCCCGGATGAAGTTGATAACAGCAATGCGGAAGGGGTAGTTCATCACGCTGTCCAGCACACCGTCCACAAAATAGCGGCGGCGGACACCGTAAGCCAGCTTGTTGGAAGCGTCTTCCCAGACCTCGCCGATGAGCAGGGCATCGGGCTTCACCTCCCGGATGCGGCCCTTGAGCATTTCGGTAAATTCGTTGGGCAGCTCGTCCACCACATCCAGCCTGAAACCGTCGGCACCCAGTCTCAGCCAGTGGGCCACCACACTGTCTTCCCCGGTGATAATGTATTCCACAAAGGCGGGGTCCATCTTCTTCACCGTGGGCAGGGTATCAAAATCCCACCAGCTGTGATAGTTGTTGGGATGGTTATAGAAGGTATACCAGCTGTAATAGGGAGATTCCTGGCTCTGGTACGCACCGACACCGGGGAAAGAACCCTCCCGATTGAAGTACAGGCTGTCAGAGCCGGTGTGGGAATACACGCCGTCCAGAATCACCTTGATGCCCCTCTCATGGGCGGCTTCACACATGGCAGTGAACTCTTCTTTGGTTCCCAGCATGGGGTCCGGGGTCTTATAATCGCCGGTATCGTACCGGTGGGAAGAAAAGCTCTTGCTGATGGGATTCAGATAGAGGATGGTAGCGCCCAGGGATGCGATATAGTCCATCTTGGCGGTGATACCCCTGAAGTTGCCGCCGTAGAAATCGTTATTCAGCACTCTGCCCAGAGCGTCGGGTGCCCACTCCACTTCCTCGTACCAATCCTTGTGGACGGTATAGGGCTGCAGCTTGCCGGTGAGGTCGCAGTTGCCTTCTTTGTAGAAGCGATCCGGGAACACCTGATAGATGGTTGCGCCCTTGGCCCAATGAGGGGTGGTAAAATCCGCCGGGACGCAGCTGACCTGCCAACGGTCGCCGGCTTCCATATTGGTCTTATCCCCCTCTTTGAAGAGGCGGAAGCAGCTGTCGGGCTTATAGATGCGGAAATGGTAGAAATACAGGCCGCAGCTGTCCAGAGTAAAGCTGCCGCCGAAGACCTGGTACACCCCCTGATCCTTTACATGGGTCATAGGCACCACTACCTGCCGGTCGCTTCCATCCAGATCCAGCACACATTCCACCCGCACGGTTCCCACGGAAGCGGGGATATGAATATTCAGCCTGCACACCTGACCGGGAGTCAGGGTGCCGAAGGGTTCTTTATAGCAGAGCTCTTTGGAATCAAACAAAATACGCATAGGGTTCTCCGAATCCTTGTAGTTTTCTCACCGGACTAGCATACCTTATTTCCGGAAAAAGGTCAAGAAAAAAGCCGTACTTCATAACGAGAGAACGGATCCTTCGACTCCGGGCTGCGCCCTTTGCTCGCGATGGCAGAGAAACAGCGACAGCTTTCCTCTTCGTACCTGTCATTCTGAGCAAGCCGCAGGCGCGTCGAAGAATCCGGCACCCAGAAAAAAACCGGAGTGCTTACGCACTCCGGTTTTTTGGTTTTGGAAGATTACTGCTCCAGCATCCGGTTGAACAGAGCCATGTAACGGCTTGCGGGGACATCCCAGCTGAAGTCCTGAGACATATCCACTCTCTGCAGGGCACGGAAGCCCTCACGGTTACCGTGATACAGATCCAGGCAGCGCTTCAGAGCACCCTGGAAATCATCGGCATTGTAGCTCTGGAAGGTGAAGCCCAGGCCGTTCTCGCCGTTCTCGTCAACACCGGGGACGGTGTCCTTCAGGCCGCCGGTGGCATGCACCACAGGCACGGTGCCGTAGCGCATGGCGTTCATCTGGCTCAGGCCGCAGGGCTCGCTCTTGGAGGGCATCAGGTAGATGTCGCCGCCGGCGTAAACCCGGGAAGCCAGGCTCAGGCTGAAGGTGATCTTGGCTGCCACCTTGTCCGGGAACTCCTCGGCCAGTTCCTTGAAGAACCGCTCGTACTGCGCTTCACCGGTACCCAGGATCAGCAGCTGGCAGTTCTCCTCCCGCATGACACGGCGGGCGATGTAGCACAGCAGATCCAGGCCCTTATGTCCGGCCAGGCGGGTAACCATAACCATCAGAGGCACATCGGGCTCCACAGGCAGGCCAACCTCTTCCTGCAGAGCAGCCTTGCAGTCTGCCTTGCCGGTGATGAAGGTGTCCACATCATAGTGGAAGGGGATGTGGGGATCGATGGCGGGGTTAAAGGTGGTGGTGTCAATGCCGTTGGTAATGCCGGTAAGCTTCCAGGCAGCGTCTGCCAGGATGCCGTCCAGACCGTGGGCATAGTAGGGGTACATCAGTTCCCGGGCATAGGTCTCGGAAACGGTGGTCACCAGGTCAGCAGACTCAATGGCGCCCTTCATCATGTTCACGGAGTTGTTCATCTCCAGGCTGCTGCGGTACTGCCAGGGCAGGCCCAGCACATCATCAAAGAAATTACCGTGGGCCCAGCCCTGGTACTCGATGTTGTGGATGGTATACATGCACTTGGTGTGGGGGAATGCGGCACGGTACATGGCGTTCAGGAAGGTGGGCACCAGCGCGGTCTGCCAGTCATTGCACTGGATCACATCGGGCACATAGCCCACAGCTGCCAGGGTGTCCAGGCAGGCCCGTGCAAAATAGGCAAAACGCTCGCCGTCGTCCAGGTCGCCGTAGATCGCACCGCTGCGGCCGCCGAAATAATACATATTGTCCAGGAAGTAGACCTGCACACCGTCGGTACGGTTCATGAGCTTCATGACACCGGTGTACTGACGGCGCCAGCCCAGGGTAGTCTGGAATTCCATGATCTTTTCCACCTGGAAAGCTTCATTGTCGCGGATCTTCTTATAGTAGGGCAGGATCAGCACCACTTCGTTGCCGGGAATCCGGGCCAGCGCGGAGGGCAGCGCCTCCATTACATCGCCCAGGCCGCCGGACTTCACATAAGGGGCACCTTCGGATGCCAGAATTGCGATTTTCATACAACCTCACCCCGCTTGATGATGATGGGTGCGTTGGGGGTACCGATGAGCTTTGCGCCGGGACGGACGGTGACATCCTTATCCAGGATGACGTACTTCAGCTCAGCGCCTTCGCCTACGGTGGAATCGTTCATGATGACGCAGTCTTCCACTTCGGCACCCTTGCAGATGGCAACCTGGCGGAACAGCACAGAATGCTCAGCCTCGCCTTCCAGCATGCAGCCGTCGGCAACCAGGCAGTCCTCAATCTCGCAGTCCTCGCCGTAGTAGCTGGGAACGCGGTCACGAACCTTGGTGTAAACGGGATGGTTGGCACCAAACAGGTCAGCGCGGACATCCTTGTTGATCAGAGACAGAGAGTTGGCGAAATACTCGGCAACAGACTCATTGTAAAGAGCAACACCCTCGAACTGGTACACATTCACGCTGACTTCACCCTTCTGCCAGCCACCCAGAACCAGGTCACGGTCCATGTGGTAGTAGTTGCGGGCAATCAGTTCCTCGGTCTTGTCCAGCAGGAACTTCTTGTTCATCACGAAGATGTCCATGGAAGCAACATAGTCGGCGGGAGCCACATAGTCCACAGCCATATCTGCCACTTCGCCCTTCTCGTCCAGCTTCAGAGCCAGATCCAGCTGCTTGACGCCGTTGGCGATGCCTTCCTTGGTAACCACGGTCACATCCCTGCCGCTGGCAACATGGGCAGCAATCACCTTGTTCAGGTCGATGTTGCTCAGAACTGCAGAGTCGATCATCACAACATAATCATCCACGGGATAACGCAGAGAATCCATAGCAGTGTGCAGGGATTCCAGCTTGCCGCGGTAGTTATCGGTAACACTGGTGGCATAGGGAGTCAGGAATTCCAGACCGCCCTGCTCCAGCTCCAGGCCCCACTCCTCACCGTCGCCGATGTGGTTCATCAGGGACTGGTAGTTGTGGCGGGAGATGATGCCGATATGGCGGATACCGGCGCTGCTCAGGTTGGACAGCGCGAAGTCCACCTGGCGGTAGCGGCCGCCAAAGGGCAGGCTGGCCATGGTGCGCTTGTTGGTCAGTTCGCCCAGGGAAGCGTCATTGGTAAAAATCAAGCCCATTACTTTCATTGTGCGTACCTCCTTACAGCATATCACCGGGCTTCAGCGCGGTGTTTGCTTCCACAACAGCGCCCTTGGAAGTGACGCTGATTTCCTTCTTTTCTCCCTCGGCAAATGCACCGCCCACAACGGCATTGCGGCAGACCTTGCTGTTCTCGCCCAGGATGGCGTGACGGACAATGGCGCCGTCCTCAACCACAACACCGGGCATCAGCACGCTGTCTTCCACCAGGGCATCCTTGCCGATGGTGCAGCCCACGGATACCACGCTGTGACGCACAGTACCATAAACCTCGCAGCCTTCTGCGATGAAGCAGTTGACGGTCTTGGCACCGTCATCGATGTAGGAGGAGGGCAGTGCGGAGTTACGGGCGTAGATCTTGGTGTTCTCATCGCCGCGGATGTTGAATTCAGGCTCCTTGCCCAGCAGCTCCATGTTGGCTTCCCACAGGGAATCGATGGTGCCCACATCCTTCCAGTAGCCATCGAAATTGTAGGCCATCATCTTGTGACCGGCGTTCAGCAGGTTGGGGATGATGTTCTTGCCGAAGTCGTTGGAGGACTTGGGATCTTCTTCGTCAGCAACCAGAGCGTCGTGCAGAACCTTCCAGTTGAACACATAGATACCCATAGAGGCATTGGTGGACTTGGGCTTCTTGGGCTTCTCTTCAAACTCGTAGATGGAGTTATCGGGGTTGGTGTTCAGGATGCCGAAACGGCTGGCTTCAGCCAGGGGGACAGTACGCACAGCGATGGTGCAGGAGGCGTTGTTCTTCTCATGGTATTCCACCATGGCATCATAGTCCATCTTATAGATATGGTCACCGGAGAGGATCACAACATAATCAGGATCAAAACGCTTGATGAAATCGATGTTCTGGTAGATGGCGTTGGCAGTGCCCTTATACCAGCCGCTCTTCTTGTCGTGGCGCTCGTAGGGGGGCAGAACCTGGGCGCAGCTGTGGGTCTTGTTCAGGCCCCAGGGCTGGCCGTTGCCGATGTACTCATTCAGCTCCAGAGGCTGATACTGGGTCAGAATACCCACGGTGTCGATACCGGAGTTAACACAGTTGCTCAGAGGGAAGTCGATGATGCGGTACTTGCCGCCGAAAGGAACCGCAGGCTTGGCGGTCTTCCGGGTCAGGACATGCAGGCGGCTGCCCTGGCCGCCGGCCAGAAGCATGGCGATTACGCGTTTTTTCTGAAAATACATGTTCACAGCTCCTTATGTTGATATATTGAAATATATTGCTTATATATTCTCGGGGGTTTCGCCCAAAAAGCAGCACGGCAAAACTGGCGATACTCCCCCACGCATAACATAGCATATTTTTGTGTGTATGGAAAGGGTAAAATTATCTAAAATATTTTCAAAAAATCTGTCATTTTTCACAACTGCTTTTATTTTTATGCAAAAAATATGGATTATCCTCCAAATTCCATGTGTTTTCCCCTTTTCAGGCGCATGCCCCGTGTTGATTTTCCGTCAAGTGGATACTGTCCGGCAATGGCATTCCATGGGTATGTCATCCTGCGCAAAGCGATGAAAGCGCAAAGTCGAAGGATCCGTTCTCCAGGAGGAAATACGGATTCTTCGACTTGCTTCGCTCAGAATGACATTGTTCACACGGGGCGTTTTTTATTACGGGATACGATACAGCCGTTTGCCATTTTCCATGGTGGCGGCGTGAACCTCTTCCAGGGAAATTCCCCGGATTTCCGCCAGTTTTTCTGCCATCCGGTAGAGATAACCGGGCTGATTCCGCTTGCCCCGGAAAGGCTCCGGTGCCATAAAGGGGCAATCCGTCTCCAGAACGATCCGATCCAGCGGAATGGATGCCGCGGTTTCCACAGCCTTGCGGGCATTCTTGAAGGTAAGTACCCCGGTAAAACCAATGTACCAGCCCAGATTGACCAGCTGCCGAGCCATTTCCGCAGAGCCGGAATAGCAATGGAACACGCCCTTGACCGTGGGGAATTCCTTTACAATGGCCAGACCGTCATTATGCGCATCCCGCTCATGGACGATCACAGGCATATCCAGCTCCTTGGCCAGCTCCATCTGCAGCCGGAATGCCCGCTGCTGGATCTCTCTGGGGATATCCTCATAGTAATAGTCCAGGCCGATCTCGCCGATGGCCTTGACCTTATCGCTTTGTTTACATAATTTCCGGTATTCCTCCAGAACCGCCTCGTTCACCTCGTCGGCGGAATCCGGATGGGAGCCTACCGAGGCATAGAGCCAGGGGTATTTTTCCGCCATCTGCACGATATCCCGGGAAGATTCCAGGCTGCAGCCGGCATTCATTACCAGACTCACCCCGGCAGACGCAAAGGATTCCATCAGTTCTTCCCGGTCGGGGTCAAAGGCAGGGTCATTCAAATGGGCATGGGTATCAAAGAGCATGGTCATTCTCCTTCTATGACGGCTACCAGGCAGCCGCTGATTTGCTGCACTCTGGGATCATCCACAGAGAAATTCGTGTGATTGGGATAGCCCCGCAGACCTTCTGCGGTGCATTTGGCCTGTGCCTCTTTCAGCACCCAGAAGGTCAGCAGCGCTTTTCGGGGATCGGCAGCGCGCTGCCACTGGGCATACTCCCCCGGGGATAGGATTTTTTCTGCCAGCCCAGGAGCAATCGGGCGGTCCGCTTCCTCCGCGTCAATACCAATGGGGCTGTGGGACAGGGCGCAGAATACATGCCCCTTACTGTGGGAGATGGAAAAATGGAGGTCGCTGCCGGGAAAACAGGGTTTTCCCCGTTCCGTCACTGCAATGGGCGGCATGGGCTGCCCGGTGAATTCGCGAACCATCTCTTCCAGAAGCTTCCTCCCTGCCGGATGCCCCTCTCCCGGGGCGATGGGCAGGCATCTCAGGGCGATCACAGCACCTTGCCGCCGTTGACGGTGAGCCGGAACTTCTGCCCCAGCATCTCCGCGGCACTGCGGCACATGAGCATACGGGTGAGGAAGATATCAAAATATTCGTACATGGTGCAGATGCTCTCATCCACCTGCAGATTCAGAGCGATGATATCCTTCTCGGTGTCCACTTTCAGGGTGGAGCCGGTGACGGCGTAATTCACCCGGTCGTGAATGTCAAAATTGGCGGCATCCTTGGTGCGCACCCGGTTGCGCCGGACATCGGTTTTGTCCGCCAGAATCAACGCCGCGGAAATAGGGTCCCGGGAGCCGCCGGTGGATTCATCGTGATGGCCGATGGCGGCAATAACTGTGATTCGGTCGCTGATGGACATATCCGTCTGCTTCAGAATGTCATTGGCCAGCAGCGCGCCCAGTTCCGCATGGTGGGTGCGGCCCACGGCGTTACCGATATCATGCATAAAGCCCGCGATTCTTGCCAGCTCTTCGTCATGATCGGAATAGCCCAGCTTGCGCAAAATATAGGCTGCCCGCTCCGCCACCAGCAGGCAATGGGCTTCGGAATGATCCGTAAAGCCCAGCACATCCAGATTGTGGCTGCCCCGTTCCAGCAGGGCGCACACTTCTTCATTACGGCGGATTTGTTCAAATGTCATAGGTTCCTCGCTTTCTGTTCATGAGAACATGGGATCCAGCGCCCGGCAGATTTCTTCTATCCGGCCCGGATCAAAGGGGTTTTTCAGGCCATAGTTTTGGGCAAACGCAATGAGATAGCTATCCTGAGAGGAAAGCATCTGCCTGTAAAGTTCCAGACCTTTTCCGGGATTTTCCAATTCTTTCTGGTAGATCTGGAACGCCACATCGTTGCTGGCCACATAGCTGGCCATATACAGCGGCTCTGTAAACAGGTGGGTAATCAGCACATAATCCCGGACATTCCACTGCCTGGTTTCAAAACCGAACTGCATGCCGATTTGGGTGTAGAGTTCCCGGATATTTTCTACGGTCAGTTCCGCTTCCGTAAGCCCGTATACCTGATGTTCAAACAGGGAATAGGCACTTTGCTCCACATACACGCAGATGCTGTCCGCCTTTTTGATCGCCGTCAGGTCTGCGGTGTCCTGGCCGTAGCACAGGCTCAGGTATTCCATGGCCTGGGAATGCACCTCCGCAACATCGGTACCCGCATAACTGCCGCCGCATACAAAATCGTTGGCAAAGTGGCCGAACTCATGGGCCAGTGTCAGCTGATCGTACACGGTGCCTTCGGGATTCATGAAAATGAAGGGCTCGTAGTAGCTGTCCAGAAACACTTCAAAGGAGATGGCCTGTTTGTTTTCCCCGGGCAGAATATGGTGCAGCCCCCGGCTGCTGAGCAGGGAAAAGGCATCGGCAATTTCCCCGCCCATGGCCTGGGCGCACCGGCGCAGATATTCCATGGTATCCGCAGCGGTGCAGCTGTCCATCTGCACCGTTTCTAAACGCCGGTACAGCGACACCATCTGCTGTCCCACAGCTTCAAAATACGCCTGGGCCTGCTGCGGCGTATAGTCCCGGTAATAGTAAAAATCATAGGCAAATTCCGGGTAGGACGCATAGCCCAGATACGCCGCCATTTCCTGCCGCAGCTGCACCAGTTCCAGAAACACCTGCTCCATCTCCGGGGCATAGTCTTCAAAAAATTCCTGGCTGTAGTATGCCACCGCGTAAGCCTCTTCACACAGGCTATAGTATGTATCTTCCAGCGCTGCCTCCTGCTCCAGATAGGTCAGCAGCGTTTCATCCCAAAGGGATTCCCCTTCATAGGCATCAAAGAAACCGGCGCCGAAATAGTCCTCTCCCTCCAGCTGTGTTCGGTAGGGGGATTTTGCCAACGCCCGGTACAGCGCATCCAGCCCCGCATCTGCCTGGGCGATATTTTCCGCGCAAAAGGCATATTCCTTCTGCCAGTAAATATCGGAAAGATCCACGCAGTATTGAATATAAGCAAGATTATAGTTGGTATAGCACTCATCAAAGACAGCGTAATATTCCAGAATACGGTTTTCCAGTTCCTTTAAGGTGTGTGCATTTTCCGCAGCGGCGCAGGCTGCATCCAGGGCAGCTTGGTGGGCATCCATATCCGGCCGGGTGTATTCCATATCCGCATAAGCGGTGTAGCCGCTCCAGTTTTTGGGCAGGGCGCAGCCTGTCAGCAGCAGCGCCAGCACCAGCAGCAGCACGATCAGTTTTTTCATGGAATATCCCCCCTTTTCTCCATCATACCATATTCTTTTTTTCCAGGCAAGCAAAATAAGCCTTTACAAAGCCGGGAACCGGCAGTAAGATAGTTGCAAACGCAATCGTTTTCTTTGCAACGAATTGTAAGGAGGAGAGAGAATGGGCAATATCATCGGTGATATCAACGCCATTGACCGCTGCGGCCGTCGCTACCGGACGGATGCCCTGGAACCTTTGGGGCTCAAAGGCTGCCATGGCCGCTATCTGCGGGAAATCTGCCGCAATCCCGGTATCTTTCAGGAGCAGCTGACGGAAAGCGTGCTGGTAAACAAGAGCAATGTGGCCCGGCAGGTGGCCGCATTGGAAGAGGGCGGCTTTCTGGAGCGGAAAGCCTGCGGCAAGGACAAACGGATGCTGCGGCTGTATCCCACAGAAAAAACCCTGGCATTGATGCCAAGAATCGAAGAAATTCTTAACAGCTGGGACAGAACGCTTTTGCAGGATCTTTCCGACGCGGAGCAGGAACTGCTGGAAGAAATGCTGCAGCGGATCCGGCGGCGGGCGGCGGAAGCCGTAGCGGAGGACTGATATGGGAAAATTAAAAACCTATCTGCAGCCTTACTGGGGCTTCATCATCCTGACCGTGCTGATCAAATTCACCGGCACGGCGCTGGAGCTGCTGATTCCCTACCTGATGGAGATCATCATCGACTTCAAGGTGCCTGCGGGGAAGCTGGGGGATATCTACCTCTACGGCGGCCTGATGATCCTCTGCGCCTTTGGCTGCCTGCTGTTCAATATTCTGGCCAACCGCATGAGCGCCATCAGCTCCGGCAAGATCACAAAGGCGCTGCGCCACGATCTGTTCCAGCGTCTGCAGGGTCTTTCCGCCCGGCAGATGGATGATCTGACCATTTCCTCCGCCGAATCCCGGCTCACCAGTGACACCTACAATGTGAATCAGTTCCTGGCCCGCATCCAGCGTATGGGCATCCGTGCGCCCATTCTGCTTATCGGCGGCATTGCCATGATGTTCGCCATGGACCCGGTGCTTTCTCTGGTGCTGGTGGCGCTGCTGCCCATCATTGCCGTGGTGGTGTGGCTGGTAACCAAGACCAGCGTTCCCATGTATACCGATCAGCAGAGCATTCTGGACCGGGTGGTCCGGGTGGTGCAGGAAAATATCACCGGTATCCGGGTAATCAAGGCCCTGAGCAAGACGGAATACGAAAAGCAGCGCTTCGAAACTGTCAACGAAGAGCTGTCCGATATCGGCTTCCGGGCAGGTATGGTCACCGGCGTTACCAACCCTGTGGCCTCTCTGGTGCTGCGGCTGGGTCTGACCCTGGTGGTGCTGGTAGGTGCGTTCCGGGTGGACAGCGGCGTGATGAAACCCGGCGTGATTACCGCCTTTTTGCAGTATTTTACCATGATCCTCAACGCCATGCTGGGCGTGACCCGGATCTTCGTCATGTGGTCCAAGGGCGAAGCCAGCGCCAAGCGCATTGCCCAGGTGCTGGACACCCCCGAAGATCTCACGGTGCTGCCTGCCCAGGAAGAAAGCGCAAAGGCTGCGCCCCATATCGAATTCGAAAATGTTACCTTCTCTTACACCGGCGTAGGTACGAACCTGGAAAATCTCAGCTTCCGGCTGGAACAGGGGCAGACGCTGGGCATCCTGGGCCCCACCGGTTCCGGCAAATCCACCATTTTGAATCTGCTGCTGCGGCTGTATGACCCGGACAAGGGCACCGTGCGGATCAACGGTCAGGATGTGCGCACCATTCCCTACGAGCAGCTCCGCCAAAAATTCGGCGTGGTGTTCCAAAACGATTTTATTACCGAAGGTACCATCGGCCACAATATCCGCTTTTTCCGGGACATTCCGGAGCTTGCAGTGGAAGCCGCTGCCAAGCATGCCCAGGCCCACTTCATCGCAGAAAAAGAGGGCGGCATGGAGGCAGAAGTGGTGGTGCGTGGCAACAACCTTTCCGGCGGTCAGAAGCAGCGGCTGCTGATCGCCCGTGCGCTGGCGGCTGACCCGGAAATTCTGGTGCTGGATGACGCTTCTTCCGCCCTGGACTATGCCACCGATGCCGCCCTGCGCCAGGCCTTGCGGGAAAATCACCGGCACACCACCACCGTGGTGGTGGCCCAGCGCATCAGTTCTCTGCGCCATGCGGATCTGATATTGGTACTGCAGGACGGTCAGGTGATCGGCGCAGGGAATCATGCCCAGTTGATGCAGTCCTGCCAGGAATACCAGATCATTGCCCACACCCAGATGGGCGAAGGAAAGGAGGGTGCCTGATGGCAAATCCCAACATGATCGGCGGCGGCCGCCTGACCCGGAACGAAGTCAGCGGCGACAGACGCCGGCTGGACGGCCACAAGGTCAATGTAAAAGCCCTGCTTTTCCGGCTTTGGAAATACCTGGGCAGAAACCGGCTTCTGCTGGTGCTGGCCATGATCCTTTCCGTAACCAGCAGCACCCTTTCCCTCTACGGCCCCAAGCTTTCCGGCGAGGCCATCAATGCCATTGAGCTGGGCACCGGCAAAGTGGATTTCGACACCGTGCTGCGCTGCTGCGTCCTGATGGCGGTATGCTATATTCTCTCCTGCATTCTCACCTATCTGCTCCACGCGGTAGTGCTGCGGATGAGCCGCAGCGTCACCAAGCAGATGCGCCACGATGTATTTGAGAATCTGGCCGCGCTGCCGGTGAGCTATTTCGACCGGTACCAGACCGGCGATATTATCTCCACCATTACCTATGATGTGGACACGGTGAATCAGTCCCTGTCCACCGACCTTTTGCAGATCCTCCAGAGCGTGGTGACGGTGCTGGTGGCCTTCGGCATGATGATGTCCATTGCCCCGGCGCTGGTGCTGGTGTTCTGCTTCACCATTCCCGTCACGCTGCTGTTCACCCGGTGGCTGACCCGGCGGGTGCGGCCGCTGTTTCGCAAGCGCAGCGCCATGCTGGGTGCCCTCAACGGTTTCGTGGAAGAAATGCTCTCCGGCCAGAAGACCGTGCGGGCTTACGGCCGGGAAGAGGCCGTGCTGGAACGCTTTGACCAAAAGAACGCAGCCGCCGTTTCCGCCTACACCAAGGCGGAAGCCAACGGCACCGTCACCGGCCCCAGCGTCAACTGCATCAACAATGTATCCCTGGCGCTGGTTTGTATGTTCGGTTCTGTGCTGTTTCTGAAAGGCCGCATCGGACTGGGTGATCTGAGCAGCTTCGTGCAGTACTCCCGGCGATTCTCCGGCCCCATCAACGAAGTGGCCAACATCATCGCGGAGCTGCAAAGCGCCCTGGCCGCGGCAGAGCGGGTATTCGGCCTCATTGACGCAGCCCCGGAAGCTGCCGATGCCCCGGATGCCATTACGCTTCAGGAGGTCACCGGCGATGTGGCCATGGAGCATGTGGATTTCTCCTATGTTCCCGGCAAGCCCATTATTCAGGACCTGAATTTCCACGCGGAACCCGGCTCTCTCACCGCCATCGTCGGCCCCACCGGTGCCGGAAAGACCACCATCATCAATCTGCTGATGCGCTTTTACGACACGGATGCCGGTGGCATCTATGTGGACGGCAACGAGATTCGCGCCGTAACCCGCAGCTCTTTGCGCAAAGCCTACTCCATGGTGCTGCAGGATACCTGGCTGTTCCACGGCACCATCTTCGAAAATATCGCCTACGGCAAGCCTGATGCCACCCGGGAAGAGGTGGAAGCCGCTGCCCGGGCCGCCCACATCCATTCCTTCATTTCCCGGCTGCCCCAGGGCTATGACACGGTGCTTTCCGACAACGGCACCTCCATCTCCAAGGGTCAGAAGCAGATGCTCACCATCGCCCGGGCCATGCTGCTGGATGCCCACATGCTGATTCTGGACGAAGCCACCTCCAATGTGGACACCCGCACCGAGCAGCACATTCAGGCCGCCATGCGCAACCTGATGAAGGACAAAACCTGTTTCGTCATCGCCCACCGGCTTTCCACTATCCGCTCCGCAGACCATATTCTGGTGCTGGACGGCGGCCAGGTGGTGGAGCAGGGCACCCATGACAGCCTGATGGAAGCCAGAGGCTTCTACTACCGGCTGTATCAGGCCCAGTTTGACTCTGTATCTTAAAAGGAGATCTTTATGAAAGTTTGGCATATGAGCGGCGCCGGCAATGATTTTATGGTGCTGGACGCCAGAGGTAAAACGCTGGATTTTGAAGCCCTGGCAAAGGAGCTGTGCGCAAAAACCGGCGCGGACGGCTTCATGGCGGTGGACTACGCCGATGACGCGGATTTTACATTGCACTTTTACAATTCTGACGGCTCCCGGGGCGAAATGTGCGGCAACGGCAGCCGCTGCATCTGCCGCTTTGCCTATGACAACGGCATCGCCGGGCAAACTATGACCATCCACACCGACGCAGGTCTGGTGCCCGGCTGGCGGCTTGGAGAAGACCGGTACCGGGTGAAGCTGAATAATCCCGGGGTGCTGGATATCGCCAGAAAGCCAGACTGCGCCTATGTGGAGCTGGGCAATCCCGGCGTTCCCCATGGCGTGAAGGAAGTGCCGGGGCTTCAGTTTGACCAGCGGGATGTCCTGCGGCAGGAAGCCAAAGCTTTGCGCTATGATCCCGCTTTCCCCAAGGGTGCCAACATCAATTTCTACACCTGGCTGGGGGAAAGCGAGGTGCGGGTGCTGACCTATGAACGGGGCGTGGAGGACTACACCCTGGCCTGCGGCACCGGCTGCGGCAGCACCGCCGCCACACTCTTTACCCAGGGCAAATTGCCGGACGGCAAGCTGCTGTGCCATTGCACCGGGGGTGATTTGCAGGTAACCGTAGGAGAAGCTGACGGCGTGATCAACTCCATCCTGCTGGAAGGCCCCGCCACCATTGTGAAGATCTACGATCTGTGATAATGGAATACGGATTCTTCGACTGCGCAGCCTGCGGCTGCTTCGCTCAGAATGACAGCATGAGAACCAGCCATCCTCTTTCTTCTGTCATCCTGAGCGGAGGGCATAGCCCGGAGTCGAAGGATCCGCATCCCCCATAGCGAAAAAGCGCGTGCATATTGCACGCGCCTTCTTAATTTTCCATTTGCTTTCCCAGGAAACCTGCCACGGTCTGGGCCAGCTTCTGGTCGGATTCCGCCAGAGGTTGCTTATTTTCTCCCATCAGCAGCATCACGCAGCCCATGAGATCCCCCTGGGACAAAATAGGGGCCGCCACGCCCAGATAGTATTTATCGGAGCTTTCGCAGGCACGGATCAGATTTTCTCCCGGCTGGTAGCGGTAGTTCTTCCGCTGCTCCATCAGTTTGTCCAGTTCCTGAGAATTGGGCTTATCCACCAGCTCCCGCTTGGGCGCACCGTGCAGGGCAATAATGGAATCCCGGTCACTCACCGCCGCAATGCACCCGGTGTTGGAGCCAATGGCCTCACACATCTGGGACGCGAATTCCTGCAAATCCCCCATAGGCGAATACTTCCGGAAAATCACGCCTCCATCCTTTTCGGTATAAATTTCCAGAGGGTCGCCTTCGCGAATCTTGAGGGTGCGTCTGATCTCCTTTGGAATCACAATACGACCAAGGTCGTCAACACGGCGTACAATGCCAGTTGCTTTCATAGTATATCTTTCTCCTTTTACAAATACATCGTAGGGCGGGGGCTTGCTCCCGCCCTACATAATATTTCAAATTACGATGCTAGTATCTGTAAACCGGCGGAGATTATACCGCAGGATTTACTTTTTGCTTTGCATATGCTATTATAAAAATGGAGGTGTGATTATGGGTATTTTTAATTTGATTGCTCTTGTATTTCTTGCTGTCATATCCTTGATTTTTAGCATTCTTGGATTTGCTGGAAGAGATATTATCCTTGATGATGCATATATAAAAGCTTCCAAGGAAGAACGAGAGAACATGGATAAGAACGCATATCGCTTGCAGGGTGCAATTATATTCCTGTTTATTTTTGCTACAACATTGTGCAATCTCTTGCGTGCATTGACACATACACCTTTATTTACTTACATTGCGTTTGGCATTGGTGCTATCGGTATTATTTATGCCTTTGTTTCACATTATTCGATTAAGAAAAAAACAAAGTAATATTAAAAATAGCGAGGGGAAATTCCCCTCGTTTTTGCTATGTATATCTCGATCTGTGTAAATTGAGTTGGACAAAAATCATCAAAAGCCATAGTGTTTATGAGGGTTTTGTCGACTTTTGTCCTATTATAACACATTCTTCCACTCTTCTGACAATGCCTGCAGCTTTCATATATCTTTCTCCTTTTCCGTAGGGACACCGCTCCTGCGGTGTCCGCGGACACCCGAGGACGGGTGTCCCTACAATAATTTTACAAATTACGATGCTATTATTTGTAAACGGGGAAGATTTATACTGGCAGATTTACTTTTTACTTTGGCTGTGTTATTCTATTGATATCACAGAACTTAGCGGAGGAAGAACCATGAAAGTCTTGACCGATGTGTGCTATTGTGAAGAAAACCAGCAGTATCTTGACATGTATCTTCCCGAATGCCGGAGTTTCCCCGTGTTTGTCTATTTCCACGGCGGCGGACTGGAACGGGGAGATAAAGCCCGGCAGACCGTGCTGTATCAGTACCTGACCGACCACGGTGTGGCCGTAGTTGCGCCGAATTATCGTATGTATCCGGCAGCACATTACCCCGACTTCTTGATTGACAGCGCAAAAGCGGTAGCCTGGACATTGGATCATATCGGCGAATACGGAACCGCCACCAAAATCTATGTGGGCGGCAGTTCCGCAGGCGGATATATTTCGCAGATGCTGTGTTTTGATGAATCCTGGCTTTCCCCCCACGGAATCAAGCCCTCCGACATTGCCGGATATGTGCACGACGCAGGGCAGCCCACCTGCCATTTCAATGTGCTGCGGGAACGGGGGCTGGATACCAGAAGAGTGATGATCGACGAAACCTCGCCGCTTTACCATATTGACAGCACCCACAGCGATTCGCCTATGCTCATCATCGTCTCCGATCAGGATATGGAAAATCGCTATGAGCAGACCATACTGCTGGTTTCTACCCTCAAGCATTTCGGCCACACTGAAAATGTAACGCTGAAGGTCATGCACGGAACCCACTGCGCCTATGTAAGAGCCGTGGACGAGAACGGCGACAGCATTTTGGGGAAACTGGTTCTGGAATTCATGCAAACGTAAAAAGCACCGGCGGAGTGGAATTCCCTCCGCCGGTGTTCTTTATACAAGACAGTGGCGCCCTGTCTTACACCACAATTATTTTGCTGTTTGCTTCTTCGGGAAAATATTTGCTGATCTCCGGGGAGTCTGTAATCACATAATCGACGGTTTGGATGGAAACCAGATTATACGGCGTGGACAGGGAAAATTTTGTTTTATCGCACAGAAATACGGTTTCCCTGGATTGGTTGATGGCCGCCTTCCGAATCTGGGTTTCCGGCAGAGAGGGGTCTGTGAGCATGCCCTTCTCGTTTACGCCATGGCAGGAAAAGAACAGCTTGTCAATATTGAACCTTTGAATAAACTCTTCGGCAAAACTCCCAAAGTGCGCCAGGGAATTTTCAAAGATCTCGCCCCCGGTGCAATATGTTTTGATGCCTTTTTGCACCAGTAAGGTCGCCAGGGGAATTCCGTTGGTAATGACTGTGATACCTTTTTTCTCGCTGAGAAAATCCGCCATCTGCAGCGTAGTGGTGGAGGCATCTATAAAGATAATGTCCTTGTGGTCCACCAGTTCCGCGGCCCGTCGGCAAAGAGCCCGCTTTTCTGCGGCATGCACGGTCTTTCTGAAATCCAGCGGCGCTACAATATGCTCTGCCTGAATTTTCTTGGCACCGCCGTGGCTTCTGACAATCTGATTTCTCCGCCCCAGTTCCGCAAGGTCCCGGCGGACGGTAGGCAAGCTGACATAGAGCATCTTGCTGAGCTTGACCGCAGAGACATACTGCTCTGTTTCCAAAATCGCCAGAATCCGGTCGTATCGTTCTTCTTTCAGCATAGCACCCTCCTGTTTGATCGTTTTTGATTGTTTCTCTACTTTCAGGCCAGCAATTGACACTCGTTTTTGATTGTTTTATTGTAATAGATAGAAGCAAAGTTTGTCAATAAGGGGAGAGTAGCTATGTATGATGTTGCCATCATAGGCGCAGGCGTTGTGGGCGGCATGATCGCGCGCACATTGTCAAAATATCAGCTGCGCATCTGCATTCTGGAAAAAGAGAACGATGTGGCAATGGGCGCCACCAAAGCGAATTCCGCCATCGTCCACGCAGGTTTCGATGCCGCGCCGGGAAGCTTAAAGGCCCGGCTGAATGTGAAAGGCGCGCAAATGATGCCGGAAATTTGCCGGGAGCTGGGGGTCAAATACATCAACAACGGCTCTCTGGTAATCGGATTTGACCAGCAAGACCGGCAGATGTTAAACACGCTGCTGGAACGGGGCATCGCCAACGGCGTTGCGGGATTGCGGATTCTGGAACAGGCGGAGCTGAAAGCCCTGGAGCCCAACATCTCCGAGAAGGCCCTCTGCGCATTGCTGGCCCCCACCGGCGCGATTACCTGCCCTTACGATTTAGCCATCTCCGCCATCGGAAACGCCATGGACAACGGCGCGCACTTAACATGCAATTTCCCTGTTTGCAGCATAACAAAGGCGGAAGATGCCTATTTGATCGCGTCTGACCGGGAATGTGTACGCGCCCGTTTTGTGGTCAACTGCGCCGGTCTGCACTCTGACGAAGTGGCACAGCTCGCAGGCGACGACACCTTTACCGTGCATCCCAGAAGAGGCGAGTATCTTTTGCTGGACAAAGAATGCGGCGATCTGGTATCGCATACCATTTTCCAAACCCCGTCCAAAATGGGCAAGGGCATTTTGATATCCCCCACTGTAGACGGCAACCTGCTGCTGGGCCCGACCTCTGTGGATATGCAGGACAAAGAAAATAAGAACATCACAGAAGAAGGCCTTGCAGAAATCATCCAAACAGCCCGGAAAAGCGTTCCTTCCGTTCCCATTGGGAAAACCATTACCTCTTTCTGCGGCCTGCGGGCCGTAGGCAGCACCGGTGACTTTATCATCACCGCGCCCCTGCCGGGATTTATCAACGCAGCCGGCATTGAGTCGCCGGGACTTTCCGCTTCCCCGGCCATTGCCGAATATATTGCCGAAATGCTGAAAGCCCAGGGCCTAAGCCTGAGGGAAAAGCCGGACTACAATCCCATCCGGCCATCTGTGCACGCTTTCCGGGAACTGTCTATGGAAAAGAAAAACGAAGTAATCCGGCGCAACCCGGCTTACGGAAGAATCGTTTGCCGGTGCGAAGGCATTACCGAAGGGGAAATTCTGGATGCCATACATCGAAATCCCAAAGCAACGGATCTGGATGGCATAAAGCGCAGAACCCGTGCGCAGATGGGCAGATGTCAGGGCGGCTTCTGCGGTCCCTATATCATAGAGCTTTTGGCAAGAGAGCTGCAGATTCCCTACGAATCCGTAACGAAATTCGGCGGGGCATCCATACTCAACATGGGAAAAACAAAAGAAAGGCCGGAATCATGAAAGACTTAGTGATCATTGGCGGCGGCCCTGCCGGAATGAGCGCGGCCATTGCCGCTTACGAAAGCGGAATCCGGGACATCCTGATCCTGGAGCGCGATGAACATCTGGGCGGCATTTTGCAGCAATGCATACACAACGGTTTTGGTCTTCACAAATTTGGCGAAGAACTGACCGGCCCGGAATACGCCTGGAAATATGAAAAACAGGTAAGGGCGCTGGGTATCGAATACAAATGCAATACCATGGTGCTGGATCTGTCCGCTGATAAAGTCATCACCGCCACCAATTCTGAGGATGGCATCTTTCAGATCCAGGCAAAGGCTGTGATTCTTGCCATGGGCTGCCGGGAGCGTCCCAAGGGTGCCTTGCAGATTGCGGGCAGCCGCCCAGCCGGTATCTACAGTGCGGGCACTGCGCAGAAATTTGTGAATCAGAAAGGCTATCTCCCGGGGAAGCAGGTTGTGATACTGGGCAGCGGTGACATCGGCCTGATTATGGCAAGAAGAATGACGCTGGAAGGGGCGAACGTCCATGCCGTGTGCGAGATCATGCCCTATTCCGGGGGTCTGGCCCGCAATATCCAGCAATGCCTGCACGACTTCAACATCCCGCTGAAGCTCAGCCATACCGTGGTGGAGATCCACGGAAAGGAGCGCCTGGAAGGTGTAACCATCGCCCAGGTGGATGAAAACAGAAGGCCCATTGCCGCAACAGGCGAATATATCCCCTGCGATACGCTTCTGCTGTCGGTAGGTCTGATCCCCGAAAACGAGCTTTCCAAGGCCGCCCAGGTGAAGATCTGCGCCACTACCAACGGTGCCATTGTGGATCAGGATCGGCAGACCTCCGTGCCGGGTATTTTTGCCTGCGGAAATGTTTTGCATGTCCACGATTTGGTGGACTTTGTATCCCAGGAAGCGGAAATCGCCGGAAAAGCCGCGGCAGAATATATCCGCGGCAATCCTCCGGAAAATATTTCCATTGCGGTGAAAACAGACGGCAAGATCCGCTATACGGTTCCCCAGATCATCACCCGAAAAACCGATGTGACGGTGTATTTCCGCGTCACCGATGTTTATAGAAATGTGAAAATCTGCGTATCAAACGGAGAAACCGTACTTCTGACCAAAAAGCGGCTGAAGGTGGCCCCGGGTGAGATGGAATCCGTCACATTGAAGGGCAAACAGCTGGATCAGGTGCAGGAATTGTATTTCTCGCTGGAGGCTGTGTAGTATGGAAAGAAAGCTCACCTGTATCGTCTGCCCCCTGGGCTGCGAGCTTACCGTGCAAACAGAGGGCAAATGCGTCGTAGCGGTTACGGGCAACACCTGCCCCAAGGGAAAGGTATATGCCGAAAACGAATGCACGAATCCCCAAAGAACCGTCACCTCCACCGTAAGATGCACAGACGGCAGCCTGGTTTCTGTGAAAACCGACAGACCGATCCCAAAGGAAAAGATGATGGACTGCATGGCACGCATCAACCGCGCTGTTGCGGCGCTTCCCATAGCCATCGGCGATGTGATTCTCGAAGATGTATTTGGCAGCAGGATCGTGGCCACACAGAACAGGCAATCATAGAGCGGGGTGAATTTCACCCCGCTTTACATCATTCCCTACGATCATTTTGTAAATTACGATTCCAGCGGGAGAAATATCCTGAAAAAGGCCCCCTGTTTTGTCCCGTTGCGGTAACCGGAATTTTTTAGCAAACCGCACAGTGAAAGCGTTGACATCCGTTTTTTTTGATTCATAATGGCATGTGGATACCATATTCTGCCTGCGGGCACATGTGGCTGAACCAAGACTTAATATAAGGGGATTTTTTCATGCAGATTGATAAATTTGTCTATTTGACCCGGTCTGATGTTGCGGCCTGCGATGTTTCTCTGGCACGCAGTCTGGAAATTTCCGAACAGACCTACTCTGAGCACGCCAAGGGCAATTACGAGATGCCCCCCAAGCCCGGCGTTCACCCCACCACCTGCCCCGGTGCGTTCCATCACGCAATGCCCGCCTATCTGCCCAACAGCCACGCCGTGGGCATCAAGTGGGTCGCCGTCTACGGCCACAATCCCCAGAAATACAACTGCAACTCCACTTCTGCCCTGATGGTCCTCAATGACGAGGAAACCGGCTATCCCGTTGCCATTATGGAAGCCGGCCTGATTACCGCCATCCGCACCGCCAACGCCTCTGCCGTTTCCGCCAAGTACCTGGCCCGGAAGGATGCTAAGACCGTGGGTATGGTGGGCTGCGGCGAAATGGGCCGCTTTACCGTCCGGGCTCTGCTGCATGTGATGCCCGGTCTGCAGGAGATCAAGATGTACGACCTGTACCCCAGCATGATCGACAAGCTGATTGAGTTCGTGGGTCCCACCCATGTGAAGTTCACTGTCTGCAGCAGCGCTGAAGAAGCCATCCGCGACAGCGACATCGTCGCCACCTCCGCTCCCCTGCCTGTGAAGGACCCCGTTTACAAGGCCGAGTGGGTGAAGAAGGGCGCACTGGTTCTGCCTGTGCACTGCAACGGCTGGCCTTTGGAATTCCTGAAGGGCTCCAAGTTTGTGGTGGATGACTGGAATCAGTACCACAGCTACATGTTTGGCCCCACCAAGTACTACACGGAAGATCTGGAAGCCCCCTACGCACAGCTGGGCGAGATCATCAACGGCGTAAAGCCCGGCCGCGAAAGTGACGAAGAGATCATCATCAACTCCAACCTGGGCATCGCCCTGCAGGATATCGCCCTGGGCTTCGAAGTTCTGGCCATTGCCAAAGAAAAGGGCATCGGCACCCAGCTGAGTCTGCTGTAATATCCAGATGGGAAAGACCCGGCCACTGGCCGGGTCTTTTTTATGGGGTTATGGTAAAGGTTTCGCTGAGAATTTCCCCTTCCAGCCAGTCGTTGCTGTCATACACCCGGATGGGCAGGGTAATTTTCTCCACTTGGGTAATGCCATTGTCAGCCAGGTCCGTTTTGCTCCAGGTGATTTGACAGTTGCACCGCTTCCCCGGTGCCACCTCCACCGCCCAGTAGGGATCGCACATGTAGCCGTTCACCGCCACATCAGATGCCGAGAACATCAGCGCCTCATCGGTGCGGTTTTCCAGATATACCCCCATGGCATAGCCCCAGGTACTGTCCGGTTCGAAACCGGTGACGATGATAGCACAATCCTCGTTGCTGACCAGCACCACATCCGTTTGCGCACTCTGCCGTTCATAGGTGCGCTGCGCTTCTTCCCCCTGGGGATATACGGTAAATTCCTCTTCCATCAAATATTCCGCCAGAATGTCCGTACTGTCATACACAGCCAGGGTGAAGGTAATATCCGTCACCTCCGTAATGCCGTTGGCAGCCAGGTCGCTTTTCAGGAAGCTGATCTCCTCGTTGGCTTTCATGCCCGCACTGACCGTGGCGGCGAAGAAGGGATCGCACATATAGCCGTTCACCGACACGCCCCGCAGGGAAAACATCAGATCCAGCTGCGTCTTATTCTCCAGAAGTACCTGCAGCGTGTAGCCGAAAGTCCCATCCGGGTCGATCCCCCGCACCGTAACGGTGCAATATTCGGTATCCGCCAGCACCGTTTCCGGAAAGGAAAATTGGGGCTGTGTAGTCGGCGGCTGGGTAGTTGCAGGCGCAGAAGGGCGCACAGGCTGTGCTGTGGTCTGGGGCGGCGTTGTCCGGCAGCCGGAAAGTATCAGGCACAAGGCCAGGGCAATTGCTGTTTTTTTCACCATAGGGTCATCCTCCTGTATAGATATTCCAGTAACAGAATACCCGCTTCCCGGAAAAAAACCTGTCGCAAACCGGATTTTCCACGATTTTTCTATTGACAGAAACACTTCCTGTCCCATATAATATCGTTAGATGATATTATATAACGATATTGAAAGGAGGGTGCGTATGCCCAAGAAATCCATGGATATTCTCACGGAATCCATGTTCTATGTGCTGATGGCACTTTACAAAGAACCCATGTGCGGTATTGACGCTGCTGCCTTCATTGAAGAAAAGACAAAAGGCCGCCTGCGGATCGGCCCCGCCACCCTCTATACCGTGCTGGCAAAGTTCGAAAAGGAGAAGTACATTCAGGAGGTTCTTGTGGAGGGCCGTAAGCGCACCTACAAGATCACCGACAAAGGTCGCCGGGCTTATGAAGAAGAACTGGCCCGGCTGAAGCAATGCGTCCTGGACGCGGAAGGAGGCGCATGACTATGACTGAGCAGAAAGAACGCCTTGTATATCGCACCTGCCCCTGCTTCACCAATGACATTGAAGGCATCCAGACCTGGCTGGAGGATCTGGCAAAAGAAGGGCTGTTTCCACAACCGGACAGCAGATTTCTCAGCGTGTTCAGCTTCCGCAAAGGCGCACCCCAAAAGATGCGTTACCGGATGGAGGCAGCCGAAAAGCGGGGGTTCTGGTCCGCTTCCGACGGCCCCGACACTGACATGCGGGAAACTTTCGCCTCAATGGGCTGGGAGTTCATCGATTATTTCGGCAATTATCATATCTACTGCAGTGCAGATTCCCGGGCTCCGGAGCTGAACACCGACCCCACTCTGCAGGCAATTACCCTGAATACTCTGAAAAAAGAGCAGCAAAGCGCCGCTGTTTACGCGGTGCTGTATCCCCTGCTTTACAGTTTTGTGAGCCACAGCGCCATGAGCCCTTTCCGGATGCTGGTTACTGCAGGCCCCTGGCTGGTGGGTTCCATTGTTGGGTTCCTTCTGTGGGCATTCCTCTCTTCCCTATTGACGGTGATCCGGCTGGGCCGGTATCAGAAGCGGCTCAAAGCAGGAGAAAGCCTGACGCAGCGCAAAGATTGGCGCAAAACTTCCCATCTTGCCAAGTGGCTCCGGCTCATCCCGGGCACAACGGTGCTGATGCTTCTAATCAGCCTGGGCATCCTGCTGAACACAACCACAGCCCGGCAGCCGCTGGATGCTGCCCCGGAGAATCTGCCCTTTGTGACCCTGGAAGAGATCTTCCCGGGCGCAGAAATCCAACGCGGCGGCACCTTCGGCGATTACAACACCTTTGTTTTCTATGACACTGCTTTTTCTTCCAACTACGAGTGGGATGAATACGGCTATGTGACCCAGCCAGACGGCACCTACTTCTGTATTGTTAGAACGGAATTCCATGACACAGCCGCCCCCTGGCTGGCCAAACTTACCGCCCGGGATCACTACCGCTACGAAAAACGCCGTCACAACGGCAAACGCTTCGAAGAAGAAGCTGCCCCGGAAACCGCCTTCGATACTCTGTATCTTTTCCGCAGCTACGGCATTTTGCACATCATAGGTCAGGAAGGCAACCAGGTCTTCCACGCCACCGTGCAGTTTGACAACCCCAACGACGAACCCTGCTGGGAACTCTGGCTCCGGGCCATGGAAGAAAAGCTCTGCAAATGACAAAAATCCCCGAGGAAATTCCTCGGGGATTTCATGTTTACTTTGCGTATTCCACAGCCTTGGTCTCGCGGATCACATTGACCTTGATCTGGCCGGGGTATTCCAGCTCGGCTTCGATCTTCTTGGCAATGTCCCGGGCCAGGAGGATCATATTGTCCTCGGTGACCTCCTCGGGCTTGACCATGATGCGCACCTCGCGGCCTGCCTGGATAGCAAAGGCCTTCTCTACACCGGGATAAGAGCCGGTAAGCTCTTCCAGCTTCTGCAGGCGGCGGATGTAGTTCTCCACATTCTCGCGGCGGGCACCGGGTCTTGCGGCGGAAACAGCGTCAGCTGCCTGCACCAGCACGGCAATGACGGTCTTGGGTTCCACATCGCCATGGTGAGACTCGATGGCGTTGACCACCACAGGGTTCTCCTTGTACTTCCGGGCCAGATCCGCACCCAGCTGCACATGGCTGCCCTCCACCTCATGGTCGATGGACTTGCCCAGGTCGTGCAGCAGGCCGGCACGCTTGGCCAGCGCCACATCCACGCCCAGCTCAGAAGCCATCAGGCCTGCGATATGGGAAACCTCAATGGAGTGATTCAGCACATTCTGGCCATAAGAAGTGCGGTACTTCTGGCGGCCCAGGATCTTCACCATTTCGGGGTTCAGGTTGTGCACGCCGGTCTCATAGCAGGCGCGCTCGCCTTCCTCACGGATGGTGCGGTCCACTTCCTTACGGGCCTTCTCCACCATGTCCTCAATACGGGTGGGATGGATACGGCCGTCCACGATCAGCTTCTCCAGTGCCAGACGGGCGATCTCCCGGCGGACGGGGTCGAAGCTGGACACGGTGATGGCTTCGGGGGTATCGTCGATGATCAGATCCACACCGGTAACAGTCTCCAGAGTGCGGATGTTGCGGCCTTCGCGGCCGATGATGCGGCCCTTCATTTCATCGTTGGGCAGGGGCACAACGGAAACGGTGGTTTCTGCGCTATGATCGGCAGCGCAGCGCTGAATGGCCACGGCGATGATCTCACGGGCCTTTTCGTCAGCCTCGTCCTTCATCTGGGCCTCGATCTCCTTGATTTTCATGGCAGTCTCATGGCGGACTTCGTCTTCCACGCTCTGCAGCAGGTATTCCTTGGCCTGCTCCTGGGTGAGGCCGGAAATCTGCTCCAGGGTTGCCATGTGCTGACCCTTCAGGGCTTCGATCTCAGTCTTGGTCTGTGCCACTTCGTTCATCCGGCGGGCCAGTTCCTCTTCCTTACGCTCAAAAGCCTCGGTCTTCTTGTCCAGGGTGTTTTCTTTCTGCTCCAGCCGGCGCTCCTGCTTGCTCAGCTCAGCGCGGCGCTCCTTAACTTCCTTGTCGTGTTCCGTGCGGGATTTATGGATCTCATCCTTGGCTTCCAGAAGCATTTCCTTCTTACGGTTCTCACCGCTGCGGATGGCTTCATTGATCAGGCGGGTCGCTTCTGCTTCAGCAGAACCGATCTCACGCTCGGCAACCTTCTTACGGATGGCAATACCAATGCCGATACCGATGCCGATACCTGCGGCCAGTGCCAGGATGATCAGTACAATTTCTAACGGTCCCATAATTCTCAAGCACACCTCCTTTTTAAAATAGGCAAAGCCCCAGAGGTGAGCCCCATGTTGTAAAATTGGCAGGGAAAATCGCCGGGCTATCCCCGACAGATAGTATCTACGCAAAAACGCCATGAGGCGCATAACCTAACATCTAAGGCAAATGCCGGATCTAAATGAAACGCCGGGAGCCGTGGGCTCATTCTCAGCGCACACTATACCGAATATATTTTAGCGGGGAGAAACCGGAATGTCAAGGACAATTCTGCAATTTTGAAATTTTATTCACAGCCCTTTGCGTTGACATTGCCGCGGGTGCGTGGTAGAATATCCCCACATATAGCTTCGGAGGGTTTCCATGAACAAGGCTTTGGTTGTTTATTATTCCCGGAAGGGCGAAAACTATATGCCCAACGGCATTCAGGTGCTGGAAAAAGGCAACACAGAATACGCCGCGGAACATATTGCCCGGGCCGTGGGCGCGGATCTTTTTGAGATCGACACGGTGAAGCCCTATGCAAAGAATTACCGGGAATGCTGCATGGAAGCCGTTGCGGAACTGAAGGAAAATGCACGGCCGCAAATTCAGGGGTATGTGGATGATCTGTCCGGTTATGATACCCTTTTCGTCTGTTTCCCCAGCTGGTGCGGTACCGCGCCTATGTGTGTTTTCACATTTTTGGAGCATTATAATCTCAACGGCAAGCGCATCGCGCCCCTTTGCACCAACGAAGGCAGCGGTATGGGCAATTCCGAAAAGCACCTTTCCGAAATCTGCAAGGGTGCAACGATCCTTCCCGGCCTGTCTGTCCCGGGACATCAGGCAAAGGACAGTTTTGAAGCAATTTCCCATTGGGCAAAAGCGGCTCTGAACGCTTAAGCATATACGCGGATGTGGTGGAATTGGTAGACTCGGTGGATTTAGGTACTGTCACCTCAGTGAAGGTTTTTCCTTTCGCCGCCCGCACGAAAAAATTAAATATGCGGGCATGATGGAACTGGCAGACATGCAAGATTTAGGTTCTTGTGCAGAGATGCGTTGGGGTTCAAATCCCCATGCCCGCACCATAGAGCTACAGACCTATACTTTTTTATAGCATAGGTCTGTAGCTCTTTATGTAATAATTTGTTTGGATAATTTGTGTAACCGTTATTTTCTTTCTTGTAAAAAAGTGTTATAATAAAGATGTCATCGATAGCAAAATTTGTTTTGTAGTTTGGAGGGTTGATAATGAAAGAAATCAGAGTTATAACCGATGAAGGGGGCATCTACGACAGCAATAATATTCATGGTAGAGATGATATTTTTTCTAATACTAATGCTGTCTTTGCTGTAGGAGACATTAAAAAGGAAATCAACAATGCAATAAATAGTGTTGTGGATATGGTTGATGTAGAAGAACTAAACAAAAAGGGTTTCGATGTGTCAGAGATGACATTCAATTTGAATATAAACGCAGACGGAAAAGTATCTCTTTTGTCCTGTGTGTCTGGTGGAATTTCCACTCAATCTGGAATAACAATTAAGATAGTAAGAAAAGGTAGATAATGAAAGAGAGCATTAATATTGACTTTGAAGCATCGATCAATGAAATGCATATCCGCTTAGATAGAATTAATCAAGCCTATTTTAAGAAGGCGGGAAATGAGTTTGATACTGCCTTGGACATACTTCAAGATGCAATTAAATTAGGCGATGAGTATGCCAAAGAAAGTACAATAAACTATCTCAAATTAATCTCCCAAACGCGAGTGAAGGCGAACTTTGGAAATCCAAACATGCACATTATGCAGCCTTTATTGGCTAAAATATTCAACCGAATAGAGAAGATTATGGATATTCCTATTCCTCCATATGGCATAGTAGATTCAAAGAAGATAAATGCTGCTTTCAATCGCAAGAAAACCGACTCAGATGTTATGATGTTGGGTTTTTCTTCAGAATTGTTCACATACGCCCAGTTAATATGCAAGTTAATCACATCTATCATTATTTCTGATTCCCAGAATGGAATTGAACTAAAAAGTGATTATTCCGATAAAATTACACCTAAAATTATTGGTCGATATGCAGAAATAACTTTCAATGCAACAGCACCACTATTAAATATGGGTACAGTTCGAGCTTTAAAATATCCTCACCACTTAACGAATGTTTCCTATCAATTGTGTGATATTTTTGAGACATTTGTTGCAGCGCATGAATATGCACATGTTTGTTTAGAATTAATGTGTGAAAGTAATGAGGAGATTAGGCAAAAAGCTGCGGACAAACCTCGGCATGTTAGCGAAGCATTTGCTGATTATTTTGGTGCAATTACCTGTATTAAAGCATTAGAGGATGAAGGTTTTTCACAGGAAATGATTGTGACCGGAATAATCATCGCTATGAATTCATTATCCATTCTAGATTTATATGACGATATTCTTTTCGGTAAAAGAGCTAGTGATGATTATCTTCCTTTTCCCAATAGAGTTTTAGCACTTGACTATGTTAAATTAAACAGTACATCAAGGCAGATTATCCAGATAATAAATAATTTATTTATTTACTTATGGAACAAGTCTATTGATACATTAATTAGTTTAAAAAAATCATACGATCAGGTGGATACAGTAGAAGATTTTATAAATAGCAACACTTATAAGAAAGTAATAAATCCTATCAATGTTGAAGAGGAATCAGTTGATCTTCCAGAACTGCTAAGAACACTGCTTCAGAAAAAACCTGAATTGTTTTCAGAAGGCATAGAGCAGCTGTTAATGCGCAATATTACCCGTTTTAAAATTGGGAAATATAGTCAAGCCAAAAAAGGATTTGAAGAGTGTATAGCCAGTATTGATAATTTAGCCGATAACCCTGAGGAATTTTGGTATCAACGTGCAATTGCATTGTGCCTTTTGTCAATGATTTATGAAAAAGAGAAACAACAGGAAAATGCACTTTCTTTACTTTGCCAAATTCAAGATAAAATTCGGGAACCGCTAAAACAGGCAGGTCTTGCGAATGTTGATCCGATGGTGGAAGAGGTTGCCTATAATGATCTGCTGACGATAACACTTTTTGAATTGATGGTGCTTGCAAATGGGGATGAAAGGAAAATGAACTTCGTTAGATACTTACTATAGCATAAATCCAAGCGTTCCTATATGAGGGTAATATAAATTATTCTTTCGTCGATTTCTCTTGCCCAATCTGTTCTGTTTTTTTCTTTATTTGTTGACTGTACGGCACACTAAAGGGAACGATACAGTAAGTTGGATACCGAAGTAGTGCTTGTCAATTTCGAGTCGCTGGTCGCCCAGCTTTTTGCCTTTGTTGAGCTTTTGTGCTCCATCCTCCTGTAACTCGTGGTTTTTCTACTCTAGAGCCGGGAAAGTGGGCTGATTATCGGATAGAAAAAGTGCGGACGACCTGCGCATCGTCCGCACTTTCGTTGTTGGCTACAAACGGGGATTTATCCGCCGCTTTGGATTTTCTTCAGCAGGAGGTCATCGATCTCCTGCTCCAGCCGCTGCATTTCGCTGTACAGATCAGCAATATGGGCATTGATCGCCGGGCGTTTCATTTCCCATAGCCGGTGGAGCCGTCGCAGGTCTGCCTGCTCTGCTGTCCACTGGCTCCGCAATTCTTCTGCGTGCTGCTGTACCCTGGTGTCCAGTTCCGATTCCCGGATGCGGTGGGATGGGCAGAACTCCTTGCCATGGTGCATATAGCTCTTATAGAGATATTCCACCCGGCGGCTGCCATTCCAGCACCGAATCCTCGGCGCGAAGGTGCTGCCGCAGTCACCGCAGGTGAGAAGTCCCGCATAGCGATGGGATGCTGTGTTGCCACGATAAGGCTTGGCATTGGCTTTCAGTAATGTTTGCACCTGCTCCCATTCTTCCCGGTCGATGATCACTGGGAAGAAATTCTCGTGGCGATACTGCTCGTCCTCCGGCACCGGGGTGACACTTCTCCCATGGGTTTCGGTTCTGTGGTTCACCAGCAGGCCGGTATAGCTTTCCTCCACCAGTATGTTCTTCACACTTTGGTATGTCCAGCGGTACACTTTGCCGTTTGCCTTGCCGCACCGTTCATCGTGGAGCTGCTGGGGTGTCCTCTGCTCCATGGCATTGAGTCTGCGGGTGATCTCCTTCTGCCCCAGACCTTCGCAGTGCAGTCCATAAATGATCCGCACCGTCACCGATGCTTCCGGGTGGAGCCGGATGCGGCCGGTGTTACGGTCTTTCCAGTAGCCGAAGGGCGGTTTGACCACCAGCCTTTTTTTACTTCGCCCGATAACCGTGGCGGATCTTGTTTCCGATGTTCCTTGGCATAGTAATCATGAAAAACAGAAAAGCAATCACAGGTTGCCTGAATGTAAACCGTGCGTGGTTTACATTTACGAGGTTTTGAGAAAAAATGGAGGCGTACATAAAATGAGTTTAGCAACAAACCTTTCCACCCTTAGAAAGAAACATGGTCTGACTCAAATGGAGTTGGCCGAGAAGTTAAATGTATCTCGTCAGGCCATCTCAAGATGGGAAGTCGGCGCAGCAGTTCCAAGCACTGATAATTTGAAAATCTTAAGCCATTTATACGGAGTTTCCGTAGACGATATATTGAATGGTGGAGTGGCAAGTGTCCCTCAAAGTTCAGATTTATCAGATTCGCCTCAGGAAGCACTCAATTGCAACAGAATAAACAAAAAGAGTAAGGTCATTATAGCTTGTGTGTTGATTCTCCTGGCACTGCTCGTGGCGGTGGTGGCTGGGATGGTGAAATCTCATGAGAGTGCAGGAAGCAATAATTTGCCGATGGAGAATATGCCTGCTGAAGAAGATGATGGTATATCGGAGACATTCTCCTTCGAGTGATAATGCACGAATGGCTGAGTTTATCAAGTTGACAGAGTGAGGAACTTTTGTGATATCGGCAGGGAGGTACTTTGTATCTCCCTGCATCTTAATTTTGAAAGAAAAAATGTACTGCATAGCTATGATTGGGAGGTATTATATGAAAAAGGGAATCATTGCAGTAATCGTAGCAATTGTTCTGTTGCTGTCAGGGTGCCAAAATAACACACCGAGTGTAACAAGCCCTACAGATGCTGATGATCCGATCCAGTTTGCGCCGGAGAAGAATGCACAGAACAAATATCTTATGGGCTATACCAACTTCCAGGAAGCGGATGGGTTCTTCCTGGGTACAGCGGAGGTGAACGGTTACCTTCTTTATTATGACAAAGCAAGTGGAATCAGCGGTGTGCTTTGCGCAGATCCGTCCTGTGCTCATGACAGTAGAGAGTGTGGAGGAAATCTGGGCGGCAAATTGTCGCTTTCTTATTATGACGGAAAGGTTTACTGGGTCGGCCCGGAAGGCACCCAGCTTCAGAAATATTACCTTTGGCAGAGTGACTTGTCCGGTATGAATCGGAAAAAGATTATGGAGATTCCCTGGGATGAGATTATTATGCCGTATCAGCCGCAACGGTATGTGATCCACCAAGGAAAGTTATACATAATGGGTAGTGCCAGTGTGGTGGATGGCACACAGACAGGTAAACGAAAGTCGCTGCTGTCCATACCCTTGACCGGCGATGAGGGCTTCACCACTGTGTACGATGAAGTTTGGCCCAACGCTAATGATAATGAGAGATACATTTTTATAGATGGATTCATTTATATATACATGTCCTCTTTTAATGAAGAAAGCTCCACCCAGAATTTAACCGTGACAAAAGTTGATATAGCAAAGAACACATCGGAAGTCGTATATCAAGAGAACGATGTAACTGATATTCTGGGTAATATTTGGGTGACGGATAATCATGAAATATATCTAACCGGGTCAACGGATAAAGAAGCATATCTGTGGAAGCTGGAAAATGGCGTGAAAACAGAAATCACCTCTTGGTCAGGAGAAAGAGTTTCAACACCGGATGTGATGGACGAAATTGTATTATGCTTATCCTATGACAATGATATCCGATGGGCTGATATACGAGATCTTACCGGCAAAACAATTTACAGCGGAAAGCTGTTCCCAGATGTGATACCGGAATTGGAGCATGATCCCAATGATATTCCCAGCGTAGTTGGTTGGGGTAACACCTACTCTACAGGATTGATAGGCGGCGATGCAGGAAAACTGATCTATCATCTTAGCGGCGAGGAAGGTTCAAAGCAGAACCGTAAATTTGTGGACTATACCATTCTTCTGGATCTGACGGATAATATGAAGGCAACGATTCTCTGGAGCAGCAGGGAATAACGAAAGGATTTGCCTATGGAACTGCGGTTAACAGAAGTTACAAAAAAATATGGCGAGAAGGTAGCGTTGAATCAGTTCTCCTACGCTTTTCAGCCGGGAATCTACGGTATTCTTGGTGCTAACGGTGCTGGAAAAAGCACCATGATGAATCTGATCACCGACAACCTTCGCAGGGACGGTGGCTCCATTACCTTCGACGGTGAGGATATCGTAAAGCTAGGCGTAAACTATCGCCGGATCTTGGGTTATATGACCCAGCAGCAGGGGCTTTATGAAGGTATGACCGCAGAGAGCTTCCTTGTGTATATGGCCAGATTGAAGGAAATCCCCAGAAAAGCGGTTTCCAGGGAAGTTGACCGTGTTTTGGAAATGACCAATCTGACGGATATACGGCACAAAAAGGTTGGCAGTTTCTCAGGTGGCATGAAGCAGCGAGTGATGCTGGCGCAAGCCCTGTTGGGCGATCCCAAGGTTCTGATCCTGGATGAGCCTACCGCCGGTCTGGATCCCAGAGAGCGAGCCCGGCTGAGAGATCACATTTACCGTCTTGCACAGGATCGGATCGTGCTGCTGGCAACCCATATCGTTAGCGATATCGAAGCCATAGCCAAGGATATTCTGCTGCTGAAGCAGGGCCAACTGCTGCGTTCAGGAACAGCCGGGGAGTTGATCGATTCCCTCCCATCAGACTGGATTCCTGTGCTTCACGCACCCAGTCTGGAGGATGTGTACCTCTACTATCTGGGGGAAGACGACCATGAATGAGTGGAAGCGAATCGTATCAGACCGGAAACGGCTTGTGCTGATGCTCTGCATCCCATTGGTTTGTTTCGCTCTCTTCTTCTATCAAAAGGCCATGGATGCAATGTGGGCAGATCCGCAAGAGTACCGGGCATTGGTGGAGAAGTGGCGTAACCACGATCCGGAAGATGTTTTGGCTGCGATGTCTGGGCAATACGAAATGTCTGAAAATGAAATGCGTTTACAGGCACAGATGGAGTATCTGCTGGATTACCCGGATTATCTGGAGCGGGTACAGGAGCAGGCATATAAAATGCAGCATTCCAGTATTTTCGGAGCAGATCCCAATTCCTTTACTTACCGAAACATTATCAAAACGGCCAAGGATTTTGCGGATCTTTCGAGCGACGGTGTCCGTTTAGGCGACGATCTTGCCATGCAGAACTGGCTGGCGTTTTCCTGGGCGGATTGGGGCTTCCTGGCAGTGATATTGCTGCTGGTAATGTCTTTCTTGGAGGAACGGAAAAAGGGGCTTGCCGCTATCGTTCGTTCCTGTCCTGCCGGTCAGGGAAAGTTGCAAGGCTCCCGGTTGCTGATCCTGCTGCTTTACAGTGCCGGAATGACATTTCTGCTATACTACCTCCCACTGGTGGTATCGCTGGTTGCGGAGGGTGGATGGAGCGATCTTTCCCACCCTGTACAATCCCTTGCGGCATTTCAAAAGTGTACCGCTCAGCTAACCATCCGAGAATTCCTGGTGCAATTTTTCTTCCTTAAAACAGTCTGCGGATTTTTCCTTGGCGTGTTGATCTGGTATGCGCTGAGCTTTTTGGAGCAGGTGCAGCTCTGCTGGATGGTAACAGCTGCAGCTCTGGCGGTAGAGTATTTCCTCCATACCACAATTCCGGCTCAGTCCATTTTGAGCCCATTGCGCTATGTGAATGTATTTTCTTATGTATTTACCTCAAAGATTTACACAGAGTATGTGAATATCAATTTCTTTACCTATCCCATTGGAAAAATCACGATGCTCTTGGGCCTTCTGCTTATTGGGACGATTGTTCTGACAACCGTTATTGTAGTCCTAATGCCAAAACGGTATCCTTTTGGAAACAGGGATCTATTGGGCAAGTGGGTAAATCTTTGGAATCGAGTAAAGGATCCTGTTCTCCGCAAACTGGGCATGGTTGGCTTTGAATGGTATAAGCAGCTGTTTATGACAGCCGGTGGGCTTATTTTGATTTTGGGCTTGCTGATCAGCAGCAATCTTCCGCTGAACAGCGGCGCATATAACCGGATTGAAGACTCGCTTTACCGCCAATATGTGGCTCAGGTTCAAGGACCGGTTACGCAGAGCACCCACGATTATATCGCCCAGGCAAAGGCATCGCTGGAAGGTGTGGAGATCAACCGAGCAGAATTTGAAGCAGCACTAAACCGTTTGGAGCAGACCGTTGCTGACATTCCGGAAGGTGCATGGTTGGTCGATGACACGATGTTTTTGAATATCTACGGAAGCGAAAGCTGGTACACGCAGCGAAACACCGCATTGATAGCATTGCTTATCTTATGCGTCGTTCTGTCTCCCCTCTTTGCACCCGAACAGAATGCTGATCTGAAGAGAATGCTTCATTCCACGCCGAGAGGTCGGGAAAGGCTGTTCTGGGCAAAATATGGCGTTGCTGTTGGCATAACGGTGCTGGTTTGGCTGATGGTATTTGTGCAGGAATGGCGCACCGCATCCAAAATGCTGGGAGAAACAATTCTGAACGCCCCTTGTTCAAGTATCGAAATGCTGAAAGGGTGTTCCGGAACAGCAGGAGGATTTATGACTGCCCTCTGTATTAGCAAAGGGGTCGTACTGGTGATTCCCATGAACCTGTGTGTTTTTATAGCAGCGCGAAGTGAACGATTTGAAAAGGCATTTTTATTTAGTGGAGTATTGCTTCTAATTCCTGCGGCTGCATTTAGATTTGGTTTCCATATGTTGCAATTCCTAACGCCTATGTTTTTTGCGGCGGATGGTAACTTACTATCCGCAACGAATAACTTTGTCCCCTTTGCATCTTGGATGTTAATATCTGTACTGGCCATATTTGCGGCAAAACATCGGTGGAGCAAAACTTAAAAAACACATATATTTTCTTTAAATAGACATGTTTTCTTTGATGTTCTGGAACTGGTATGCTCTGTGGCGGGCGCAAAGGAATGCAGTTTTTCTTATCTTCAACCGCAACTGCGAGCATTTCAGTCTTCCAATCGTTCTTTACCGCCTGCCATTCTTGGTGGTTGCCTCAGTTTCAGAAAATCCTCACTAAGGTGACATCACCCTTAGGTTCCACTGCGTAAGCGTGCAGGTTCGAGTCCTGTTGCCCGCACCAAAAATTGTGCCCACAACGAAGTTCGTTGTGGGCACAATTTTTTAGATATAGACACGAAATCTCGTTTTTTTCTACATAATAACCGCCCTGTCCCTCAAAATGAGGGACAGGGCGGAATCATTTGCGACTAACCGCTATATCACATTAGCAATGATCAGTGCCATGCAGCCGATGACCAAAAGGATCATACCAGCATTCATGTAAACTGTCTTAAAGCGGCTTTCCTTGGGCAGTTCCAGATCCGCAGGATCAAAGGATACTCTGCGCTTATTGATGCACAGCAGGACAAGACCTGTAATCGCAAGTCCGACCAATACCAGCACATAGGCACCGAAGCCCAGAAGCCAAGGCAGGATCGGCTCCAGAGCTGCCAAATCCATGGTTTCCATTGTATCCAGAACAGCAAGTTTCTCCAGGAAGAATGGACCAACCACACTACCAATGAAGTTGATCAGCATATGAAGGCCGATGCTGTACCGAAGCTTTCCGGTCTTTAGATACACATAGCCAAAGACCAGTCCCAGTGCAAAGGCATAGAACAGCTGGGACAGATTTCCGTGGAACAAGCCAAACATCAACGCAGAAGTAATGACTGCCAGTTTCTCTCCGTAAATATGCATACGGTCGATCAGCTGCTTGCGGAAGATATACTCTTCAATCACAGGAGCCAGGATGACCATAAACAGCACTTTGGGAAGCAGTGCATCGTCCGTGGCATAGCCCAGAATCGGATTTCCTGCGGAGATTCCGGGCAGCAACTGCAGCAGCGCTGTGATGACCGTGCCCAGAATATTACCGGCATACATCATAAAAATGCAGATAATGGCGGAAACAATGTATCTTCCCGGTTTCAGATCATGCTTTTCCAGAGGCTTCACAGGAACCTTGCGCAGAAGCAGTAACCCGACCGGAACTGCTATCAGGTAAAGCGGCACAAAGGTGATAAGCCACATTCCCCAGGAATTCTCCATCCACCGAGGGAAGACTCCGTCTATCACACCCATTGCAAGGATCTGCACTACGGAACCCAATCCCAGAATGACAAAGCTACCGAGTCCAAGTCTTGAGAAATGCTTCTTGGCTTCGTTCAGATTTCCTGCGAAGGTTTTTTCCGGCGCATACTTCTTGCCATCCTTTGGTTCCAGGAACAGCGGCGTCAGGAAAAAGAACACCAGACCAAGTAAAATGTTAACTACTACACAGCCAATAGCCGCAAGCACCGGCTGCTCAAAGACAAGACCGATCGCCATGATCGCGATATCCGGCAATAGACCAAAGTAGATAAACAGGATCTGAACCAACTGTTTGACCGTTTTACCTGCGGATACCGGAACAGACAGTCCGATAAACGCGCCAACCGTGGTTGCAAAGAAGTCAACCGAAACGATCAGCGGGATCCATGCCAACGCGATCAGCATATTCTCGCCCAGCAGAAGCGCTGCAACAATCACTGCGGGCAACAGGTCCAGAAAACAGTTGGCAGTACCACCCATCAGTGACCAAAACAGTTTGTGCCAGGTGCTTTCCGGGATCAGCAGGAAGTGGTCCATCTGCGTGTCCTGTTCCAGAGGATTACCCATTGCACGGAAGAAGGTAAGCACACCCAAAGTCAGCATGACAGGAATCAGCCCTTCTGCCTGAATGACAAAACGGCACAGGACAGACACAGCAACTGCCGCAAACAGGTAAGTTTCAGAGGTTTTTGTGAAAATGCCGAAATGGGCAAACCGGAACCGGTTATACATGGCTTTATGGAAGAATACATTCGCACCGGAGCCTTGCCCCATACCATCTCGCCGCAGCTTATCGCTGCGATCCTTCTTGCGCCGGATCACGGTAACGCCTGCCTTTTCTGACTGGGCGGCAGCAAGCAGCTCTGCGGTTTCCTCAGATTTTGCCATGGCATCCTCATAAAAGTCTGCCTTAACGTGCCAGATGATGTAGGTAAGAAGGATGCCGCCCACGACAATCGCAGCCAAACTCATCAGCAGGCCTGCAATATTACCTTCTATGGCAAACATGCAGAAGCCCTTCAGCCAGCCCCACAGGGGGATGAAGCGGGAAACGGAACCATTGAAGAAACCTGCTGCGGCACCCAAATAACTGTCTCCACTTGCTTTCCAGTACATAAGATATGCACCTGCAAGCACAAGAAGGAATGCGTAAATGCCGTTGCGAAGGTGCTTTTTCAGTTTCACATGGGTAGAGCAAACGGTGTAAAGCAAAATCTGCACCAGCTTGCTCATCACGATCGTCAGGCACCACACCGCAATCATAGCCAGTGCCACCCAGATGCTCAAGCCAAGATTCAGCACCAAATTCGGCAGTTGGAATAACAGATACACACTTGCCAGAATGCTGGTGCCTAACTGCGTCATCAGCCGGAAAAGAAGTACGGATTGGGGTTTCATGGGAGAGGCAAACAGCAGATTCACATCTGCGGGCAAAAAGATCCGGCTGCCGTTTTTGTCGGCACTGATCGCCCCAAAGGCAAAGACCGCCAGGATCACGCCGCCAACGATCAGCTCAACCAATTCCATTGGTTCTATATCGAGCTGAAGCTGAATGTCAGGTTCTTCCTCCTCGATCACTTCGCTGTCAACGATTTCTTCATCCTCACCGGCAGCATCCTCCAGCATGGCAGCACCGACACCGATCAAACCGCCGATTGCCATACAAATAACAAGGAAGATCAAAACCCAGGTTTTAAACAGTTTGCGCAGTTGATTCACAAAGGAATGCCACGCGTAATATCCAAATAACCGCATAGAATCAGCCTCCCTGGGATTCAGAATCCTCAGTATGAGACATAGCGTCCCGACCAATGCCCTCTGTTACATCAAAGAACAGCTGCTCCAGGGTTCTGCCGTCCCGCTCCAATTCTTCACGGGTCAAATTGGCACGGATCTGACCATCCTGCATGATGATCGTGCGATCCCAAAGCATATCCAC
>JAFSEW010000021.1 GCA_017435525.1 Oscillospiraceae bacterium | reverse complement strand
GTGGGTGCGTTCATAACCGCATCTGCGGTGGTAGGGCAGAATACGCAAGGGATATAAATTCGACGAGCCTATAGGCTCAGCTAGTAATAGGCCCTAAGGGGGCCTGTGCAAACCACCGGCACGGCCGGTGGTTATGATTGCATTCTTGATGCCGATTCTCTGGTGGACTGCATGCTCATTTATCGTAGGGCGGTGAGCTTTCCTGCGAAAGCCTTCACGGTGCGATGTTGAAAGAATATCGTGTCTATGATATAATCTATTCGGATAACTTGAATTTATCGGAGTGGTTTATGAATGAACATAACCTATAAAAATCCTGGAGATCGCCATTCAATCGAAAGAATTTTACTATTTCTTACCGGGGATGAAACCGCATTTTGGTCAGCACCCATATTGCATTTTTATCCCCAATTAGATCCCAAAATGCTTGCAGCTTACAGTCCCTCTGACAAGCAGAAGTACCTCAGCGATGTGTTTGGTAACATTTATTCAGAGCTAAAAGAAGAAATCGATAGAAAGGTCATTTGCTATCATGACCATTTTCAAAGGCATAAGCAACAAATTGAACAGGCGCTGTCTGACGCGTTTCACTTAGATGCCAGCTGTTTTTTTAATGATTTGACGGGTAATGTAACCTTAAACCCCATCTGTCCCCGTTATTTGAAAGAGCACTGTTTTGATGTGTTCTATATGAATAGCGAACGAGGTGCGTTAGGTTTATCGCTTCATGAGGTGATCCACTATTTTTGGTTTCATGTATGGAACGGCCATTTTGGGGACGATTACGATGAATACGAAACTCCTTCTCTAAAGTGGATCTTGAGTGAGATGGTGGTTGAAGCTATCATGCGTGACAAACGATTAAGTTCGCTGAACCCATATTTCCCCAGAGAAAACGGAGGGTGTATTTACCCATATTTTCAGAATATGCTTGTGAATGGTTCTCCCATATTAGAAACAATAGACGCACTTTATCGTCGAAACAGCATTACGGATTTTATGGAAGAAGCGTATACATATTGCCTTGAACACGAAAAGGAAATTCGTAAACACATCGAGGCGGCAGAGAATGCCTATTAACGAAATTCCCATTTTCGTAATAGTTTACCGCAGCATCCATCTTGGGTGCTGCGGTAGTTTGTTGGCATTAGCGGCGGGAGCAAGCCCCCGTCCTACAATAGATTCCTTACGATTCTCCGTTACGAACACAAAGGGAATCTGTGCGGATTTTTTACTTTTTCAGCTTCGGAAGCAAGTCCATCCGGATGATGCCTGCAATCAGGGAAATCAGTGTCACAGCTTCGCAGGCGATACCGGCCAGGGAGAATACATAGATGTTATAGACCAGCCAGCAGGAGCTGGTGATCAGGATAATGGTGCGCACTACAGTAGGATTCTTGTTGCCGTAGGCCACTGTGGAAAGCACTTTTGCGATAATCACCAGAATGCTTTTGGGGCCTTCCCAGGTGAGGATACCGAAAACGGTGAATGCCAGACTGAAAATGGCGATGGAGCCGTTGGTTTTCTTGCCTGCGGCGATCTGCCGGGTAAAAATCTGATTGCGCAGGCAGCCGATGAGGTCTGCAGCCATGCCGGTATAGGCCCCCAGCAGAAGATACTGCACCGCAAAAATAAACTCGCTGAGAGTGCGCAGATTCAGGATATGCCGGTGCTTCTTGCACTGAAAAGCGGCACAGCTGGCCAGAATACCCAGAACACCAATCAATTGAATCACGATTTCCATAACATTGCCCTCCGAAGATATCCCGAAAATTGTATCACAAAATTTACATGAAAACAACAGACGACCTCTATACTTGCGGAAATAACTATGCTATAATACCCTGGGTGATATATATGAAAGAAATTCATTACAAAAATATTGTGAAAATGGATAAGTACTGGATCTTCTATCGGGATCCGGAAGCCGGCCAAAAGCATGTGGATCTGGATGCCTGCGCCAATAGCTTTGCCAGAACTACCGACTTTGTGCCCGGAGAGGATGGCCTGCGCTGCGTAGGTTACCGCTATCGCAGCGGAAATGCCGTTTCCTACGAACTGTTTACTGTGGGACATCTGCGGATTCGCTGCGGCGGCCTTATGTGCCTGTTTCATAAGGATGCAGGTATGAAGCTGGAACAGCATCTCAACGCCAGTGGCTATAAAACCCTGGAAAAGTAAGCTACTCCCGGAGGTTTTGCTATGAAATCAATATGCAGACTGTTGGCGGTGCTATTTATTCTGGCTGCTGTGCTTTCTGCCTGCAGTGCCGGGCAGCCTGATCAAACCGTTCAGCAGGCGTATACCGTCACAGTGACGGATGCAGAAGGAAACCCAATTCCCGGCGTGATGGTGCAGCTGTGCCTGGATGCCTGCTATCCCGGGGTAACCGATGCCGACGGACGCGCAGAGTTCCCGATTCCGGAAGCTGACTATAAGGTGAGTCTGCTGACTGTGCCTGAGGGCTACACATACAGCGCGGATACCCAGGAATTCCATTTTGAACCGGGCAGTAAATCGCTGCGCATTGTGCTCAGCGGCAATGGATAACGCAAGGGTAGTTGTATCGTTTGAAATCCCCCTGTTACAGGATCGTACCTGCAACAGGGGGATTTTTTTGATAAGTCGGAGGGGGTCAACCTGGCAAATGCGCTTCCACGGCCTGCTTCAGATCTTCGTATTCCAGTGCAGTGTGGAAAACCTGCAATACAGCCCCGGAGGGGTCCAGGATCACAGTATATGGGTAAGTGCCCCGGCCGCCAAGCGCTGTGTAAATACTGCCCACAATACCGGCTTCGTCAGCAGGGGAATCCTTGGCGAAAAGCATACCGGTATCGGGGTAGTTGGCGGCAATGAATTCCGGGGCGGTTTCGTAGAGGGCGTGGGTATGCACGGCCACAACTGCGACACGGTCCTGATAATCCTGCGCCAGACGGTGGAAATAGGGGAGTTCCTGGATGCAGGGGGTGCACCAGGTGCCCCAGAAATTCAGCACCGTGATTTTCCCGGTGGCTGTGGGATCAAACATTTCTCCCGTGAGACCGGTTTGCCCAAGTAATTCCAGGGAAAAGGATTCATTCTGCCCGGGCAGGGGACTCTCTGCGGACGCATGAGACCAGTAATACCCGACTGTGCCAAGAAGTATGCCCAGCAGGATCACCGCTGTGAGAAGCCGCAGTACCCTGCGGCGGGGCTTGACTGCCCCTTCGTTGGGGTGCAGCACGGCCTTCCCGCCTTTAAAACGGATGGCTTGGGTTGGGCAGACATCGATACATTCTCCGCAGCTGATGCATTCATGATCCGCGACATGGCGGATATCCATCTTGCAATGATTAACGCACTTGCCGCAGCCGATACACTTGCTGTCTTCCACAGTGACACCGAAGAAGGAGAACTTGTTGAACAGGCCGTAAATGGCGCCCAGAGGGCACAGGAACCGGCAGAACACCCGGAAGATAAATACAGAAGCAGTGAGCAGGCTTACAAGCAGCAGGAATTTCCAGGTGAACAGGGGGCCCAGCATGGCAAAATAGCTCTCGTTCACGGCGTTGGACAGCAGCGCGATGCCGCCTTCCAGGGTGCCTGCGGGACAGATGTACTTGCAGAATGCCGGCAGCGGGATATTGCGCAGGGCATAGAGAATGGGGACGATGAGCACAAAAAAGATCAGGATCACATATTTTCCGAAGGAGAGAACCCAGGTTAGGGGGCTTTTGGGCAGCTTGGGAGTTTTGATTTTGTAGAGCAGCTCCTGAATCAGGCCAAAGGGACAGAGCCAGCCGCAGATCATGCGGCCAAACATCAGGCCGTACAGGGCAAGGGTGCCAACCACATAATAGAGCGTGGAGCGTCCGGCGCTGAAAGCACCCTGTAAAGCGCCCAGGGGACAGGCGCCGGTGGCACCGGGACAGGAATAGCAGTTAAGACCCGGGGTGCAGAATTGCTTGCTGCTGCCCTGAAAAATCGTACCGGATACAAAACCTTTCAGGTTGGCATTAAAAAGCACCGCAAAGTAAAGCTGCATGATCTTACGCCGGGAAGGAAGCAGCCGTTTCAGTTTTTCTTTCATGCTATCACCCCAATCCAATGCACTCAGTGCAGATATTTGCCGCCTTGGTCAGTACATCGGCAGCACCGCCGGTGAAAAAACCGCAGAGCAGCAGTACCAGGGCAGCCGCCAGAACAGCAATGCGGAGAAGATTCTTTCCCCGATGCGGCTTTTCTGGGGGCGGGGTGATTTTTGCGGCAGCCGGTGCAGTTTTCAGCAGCTGCGCTTCGATGCGCATGGTGGCCATAGCCCGCTTCCGGGCATCCCAAATGTAGAAGAAGGGGAAAAGCATAGCAAGCACCAGCAGCACAATGGTGGGGATGACGGAGCGGTGGATCTGGATGCTGTCATAGTTTCTGGGGTTCAGCGCATACAGGAGGAACAAGCCGCCGCAGATCAGCAGACGGGCGGCACCTTGCCGGGCATCTGTTTTCCGCTGCTCTCTGAGACGCAGAATCTGCTTCTGAAGCTCCGGGGAACACCGGGAAAGATCCACCCGGCATTGCTGCCGTGCCAGGGCCATTTCCGGCGGAATATCCGGGCAGAGGGCGGGGATTTTCGGAAACAGGATATCCAAAATTCCCCGACCGATGGCCAGAATCAGCCACAGGGCAAGGGGAATCTGTATGGCAGCAAAGGCCAACGCCACTTTTTCGGCGGTGTAACCGCCGCTGCGGTGAACCCACAGGCAGGTGCTGCAAAGGCAGAAGCCTGTTGCCACGGTGAATACCGACAGAAAAAAATCATAAAGCCGCAAATACATAGATTTCATAATATCGCCTCCCGGCGGAAAATTCTCTGGCTATTATAGCATAAAAAGCGATCTAAGTAAATGAAAAAGCCGCATCCAAAGTTTGGGTGCGGCTTTGCGCATGGAATTCAGGGGCGCAGTTCTCTGGCCAGCGCCATCAGCTTGTCGGAAAGATCCTGACCGGCGTTGTAATCATAGAAGCCCTGCTTCATTTCGTAGCCCTTCAGGTGGTAGCCCTGCTTGGTGACGATGTAGCAGATGCCGCCGTTGGTGTAGCCGGCGCAGATGGTCTTGGGACCCAGCTGCTTCTTCATATCCAGCTGATACTCGCAGAACAGTTCTGCGGGGTGGGTAACAAACACCAGGTCACCCAGCTTCACAGCGCTGACAGGCACATCCTCATAGGGGGCCACCTTCCACTTGTTCAGCAGATTGCGTACCTTGTTGGCGTAGCCCTTGTCGGATACATCCAGGGCATCGAAAGCAGGACGGTCAGCTACCAGCATTTCAAAAATCTCGTTGCTCCGGTTCAGATCTTCTTCGGACACTTCCCGCAGATTCAGCCGGGCGGTGGTGGAGATAATGCGGATATCCTCCGGGTCGGTATACTCCCGGGTCAGGGACATGATACGCATCACATCCGCAGCCAGAATGGTGCCCACACGCTCCGCGCCGTCCACGCCGGTGCCCCAGGTGGCATCGTGCTCATGGTCACGAGGGGTCAGGTTGCCGCAGCAGCCCTGGAGGAAAATCACGGGCACATCCGCGCCATACACGCCCTGGAGCGCACGGCGCATAACGCCGGGATAGTCGGAAGAGGTGTATTTCAGGGCGTAGAGCTCAGAGGGGTGGGAGGAGTAGTTCACCACGATGCCCACGGGCTTGCCCCCTGCCATAAACCAAACAGCCTGCAGCTCGGTGTCTTCGGGGCCCTCTTTCATCAGGCGGCCGGGATATTCGGGGCCGCCGGGCTCCATCATGCTTTCGCCGTTGTCCATAATATAGCGGCGGTTGTGGACGCACTTGTCCTCGTCGCAGCGGCCATAGGCCATGGTTACTTCCTGCAGGTTTTCCCAGGCTTTGATACAGGCTTCGGCTGCCTTGTCACCAACTTTTTCAAAGTAGGACAGGTCGCCGGTGGGGAAGAAGGGGGAGATGCTGGGGCGGGCGGTGGGGCCGGTGTGGGTGTGGGTGGCGGATACCAGCACATGGGCTGCGGGAACGCCGGTGGCGGCTTCTACCTTGGCCCGGACATAGGCTGCATCGCTTTCCATAAAACGGGCCACATCACAGCTGACCCAGATAAAGCTGTTTTCTCCGGCACTGACTGCCCAGGCAGAGCAGCACAGAGGAGTATGGAATTTGGTTTCGGACTGCAAATAGTTCACAAAGGTTCCGCCCATGCGGAAATCAAACTGGCCGTCAAAACGAACCTGTGCAAAACCTGCTTTCATGATTGGTGCATCCTTTCTGCCTATAAGATAATTTTATTGTAAGGAATGAAAAATGATATGTCAAGCAATATGAAATCACAACGATAAAAACCCACCGGTTGTTCCGGTGGGTTTTGCAGACTGTCGAAATACTCTGCTCATATGAATGTAGGGGCCGGTGACTACACCGGCCCATGGGTAAAATCTTCAGATTTTACCCATATTTCTATAGATTTCGCAACATTCACGAAAGGGCCGATGTGGTCATCGGCCCCTACAAACAACTTTTTTGAC
>JAFSEW010000020.1 GCA_017435525.1 Oscillospiraceae bacterium | reverse complement strand
GTTATGAACGCACCCACGGCCCCCTCTGACGAGGGGGCTGTCATGCGAATAGCATGACTGGGGGAGAGAATACGTTTCTTCTTGTTTCTCTCCCTCCGTCACGGCTTACGCCGTGCCACCTCCCTCATCAGAGGGAGGCTTGCCGCTGCGGCGGGATTGGGCATAGCGAAAGCTTTTTGGAACCACCAGCCGTGCTGGTGGTTTTCTATGTTGCCAAGGGGCTAAAACTCTGGTAAGATAATGAAAAGCCTTATGAAAGGGGTGTTGGCATGGTCATTAAGAACTGCAATATTATCGATTGCACAGGGCGTGCGCCATATCAGGCGGATGTCCTGGTGGAGAACGGAACCATTGAAAAAATAGGGGAAAATCTGGAAGATTTGCAGGTGTATGACGCCGCAGGCGGCTGGCTGCTGCCGGGGCTTGTGAATCTGCATGTGCATATTAACCGGCGCAACCTCTCCCGGGGAAGCGGCGTATTTCGCCAGGGCGCTCCTGCCATTGAGAACAGCCCCGACGGAATCCGGATGCTCTATGCCGCCAGAAACGCCTGGTATGAGCTGCGCAGCGGGGTCACCACGATGCGGGATCTTTGCTCCGTGGGGCGCACTGCCAGCCAGCTGAAAGACGCGATCAATCAGGGTGTGATCCGGGGGCCGCGGCTTCATGTGTGCGGCCTGGGAATCGCTGCCACCGGAGGCCATGAGACCCACCGCTATCCCGGCGCTGTGGAAGTGGATGGGGCAGACCCGGTGCGGACTGCGGTGCGAAAGGAGATCAAGCTGGGGGCGGACTTTATCAAGGTCATGGCCAGCGGCGGACTTGGCGGCATGCCCGAGCATGAACATCCCGGCTGGTCGGAATTCACTGTAGAAGAGATGGCTGCGGCCTGTCAGGCTGCCCACAGCCACAACCGGGGTGTTACCGTCCATGCTATGGGTGAAAAACCGGTTCTGGATGCCCTGCACGCCGGAGTAGATGGCATTGAGCATGGTGCGGTGCTGACGGAGGAAGCGCTGCAGATCATGGCAAACCGGGGCGTGTACTATGTGCCCACGGCCAGCGGTATTACCGCTGTTGCAGCCAAGGAGCGGAAAAACGGCAGCCCGGAGCTGGCGGCTATGATGGAGCAGCTGGTGGTGCTGCCTCAGAGGGAGAGCATCCGCAAGGCTATGGAAGCGGGAATTCTCATTGGCGCAGGCTCCGATACCCTGGGAAATATCCCTCAGGAACTGCGGATCTTTGAGAGCTGCGGCATGAGCCGGTATGAAGCCATTCAGACAGCAACGATCAATGCTGCTAAGATTTTGAAGAATGAAGACCGCTTCGGCACCGTGGAGCCGGGAAAGACGGCGGATTTTCTGCTGCTGGAAGAAAATCCCCTGGAGGATCTTCACAATATCGAAAAAGTAAAAGCGGTGTTTCTGGCCGGAGAAGAGGTCAGCGAACACTGGATGTGCAATCTGCAATAACAAAAGGGTCTGTTGCAAAATGCAACAGACCCTTCAGACTGTCAAAAAACTGTAAATTTTGTGTTTATTGTGTAGGGGCGATCATTGATCGCCCGCCAACAATTTGCAGGCAAATTGTTGGATTTCTTCATAAAAAGAAAAAATTATCGCTGTATAGCGATGTGATTTTGTGCGCAAAATCACCGGGCGCTCAGTGAGCGCCCCTACAGTGTTAATCGATAAATATGCGAAAAAAGATACTTTTTCGACAACCTGAAGAGAGTGCCGGTGGCACTCTCTTTTATATTTGAGGGGAACGGATCCGACCACGCGCCTGCGGCTTGCTCAGGATGACAGTAGGGGAGGCTCTTGAGCCTCCCCTACACCCGCTGGATGCAGAATGATGCATTTAGCTTTGACAATGTTTGGAATAATGCTCAATGAGGATTTTGCTCTGGCGCAGGCTGTCCACCCCGGCGGCCAGACGCAGCTTCATGGTGGGTTCCTTGGCGGTGGCAACCAACTGGATACGGTTCTTGTAGGCAGGTTCCTCGCACAGTGCGCTGAAGGCCTGGAAATTCAGGTCCCCCAGGGTGAAAAGGACTTCTCCGGCTTTCTGACGGATGTCCCGGATATGCACCTTCCGGGCGTTGGCCCGGAGCAGGGCAATGTCAATGAGGTTCAGCACGCCCTTGGGGGGATCGCCGTAGCGGTCGATGATCTCGTCCAGCAGATCGTCGGCATCCTCCTGAGAGCGGATGGCGGCCATACGGCGGTACAGATCCATCCGTTCCTCGCCCCGGGATACATAGCCTTTATCCACATTGGCGGTAACATTGAGGTCGGCAGTGCAGTCCGGCTCTCTGGGGGCTTCGCCCCGCTCCTCCAGCACCGCTTCGTCCAGCAGTTTCAGGTACATGTCGTAGCCCACGCTCATCATGTGACCCGACTGCTCGGCACCCAGCAGGTTACCGGCACCGCGAATCTCCAGGTCACGCATGGCGATTTTAAAGCCGGAGCCAAACTCCGCAAAGTCCCGGATGGCGGAAAGCCGCTTCTCGGCGATCTCCGTCAGGGCTTTGTCAGGCTTGTAGGTGAAATAGGCGTAAGCGTGGCGGGTGGAGCGGCCCACACGACCCCGGAGCTGGTGCAGCTGGGAAAGGCCGAAGCGATCGGCGTTTTCAATAATCAGGGTATTGGCGTTGGGAATGTCCAGGCCGGTTTCGATGATGGTGGTGCAGACCAGAACCTGTACCTGACCGTCAGCCATGGCGTTCATCACATCACCCAGGGCGTCTTCACCCATTTTGCCGTGAGCCACGGCCACTTCAATATCCGGAATCCGGCGCTTGATGGCGGAAGCCACCTGGTCGATGGTTTCCACCCGGTTGTGCAGGTAGTATACCTGGCCGCCCCGCTGGATCTCCCGGCGGATGGCATCGTCTATCATGGCGTTGTTATGCTCCATGACGAAAGACTGCACGGGATACCGGTCTGCCGGGGGCTGCTCGATGGTGGACATATCCCGGATGCCGGAAAGGGCCATGTTCAATGTGCGGGGGATGGGGGTGGCGGAGAGGGTCAGCACATCCACACCCTGGGAAAGCTCCTTCAGCCGCTCCTTGTGGCTGACACCGAAGCGCTGCTCCTCGTCAATGATCAGCAGGCCCAGATCCTTGAACTGCATGGATTTCTGCAGCAGCTTATGGGTGCCGATGATCAGATCCACAGCGCCGCTGCGTACCCGCTCCAAAGTGCGTTTCTGATCTTTGGGACTGCGGAAGCGGCTGAGCATATCAATATTTACCGGGAAGCCCCGGAACCGGGCGATGGCAGTTTGGTAATGCTGCTGGGCAAGGACGGTGGTGGGCACCAGAATCGCTACCTGCTTGCCGTCCATAATCGCCTTCATCACAGCCCGGAGGGCAACCTCCGTTTTGCCGAAGCCCACATCGCCGCAGAGCAGCCGATCCATGGGGGTGGGAGACTCCATATCTGCCTTGATATCCGCGATGCAGCGCAGCTGATCGTCAGTCTCAGGGTAGGGGAAATTATCTTCAAATTCCTTCTGCCAGGGGGCATCCGGGGAGAAGGCATAGCCGGGCTGCCGCTTTCGGGCGGCATAAAGCTTAATCAGCTCTCCGGCCATATCCTTGGCGGCTTTCCGGGCCTTGGCTTTGGTCTTCTGCCAGGCATCGGTGCCGATCTTATTCAGCCGTACCGGGGTATCCTCGCTGTTAGCGCCGATATACTTGCTCACCATATCCAGCTGGGTAGCGGGGACAAACAGGGTATCGCTGCCCTGGTAGGCGATCTTGATATAGTCTTTCACAGCCCCGTCCACTTTGATCTGTTCCATGGCTACGAAGCGGCCGATACCGTAATTTTCGTGGACAACCAGATCGCCGGGGGTCAGGTCGGTGAAGGAGTTGAGCTTCTGGCGGTTGGTGGCGGTTTTCTTTGCCCTGGTGGGCTTGGGGGCGCTGCGGCCAATCAGCTGGCCTTCCGTCAGCACTGCCAGCCTGGCGGTGGGGTATTCCATGCCGAAGGGCAGGGTGCCTTCCGTCAGCAGGATCTGGCCGGGACCGGGCATGGCTTCCAGGGGAATGGCCAGAAATGCCGTGAGATTCTTGCTGCGGAGCATCTCCTGCAGCAGCTCCGCTCTGCGCCGGGAGCCGCAGAGTACCAGACAGGCGAATTCCTGCTTCTGATAGTGAGAAAGGTCGGAAGCGGCGGTGTCCATATTGCCGCCGTAACCGGGCAGCTGTTTGGCGGTAATGGGCAGCAGGTGCTTGGGGCGGCATTCTTCCGGATAGGCGCTGCCGCCGAAGGAATCCAGATAGACAGCGCTGCGGCCGGAAAGGGCTGCGCAGAAATCCTCCCACTGGCAAACATAGTCGCACAGTTCACCGGCTACCAGACCACCCTGAAGCAGACTGTCCAGCTGCATGCCCAGCTCTTCGGTGCGGGCTTTTGCGGCCCGGTGCAGGTTGCTCTGATCGCACAGAACAAACAGGGCGTCCAGGGGCACATAGTCCATAGCGGTGGAAAATTCCGGATAAATCAGGGCCATATACCGGTCGTCTGCGGAATTGTGCCGACCGTTTTCATATTTTTCCAGATCCTTCGTCAGGGTGGCGATGAGATCTTCGTTGGGGTGCTTCCGGCGCTTCTGCCGGGCAATGAGGGCGGCAATATCTTTGCACAGACCTTTTGTGCCGCCGGGATGGAGCATGCTCTGGGTCTCGCCCACGGGCAGCACCGTAACAGCAGCCACATTTTCTGTGCGGCGCTGGGTTTCCGGGTCGAAATACCCCATGGTGTCCAGCTCATCGCCGAAAAATTCGGCACGGACAGGCCGGTCTTCCCCGGGGGAGAACAGATCCAGAATACCGCCGCGCAGGGCAAACTGTCCCTTGCCTTCCACCATGGTGCAGCGGCTGTAGCCCAACTGGGTCAGCTTTTCCGCCAAAGCGTCCAGGGAATATTCGTCCCCGGTGCGCAGCTGGAAGGCGGCACCCAGCAATACTTCTTTGGGCATGGTGCGGCTGCTCATGGATTCCCAGGAGAAAATCTGCAGCTTCGTCCTGCCGGCGGCAAGATCGTAAAGCTGCCGCAGACGCTGCTGCTCCCAGCCACGGGATACGGCGGCACTGTCGTAGAGAGTCAGCTCACGGCCCGGCAGCACTGGGAATTCTTCTCCCAGAAATGCCTTCAGCTCGCTTTGCAGCCGCTTGGCGGCCATATCGTCGTGCACCAGGATCACAAGAGGGCGCCGGGCATCCCGGAAAAGTCCACTGATCAGATGGCTGCGGTTGATCTGGCCCACGCCGGTGACGGCGGCAGCTTCCCCTTTGGCGGCGGCTTCTGTCAGCAGCCGGTACTCCGGTATGAACTTGAGAAAATTCAATAGCTTTTCCATGATTTTCCCTCCACGCAACAAAGCGGAAAGGGGAGTTGACCCTCCCCTTTCCGTGGAAATTTGACAATATTCTACTTGCTTCCGTTATAGCGGTTGGCAGCTTCTGCGCAGCCCTTGTCGATAATGCAAAGGGCGGCATCCGCGGCGCGCTCCAGGGCAGGCAGCAATGCTTTCTCCTCGGAAGCGCTGAAGCCGGAGAGCACCCAGTCTGCCAGGTCTGCATCCGGATGGGGCTTGGCACCTACGCCGATCTTCACCCGGGGGAATTCCTGGCTGCCCAATTCCGCAATGACGGATTTGATACCGTTGTGTCCGCCGGCAGAGCCGTCGGGCCGGACACGGAGGCGGCCGGGTTCCAGAGAGATATCGTCAAAGAGGACGATGATCCGCTGGGGCGGGATGTTGTAGTAGGCGCTCAGCTGCAGCACACTGCGGCCGGAGAGATTCATATAGGTCTGGGGCTTCAGGAGAAACACCTTGGTGCCGCCGTAATTGGCCTGACCGTAGAGCCCCTGAAACTTGCCCTTGTCGATTTTGCAGCCCAGATTCTGAGCCAGAATATCCAGGGCACGCCAACCTGCGTTATGCCGGGAGCGGGCATAGTCCTTTCCCGGGTTGCCCAGACCCACAATGAGCCAGGCGTCGGTAGGTTTCTTTCCAAACACGGCTTAGAACAGATCGGCAATGGAGGTGCCGCCGTGGACATGAGAGATAGCCCGGGCGAACACGGGGGCTACATCCAGGAACTTGATCTTGCCGCTGGGGGTGTTGGCAACCTGAGGAATGGTGTTCAGGAAGATCATTTCCTTCAGGGGGCTCTCCTCAATGCGGGCATAAGCAGGGCCGGACAGAACGCCGTGGGTTGCGCAGGCGTAAACTTCCTTGGCACCGCCTACTTCAATCAGGGCCCGGGCAGCGTTGCACAGAGAACCGGCGGTATCCACCATGTCGTCATAGAGGATGCAGGTCTTGTCCTTGACATTGCCGATGACATTCATAACTTCGCACTCATTGGCCTTCTGGCGGCGCTTATCCACAATAGCCAGACCCATATGGACCTTGGTGGCGAAGGCGCGGGCTCTGGCAACAGAGCCGACATCGGGGGAGACAACCACGAATTCCTCATGATTGTATTTATCCTCGGGGAACTTGTTCAGGAAGTAATCCACGAAAGTGGGGCTGCCCAGCAGATGGTCCAGGGGAATGTCAAAGAAGCCCTGGATCTGATTGGCGTGCAGGTCCATGGTCAGCACACGGTCAGCACCGGCGGCGGTGATCATGTTGGCAACCAGCTTGGCAGAGATGGGATCACGGCTCTTGGCCTTGCGATCCTGACGGGCATAGCCGAAATAGGGAATCACGGCGGTGATACGGCCGGCGGATGCACGGCGGCATGCGTCGATCATAACCAGCAGCTCCATCAGATGGTCATTTACAGGCTTGCAGGTAGACTGAATCAGAAATACATCGCAACCACGGACAGTTTCTTCCAGGGAAACGGAAGCTTCGCCGTCGGCAAAGGTCTTAACGGTGCTCTTGCCCAGCTCCAGGCCCAGCTCCTTGCAGATGGTCTGCGCGAACTTGGGGTTAGAGTTGCCACAGAAAACTTTTACATTCTCTCCGTACGCAATCATCGCTCGATACCTCACTCTAATTTTTATATGATCGGCCTTAAGTCCATGCTAAGGCATTATAGCCATATTATACCACTTGCCTGCAGGAAAAAGCAACTGCTATTGGCAGGAAAATATGCCGAAAAACATGGGCTGCGCCAAAGTTTTTTCAGCATTGCGACGAGAAGGAAGAAATCGAAATTTTGTTTGAATTTCCACTTGTGAAGAATGCCCCGCTGTGGTATAATATCGGGTAACGAAAATCATAACAGGAGGGGCCTATGAACGATAAAATTATAATTCGCGGCGCCCGGGAAAATAACCTGAAAAATGTGGATCTGACCATCCCCAGAGATAAGCTGGTGGTGTTTACGGGGCTTTCCGGCTCCGGAAAATCCAGCCTGGCTTTTGATACCATCTATGCCGAGGGCCAGCGGCGGTATGTGGAGAGCCTGTCTTCCTACGCACGGCAGTTTCTGGGCCAGATGGATAAGCCCGATGTGGATGCCATTGACGGCCTTTCCCCGGCTATTTCCATTGACCAGAAGACAACCTCCAAGAACCCCCGCTCCACCGTGGGCACCGTGACGGAGATTTACGATTATCTGCGCCTGCTCTGGGCCAGAGTGGGCATTCCCCACTGCCCCAAGTGCGGTAAGGAGATCCGCCGCCAGACCATCGACCAGATCGTGGATCGGGTGGAAGCACTGGGGGAAGGTACCCGGTTTATGGTGCTGTCCCCGGTGATAAGGGGCAAGAAGGGCGAGCATCAGAAGGTCTTTGAAGATGCCCGGAAAAGCGGCTTTGCCAGAGTGCGGCTGGACGGGATACTCTATGACCTGAATGAGCAGATCCCCTGCGAGAAGAACAAAAAGCACACCATCGAGCTGGTGGTGGATCGTCTGGTGCTGAAGGAAGGCCAGCGCCGCCGCCTTACCGATTCCATTGAAACCGCCTGCGCCCATTCCGCGGGCCTGGTAACCATCCAGCTGCCCGGTACCGGGGAAGAACTGAGCTTTTCCCAGAACTATGCCTGTGAGGACTGCGGCATCAGCCTGACGGAGCTGGAGCCCAGAATGTTCTCCTTCAACAATCCCGCAGGCGCTTGCCCTACCTGCTCCGGCCTTGGCTTCCAGCTGGAAGCGGACGCGGATCTGGTAATCCCCGATAAGAACAAATCCATCTTCGAGGGCGCTATTCAGGCCAACGGCTGGCAGAGCGCCCGGACGGATTCCATCTTTCGGATGTATTTTGAAGCTTTGGCCCAGAAATACCGCTTCTCCCTGACGGAGCCTGTGAAGAATCTTTCCAGGGAAGCCATGGATGTGATCCTCTACGGTACCAAAGGGGAAAAACTGCGCATGACCTACAACCGCGGCAACGGCATGGGTGTGCTGGAGCAGCCCTTTGAGGGCATCCTCAATAACATCAGCCGCCGCTACCGGGAGACCCAATCGGAATCCGCCCGGAAGGAGCTGGAAGAATGCATGGCCATGGCCCCCTGCCCCCATTGCGGCGGCAAGCGCCTTTCCGACATTGCCAGAGCCGTGACCGTAGGCGGTATCGGCATTATGGATTTTTGCGATATGAGCGTGAAGCAGGCTCTGGAATTTACACAGAATCTGCGTCTGGAAGGGAATATGGCTGTGGTGGCGGAGCAGATTGTCCGAGAGATCAAGTCCCGGCTGCACTTTTTGCAGGATGTGGGCTTGCAGTATCTCACCCTCTCCCGCTCCGCAGGCACCTTGTCCGGCGGTGAAAGTCAGCGTATCCGGCTGGCCACCCAGATCGGCTCTTCCCTCATGGGCGTGCTGTATATTCTGGACGAGCCTTCCATCGGCCTGCACCAGCGGGATAACGACAAGCTTCTGGAAACCCTGAAACACCTGCGGGATCTGGGTAACACCCTGATCGTGGTGGAGCATGATGAAGACACCATGCGCGCTGCGGACTTTATCGTGGATGTGGGCCCCGGTGCGGGCATTCACGGCGGCGAGATCGTGGCGGCAGGTACGCTGGAAGAAATTCTGCAGGTGGAACGGTCTGTTACGGGCCAATATCTCTCCGGGGTGAAGAAGATCCCCGTGCCCTCCCGCCGCAGAGCCGGAAACGGCAGCAAGCTTGCGGTGAAGGGTGCCAGAGAAAACAACCTGAAAAATATCGATGTGGAGATCCCCCTGGGAACCCTCACCTGTGTCACCGGCGTATCCGGCAGCGGCAAATCCAGTTTGGTGGGAGAGGTGCTGGACAAGACACTCCTGGCCCGGCTGAATCACGCCCGCACCCGCCCCGGCATCTGTGATGCGGTGGAGGGCATGGAATATCTGGACAAAGTCATCGACATTGACCAGAGTCCCATCGGCCGCACCCCCCGAAGCAACCCGGCCACCTACACGGGTCTTTTCAACGATATCCGGGATCTCTACGCTTCCACCGCCGATGCCAAGATCCGGGGCTACGGCCCGGGACGCTTCTCCTTCAATGTGAAGGGCGGCCGGTGTGAAGCCTGCTGCGGCGACGGCCTGGTAAAAATCGAGATGCATTTCCTGGCGGATGTGTATGTGCCCTGTGAAGTGTGTAAGGGCCAGCGCTACAACCGGGAGACGCTGGAAGTGCTGTATAAAGGCAAAAACATTGCCCAGGTGCTGGCTATGACCGCCGACGAAGCGCTGGAATTTTTTGAAAATCATCCCAAGATCCACCGGAAGGTGCAAACTCTGGTGGAAGTTGGCTTGGGCTATGTGAAGCTGGGCCAGTCCAGCACCACCCTCTCCGGCGGTGAAGCCCAGCGGGTGAAGCTGGCCACGGAGCTGGCCAGAGTTTCCACCGGCCGCACCATCTATGTGCTGGACGAGCCCACCACGGGCCTGCACGCGGCGGATGTGCACAAGCTCATCGATGTGCTGCAGCAGCTGGTGGACGCGGGGAACACGGTGCTGGTGATTGAGCACAATCTGGATGTGATCAAAACCGCCGACCATATTATCGACCTGGGCCCCGAAGGGGGCGACGGCGGCGGCTATGTGGTAGCCGCAGGCACGCCGGAAGAAGTGGCAGCCGTAGAAGGCAGCTACACCGGCCAGTATCTGAAGCGGTATCTGTAAAAAAACGGGCGAGCCAAACGGCTCGCCCGGGAAGAAATATCAAAGATAGGCTTCCGGCGGAAGGAACTCTGAAAGCTCCACAAGACTGTGATCCAGCCCCCCTGCATAGTCAGGCCGGAATATGGGGCTGCGCAGCTGCCCCATGGGCTGGGCCAGAGAGAAGGTAAGGGTTACCCGGGTGCCGGTGTCGGAAGTTTCCAGCAGCACCGTACCTTTGTGGGCTGCGGCGGCTGCACGGATCAGAACCATGCCCAGGCCGATGCCGTGGCGGGGGTCCTCCAGAGCCAACTGCCGCTTGTAGCGCTCATGCAGATGGCTGCGCAGAGCGGCGGGAATACCGCTGCCGGAATCGGATACCGTCAGCGCCAGGTATTTGCCTGTGCGCCGGAGGGAAGCGTGGATCACGGCACCGGGGGCAGAGAACTTTGCGGCGTTGGTGATCAGATTGTAAACCGCGCGCTCCAGCCGCTCACCATCTACCGGGCAGAGGTGGCTTTCGCGCAGCCCCTGATAGTGCAGCCGGATTCCGGCGGTTGACCCTATGGCTGCAGCCTTTTCGAAGATCTCATCCAGCACCGCGCAGATGTCACGCACTTCCGGCGCGCCTGCAGGATTCTCCTGATACCGGGCGGCATCCGACATATTCTTCAGCTGCCGGGTCATCTGATAGAGCCTGCGCTTTAGACCTGCGATGTCTCCGGCGGTGCCTTCCGGCAGGGTATGCAGCAGCTGTTCGACTGTCTGGATTGCGCCGTGCAGAGGCTGGCTCATCTCCATAGCGGCCAGAGAAAGGGCTTGCAGGGCAGGATCTGCCTGGGGCGGCTCCAGCAGGAACAGGTCGCCATCCTGCGTGCGGGTGACGGAAGCCTCCCGCAGTACGGTGCCCAATTGCAGCTGCAGGCAAAGGGTACCGCTGTCAAAGGCTGCATATTCCTCTGCGCCGGTAAAAAGCAGATCCGCAACAGGAGTGCCCGGTTCCGGCAGACAGTCCGCAGCTTCGGAATTCACCAGGGCAATGCTGCCGTTGCGCACCAGAAATGCGCCCTGATTCATAAGATCCAAAATCTGTTGTGCTTCCATGGGAGCGCCTCCTTTCCAAACTAGAATGTGCCGAAAGCGGAAAATTATGATGCGACGGTTTTCGGCAAAATATTCGCCCCTGTTATTCTAACGAAAAATCCCGAAAATAGCAAGACCGAGGTGGAAAAAATGCATACGCAGAAAGAGCACCGTCAGCGGGTGAAAGCCCGGTTTCAGGAAGAGGGACTGGACCATTTCGACCCTGTTCATGCTTTGGAACTGCTGCTGTTCTACGCGATTCCCCAGAAGGATACCAAACCCGCAGCCAGAGCGCTGCTGGACCGGTTCGGCAGCTATGCCGCTGTGCTGGAAGCAACTGCGGCAGAACTGGAAACCGTGGCTGGGATCGGAAAGCATGCAGCCGTTTTTCTGAATCTGATCCACGCCGCAGGCCGCTACTACCAGGTGCAGAAGGCTGCGGAAGAAAAGATCCTGAACGATGTGAAAAAATACGGCCACTATCTGCAGCAGCGGTTTTACGGCACACGGCGGGAAACGGTGTATCTGCTGTGTCTGGATGCCAAATGCAAGCTGCTGTGCTGCCATATGGTAGGGCAAGGGGATGTGAACAGCGCAAACATCCCTATTCGCCGCATGGTGGAGCTGGCGCTGGCGGCCAATGCCACCTCCGTGGTGCTGGCGCATAATCATCCCAGCGGTATCGCGGTGCCATCCCGGGAGGATGTGCTCACTACCCGGCAGCTGGCTACGGCGCTGGGGGCTATGGACATTATTTTGTTGGATCATATCGTAGCCGCTGACGATGATTTCATATCCATGGTGCAGTCCGGGTATTATCGTCCCGGGGAATGCCTGCGATAATACTTCGCCGCAGGCGAAACTTCACTTGGCGAAAGCCAAACTTCACTTCGCGGAAAGCGAAACTTCACTTTTGCGAAGCAAAAACTTCACCCTGAGGAGTACAACTATGAAAGACTCTGAACTTCGCACCAGAGCCAAGTCTTTGGCGCTGCAGGTAATTGCTGCCTGTGATGAAGTGGATACGAAAAAAGGGCGGGGCGTTCTGGTAAATCAGATTATTAGAAGCGCTACTTCCATTGGCGCCAATATCCATGAGGCTAATTATGCTGCCAGCAGAGCGGATTTTGTCAACAAGCTGCATATTGCGCTGAAGGAATGTGCGGAAACGGAATATTGGATAGAGATGCTGGTGGGCGCAAAGGCAATGGATGCAAATCAAGCAGACAAACTGATGTTCGAATGTGGAATTATCCGCAGAATGCTGGTGAAATCGCTGAATACGGCGAAAAACCCACCAAGGTGAAGTTTGCCTGCGGCAAGTGAAGTTGCTTCGCAGTGAAGTTTGCCTGCGGCAAGTGAAGTTTCGCCGAAGGCGAAGAGAGGAGGAGAAAAATCATGCATGTAATTGTTTGCGCAGACGACAAACTGGGTATGTGTTTTGCCGGGCGGCGGCAGAGCCGGGACCGGCTGCTGCGGGAAGATTTACTGGCGCTGACCCAGGATGTGCCCCTTTGGATGGAACCGTATTCCGCGAAGCAGTTTGCCGAGATTTTTGAGAATTTCCGAATCGCGGAGGATTTCACCCGGAAAGCATTGCCGGGGGAATACTGCTTCTGTGAGCGGCAGCTGCCGGAAACCGGCGTAGAAAGTGTGATTCTCTATCGCTGGAACCGGCATTATCCGGCGGATACGGTGTTTCCACAGCAGTGGCTGCAGAGCCGGACATTGCAAGAAAGCAGGGAATTTGCCGGCAGTTCCCATGAAACCATCACACGGGAGGTATATACCCTATGAACAAGCAAATGAAAGAGGCGATGAAGAAGCTGCCCCTGTGGGCCAGCATCCTGCTGGTGATTTTGTGTCTGGCTGCCCAGTGGGTGCTGAATCAGCTCTCAGCGCCGCCCCATGCGGTGTCTGTAGCGGATGTACCTGCCTATTCCGGCAGTCCCTACGCGGTGGTAAATAACAATACCCCATTGTTTGAAGAATCGGATCTGACCCAAACGGCCTTTGAATATTATTCGGAGCTGGACACGCTGGGCCGCTGCGGTTATACCGAGGCCTGCCTGGGTATCGAGCTGATGCCCACAGAAGACCGGGAAAGCATCAGCTCCGTGAAGCCCTCCGGCTGGGTGCAGGGCAGCTATGAATTTGTGGACGGCAAGAGCCTGTATAACCGCTGTCACCTGATTGGATTCCAGCTGGCCGGGGAGAATGCCAATCAGAAAAACCTGATCACCGGCACCCGGTATCTGAATGTGGAAGGTATGCTGCCTTTTGAAAATATGGTGGCAGACTACATAAAGGAAACCGGCAACCATGTGCTCTACCGGGTGACGCCCATCTACGAAGGGAACAATCTGGTGGCCAGCGGTGTTCAGATGGAGGCGTATTCTGTGGAGGATGCCGGAGAGGGCATCTGCTTCCATGTGTACTGCTACAACAATCAGCCCGGCGTAGTGATTGACTACGCCACAGGAGAAAACTGGGAGGAAAAGAAATGAAGCATTTTCTTGTAATCGTGGATATCCAGAAGGATTTCGTGGACGGCGCTCTGGGCACGAAGGAAGCCCAGGCTATGGTGCCGCTGGCTGCGGGAATCATCGAAAAGTTTCAGGGCGATATTTTTGTGACCTATGACACCCACTTTGAAAATTACCTTTCCACCGCCGAAGGCAAAAAGCTGCAGGTAGCGCATTGTATCAAGGGGACTCCCGGCTGGGAACTGGATGCTGCCATTGCAAAGGCGCTGGAGGGCAAGGCTTACACCCCGGTGGAGAAGCTGACCTTCGGCTCTGTGGCGCTGCCCCGGCTGATCCTCCAGGCTGCGGGCGGGGAGGATTTTGATATCACGCTTCTGGGCCTGTGCACCGACATCTGCGTGGTGAGTAACGCGCTGATCCTCAAGGCCAATTTCCCGGAAAAGGAGATTGCCGTGGAAAGCGCCTGCTGCGCCGGTGTGACCCCGGAAAGCCATGCCGCCGCCCTGCAAACCATGGCCATGTGCCAGATTACTGTAAAATAAGGAGGTGGCCCTATGGGCAACTTTCAGCTGATTTCCGATTTCAAGGCCACCGGCGATCAGCCGCAGGCCATTGAAAAGTTAGTGTGGGGCGCTGAGAACGGCCTGCGGGAACAGGTGCTGCTGGGCGTTACCGGCTCCGGCAAGACCTTTACCATGGCTTCCGTCATTGAAAAACTGAACCGCCCCACTCTGGTGCTGGCCCACAACAAGACCCTGGCCGCCCAGCTATGCTCAGAATTCCGGGAGTTTTTCCCCAACAACGCGGTGGAATACTTCATTTCTTACTACGATTACTATCAGCCGGAGGCCTATATCGCCCACACGGACACCTACATCGAGAAGGATTCCTCCGTGAACGAGGAGATCGACCGGCTGCGCCACAGCGCCACCTCGGCGCTGTTTGAACGGCGGGATGTGATTGTGGTGAGTTCCGTCAGCTGTCTCTACGGTCTGGGTGACCCCATCGACTATAAGAGCATGGTGATTTCCCTCCGGGTGGGCATGGAGTACCCGCTGGATGATGTGCTGCGGAAACTGGCGGAAATCCGCTATGAGCGCAATGACCTGGATTTCTCCCGAAATAAATTCCGGGTGCGGGGGGATACCCTGGAAGTGTATCCTGCCTATTGGTCCGGCCGGGCCATCCGGGTGGAATTCTTCGGAGATGAGGTGGACCGGATCTCCGAAATCAACGCGGTGTCCGGCATGGTGGAGCGGTATATCGACCATGTGGCTATCTATCCCGCCAGCCACTATGTGGCATCCAAGGAAAAGCTGCAGCGGGCCATGAACGAGATCCGCAGAGAATGCGATGAGCAGGTAGAATTTTTCCGCTCCCAGGACAAGCTGCTGGAAGCCCAGCGCATCGCCCAGCGGACAGCCTACGACCTGGAAATGCTTACGGAGATCGGCTTCTGCAACGGTATCGAGAACTATTCCCGGGTGATTCAGGGGCGGGCCCCCGGCACACCCCCCACCACGCTGCTGGATTATTTCCCCGATGATTTCCTGCTGCTGGTGGATGAGAGCCATGTGACGCTGCCCCAGTGCCGTGCCATGTACGCCGGTGACCGCAGCCGCAAGGATGCCCTGGTCAATTACGGTTTCCGGCTGCCCTCTGCCTACGATAACCGCCCCCTGAATTTCCAGGAATTTGACAGCAAAATTAACCAGGCCATCTATGTTTCCGCTACCCCGGCGGAATATGAGCAGACCCGATCCGGACAGACAGTGGAGCAGGTGATCCGTCCTACAGGCCTTTTGGACCCCGTAGTGGAGGTAAGACCCATCGATGGGCAGATAGATGACCTGATTGGGGAGATCAACACCCGAACGGCAAAGGATGAACGGGTGCTGGTGACCACCCTGACCAAGAAAATGGCGGAGGATCTGACCACGTATCTTCTGAAAGCCGGTATCAAGGTGCGCTACATGCACTCGGACATCGGTGCCATGGAGCGTATGGAAATTATCCGGGATCTGCGCCTGGGCAAATTCCATGTACTGGTGGGCATCAACCTGCTTCGGGAGGGTCTGGACCTGCCGGAGGTGAGTCTGGTGGCCATTCTGGATGCGGACAAGGAGGGCTTCCTGCGCAGCGAGACCAGCCTGATCCAGACCATCGGCCGTGCCGCCCGTAACGCGGAAGGCCGGGTGATTATGTACGCCGACACCGTGACCCATTCTATGCGCGTTGCCATGGATGAGACAGCGCGCCGCCGGGAGATTCAGGATGCTTATAACAAAGCCCACGGCATTGTGCCAAAGACTGTGATCAAGAGCGTCCGGGACCTGATCGAAATTTCTTCCCCCACTGCCGAACGGAAGGGCCGTACCGGCGTGAAGATGACAAAGGTGGAAAAGGAGAAGGAGATCGCCCGTCTGGAAAAGCAGATGAAGGAAGCTGCCCGGATGATGGAATACGAATACGCCGCCATTTTGCGGGACCAGATCATCGAATTGCGCGGCAACGGCCTGTAAGAAAAAGAAAAAATTCGGCGGGAGCAAGCCCCCGCCCTACAACCGGTGCCGATGGCGGCACTGTAGGGCGGGGGTTTACTCCCGCCGTTTCCTTATGCTGTTTATCTGCTGGGGTCCTTAATAGAAGTGGGGTCGAACAGGCCGGTGTAGAAGTAGGTGTTATTGGCCAGATTCGCACCGTTGATCAGGATTCTGCCCTGGCGGATATAGGTGCTGTTCATCTGGAGCCAGCTTTCGTGGTTGGTGCACATACCCAGGAAGAACCGGAAACCGGCCTTGGTCAGGGCATCGAACTTCTCCCCGGAATAGGTTTCCAGGTCGCTGTTCTTGGCGTACACCAGTACATCTGTCTGACCCAGCACAGGTGCGATGGTTTCCTGCCAGCTGCGCAGATCGTCCTGCAGCTTTTTCAGGCTGGCAGTTCCATAGGCGATATTGCCGTAGGTGTAGCAGGCGATGGTGTAGCCATCCCGCCGCAGGGCTTCCACAATGGGCTTTGCCTGCTCCAGCGCATCCCCACGGTAGCCGAAGATGCCGTCGTAACCGCTGACAGATACAATGGCCCGGGCACCCCGATAGGAGAAGTCCGGATGGGCCTTGATGAAGGTGTTCAGAATCGGAACCATGTCATAGGCACCGGTGACGGTGTTGCCGGAGCGATCCACCATTTCACAGGTGAGATTGCCCTTTGCATCCAGCACCAGCCGGCTGGCAAAGCCTGCGCCGTCCTTGTCGGGGGTACCGTCATCATTGCCGTCCACCATGTAGCCGTAGTAGTTTACCTGGGTCTGGGTGAGCATAATGGGTTTCTTACCCTCAGGCAGCAGAATAGGCTTGTTGGTGTAGGTGATGACGCCGCCTTCTGTGGAGGTGGCTTCAATAAAATCGTCCAGATCTACCAGCACATAGCCATTTTCATGGAGCTGGGTAATGATGTTGGTGAATTCGCTTACGGTAATGAAGTTCTTACGGTAGGAAGCGCCGTTTTCCGCATCCGCGAAAGCCCGGTCAGGGTCTGCAATGAGCACATTGAAGGAAAGATTCTTGATGGCTGCCGGGTCGCTCCAGGCAACCAGCTTTTCCTGCTCCCGTTTGCAGGTATCCATGAGATTGGCCAGAGCATCATATTCGTAGTAGCTGCCGGAAAAGCTTTCGATCATGGCCATGGCTTTCTCATAATCGTAGCCTGCGGCTACAGCGGAGGCTTCTGCCAGCAGAATTTCCGCTTCTTTGTCCCATGCGGCTTTCTCTGCCAGGGAGGATTCCATGGCGGCCAGACTTTCCTGCCGTGCGGCTTCCCGCTTGGCGTTGCTGCGCTTGATGGAGCCTGCGGCAAATATGATAAACAGAATGATCAGCACGCCCACCACAGCCAGAATGCCGTAGGTGCGCAGCTGCTCCTTCTTATAGTTGCGCTGTCTGCGCCGGGGATTGGGCTGACGGGGTGTTTCGTCAGCGAAAAATTCGTTTACATCCATTTAGGTTCCTGCCTTTTTTTCGTATCATAGCAGATATCATACTATATCTTTGTCGAAAAAGCAAGAAAAAAGCAGGAAAGTTTACACTTTCCTGCAGATGAAGGGTCAATGGACAATTCAGGGAGACGGATTCTTCGACTCCGTGCTATCGCACTCTGCTCAGAATGACAGGCAGAAGGACAGGCTATCTTCTTTCCTCTGTCATCCTGAGCAAGCCGCAGGCGCGCCGAAGGATCCGTTTCTCCCAGTAGGGGAGGGTGGCGCTCCGCGCAGCGAATCAAAATCTACATGATTGCCGGTGGCAATCATACCAAAATTCATTGACCCTCCCGTTACCCGGTGGGACATTGCCACCCGGCACGGGAGGCTCAAGAGCCTCCCCTACAATATGCAATGCAGGGGCCGGTGCCTTGGATGGCCCGCTTGCCGGGAATCAACTGCGCAAAGGGGAACGGATTCTTCGACTCCGTGCTATCGCACTCCGCTCAGAATGACAGGTAAATGGGGATGGCCTGCGATTTTCTCTGTCATCCTGAGCAAGCCGCAGGCGCGCCGAAGGATCCGTACCTCTTTGGAAATTCGTGGGGATGCGGGTCCTTCGGCGCGCTGCGCTTGCTCAGGACGACGGAGATGGAATTGGCCTTCCCCATTCAACTGTCATTCTGAGCAAGCCGAAGGCGCGTCGAAGAATCCGTACCTCTTTGGAATCCTTTGCGAAGCAAATACCACAATTGTCCATTGTCCATTGTCAATTGTCAATTCCGACAACACACCCGGCACGGGAGGCTCAAGAGCCTCCCCTACAGGGTGCTGTATAGCTTACACATACTCCACATCAATCTCACCGAAGCTGGCGTTGGCTTCCAGGCGGATGGTGCCTTTGGGATCGGGGTCGGGGTGGCCGGAAATATCAAAGCCTGCCAGGAAGGTGGAATTCTCCTGCCGCAGGGCGTAGCACCTGGGAATCCGCAGGGTCAGCTCACCGAAGGCGCAGTTGGCTTCCAGGGTGCAGCCATCTGCAATTTCGTCCACATGAGTCAGATCCACCGTGTACTCGCCGAAGGAACAGTTGATCTCACCGCTGCGCAGCACAGCCATGGCGGGCCGCTGGGTGCTTTCGCCGAAACAGGCGGAATAAGTAAATGTGTCGCCCTGCTGCCGGAAATCATTTTGCTTCTGCTTGCCGCCCTTATGATGGAACCGGAAGACGGATTTCTTCGGCTTTTTCACGGCTTCCACCAGAAGGCTCAGGCCGAACACGATTACCAGCGCCGGGAATACCAGACCGCTGCCCAGCTGCTCCGGCAGCAGATTCCAGTAATCCGCCAGGAACCAGCCGCCCAGCAGCGCACTGCCGATTTTTATAAAGGAGAAATGACCGAACAGACCGCCGATGCCGAAGCTGATCAGGGTGCTGGGCCACAGAATCTGCCAGAACCCGATATCCACATGCAGCAGCCTTGCTGCCAGCAGCTGTGCGCCCACTGCCAGCACCAGAACCGCGAAGGACATGTAGCCCCGGCGTCCGCTGTCCCAGTGGAATTCCCAGCCGTCCTTTTCCAGGTGGATGCCCTCCGGCTCGTTTTCTTCCACAATTTCTCCGGTGAATACGGTTTCTTCAGAGCACTCCGGGGCACTGCCCAACAATTGGTCGGCGGTGATACCGAAGATCTTTGTCAGCTTGGGCAGCATGGCGATGTCCGGGCAGGACAGATCGTTCTCCCATTTGCTTACAGCCTGGGCGGTGACACCCAGCTGCTCTGCCAGCTGTTCCTGGGTCAGACCCAGGCGTTTCCGGTGGCGCATGATGCGCTTTCCGAGAGTTTCTTCCATGGCGATGAACCTCCTGTGTTGTTTGATCCTATCATGCCATAAAGAAGCGGGAAAAGCTATCAATTATTCGTTAAAATCCGAAAAAATTTTCCCCAACGCCCGGTTGAATGGCACTCAACGGCCGGTTGAAAGGGGAACAATTATGCTTGAGGAACGGATTCTTCGCTGTGCTCAGAATGACAGGCGGAAGAACAGGCTATCTTCTTTCCTCTGTCATCCTGAGCAAGCCGCAGGCGCGCCGAAGGATCCGTTTCTCTCCCGCTGCCCGGTGCGATCTCGCATGGGGGAACGGATTCTTCGACTCCGTGCTATCGCACTCCACTCAGAATGACAGAGGAATGGGGATGGCCTGCGATTTCCTCTGTCATCCTGAGCAAGCCGCAGGCGCGCGGTCGGATCCGTTTCTCTTTTTTGGGGTTTGCCCTTTCTGCTTGCTTTTGGTATGCTTTTGGGATATAATGAAAGAAATTATCAGCAAGGAGAAAGCCTATGAAGAAGATCACCAGCTTTACCATTGACCATCTGAAACTGGAACCGGGCTTTTATGTTTCCCGGAAGGACCGCATTGGCGCGGAGACTGTCACTACCTTTGATCTGCGGCTGACCAAGCCCAACGGCGAGCCCGTGATGAACACCGCCGAGGTGCATACCATGGAGCATCTGGCTGCCACCTACCTGCGCAATGATCCCCAGTGGGGAGAAAAGGTCATTTACTTTGGACCCATGGGCTGCCGCACCGGATTCTACCTGCTGCTGGCAGGGGATCTGGAGCCTCAGGACGCCCTGGAACTTGTGAAGGGCTGCTTCCGCTTCATCCGGGATTATCAGGGGGATGTCCCCGGTGCCAGCGCCAGGGACTGCGGCAACTATCAGGATATGAACCTGCTGATGGCCAATTACTGGGGGGCCCGGTACACCCAGCTGCTGGAACATATCGACGAGGCCCACATGGTCTATCCGCAGTAAGGAGGAACTGCTATGAAACTTGGAATTATCGGCGCCATGGAGCAGGAAGTGGAGACGCTGCTGAGCCTGCTGGAAGAAAGAAACACCACCGCCCACGCCGGTGTCGCCTTCCACGAAGGCAGACTGGACGGCAAGGATGTGGTCGTGGTGCAGTGCGGCATCGGCAAGGTCAACGCGGCGCTGTGCGTGCAGATGCTCTGCGATTTTTATCAGGTGACCCATCTGGTGAATACCGGCATTGCCGGTTCTCTGGACGCTGCTCTGGATATCGGCGATCTGGTGATCAGTGTGGATGCCATGTACCACGATGTGGATGTGACCAACTTCGGCTATGTGCCGGGGCAGATGCCGGGGATGCCTGCCAGCTTTCCGGCGGACAGCGCTCTGGTGAACGCCGCCTTTGCCGCGGCGGAAGCTGTGAACCCCGGCCACACCCGTAAGGGTCGTGTAGCCAGCGGCGACCAGTTCGTCTGCGAACAGGGCCTGAAAGATAAGATCATCGCCGTCACCGGCGCCGCCTGCACCGAAATGGAGGGCGCAGCCATCGCCCAGGCAGCGTATCGCAACGGCGTTCCCTTTGTAATCATCCGGGCTATCTCCGATAAGGCGGATAACTCCGCGGACATGGATTACCCCACCTTCGAGCGCATCGCAGCCCACCGCTGCGCCGCCGTCACCCGCACCTTCGCGGGTATGCTGTGAAACAGCCTGCCCGGCAGCGGATCGTCCAAGGCACCGGCCTCTACATTGCATGCTGTAGGGGAGGGTTGCAAATTCGTACCGGCGCATGGGGATGCGGATTGCCACGGCGCTTTGCGCCTCGCAATGACAGAGAAAACTTGAGGGCCATCCCCTTTGCACTGTCATTCTGAGCGAACGGAGTGAGTCGAAGAATCCGTAACCTTTTGGGGAAGTCGCGGGGATGTGGGTCCTTCGACTCGCTGCGCTCGCTCAGGACGACGGGTTAAAACTTGAGGGCTGGTTCTTCTGCATGTCATTCTGAGCATGGTGCGACCCGCAGCGAATCTGAAATAAACATGCTTGCCGGGGGCAAGCATACCGCAATTCAGCGAAGGCGCGTCGAAGAATCCGTACCCTTTTGGAAATTTGTGGGGATGCGGGTCCTTCGGCGCCCCTTCGACTTCGCTCAGGGTTGCTCAGGACGACGGAGATGGAATTGGCTTTCCACATTCAACTGTCATTCTGAGCAAGCCGAAGGCGCGTCGAAGAATCCGTACCTCTTTGGAATCATTTGCGAAGCAAATACCATAATTGTCAATTGTCCATTGTCCATTGTCAATTCCGACAACACACCTGGCATCGGGAGGCTCAAGAGCCTCCCGTGCCGGGTAGCAAATTCGTACCGCCTCATGGGGATGCGGATTGCCACGGCGCTTTACGCCTCGCAATGACAAGCAAAATTGGCGCTTCTTTGACAAACTTACAAGGCCCCTCCTGGTGGAGGGGCCTTGATGTTTTGATTGGAGATCAGCCGTAGGTGACCTGCTCTACGGTGTAGCCGGCATCACGGAGGGTAAAGACCAGACCACCGTCCTCTGCCAGCAGGTGGGCAAGGCCAACGGCGAAGAATACGGTGTCGCCGCTTTCCAGGTACTTCTTGGCAACTTCCAGCATACCGGCATTCCGGTCGGTGCTGATGGACTTTTTGTACTCTTCGTACAGCGCCAGCTCTTCCTCAGTCATTTCACTGGTATCGTCCTTCACGGCTTCGATCAGGTCGGCCTCGTCACCGGCGCACCAGCGATCGTACAGATCATGGGATTCCAGGGCGTAGCCCACGCCGTCTGCCTCGGTAAGATCCCGCAGCATCAGCTCAACCAGCTCCTGGCTCCAGCTGTCCATCATCTCAATCTGGAAGATCACGGATTCCACTTCCCGCAGGGGGATATCATTCTCCTGGGCGATCTTTGTCAGCCGGGATTCCAGACCCTTCTGGCTGGTGAGCCGGTGACCCTGCTGCAGGAAGAAATTCTCAATGGTGCTGCTCCACAGCTCGGGCTTCATCATCTTGCTCATGTAGCTGTAGCCGCCTGCGGCCTTCAGCAGCTGCACGGACTTGGCGTAAAGCGCAGCGTCCAGGAAATACTCTTCGGTGGTGGTGCCGTCGGTATAGTAGTAGGCGTCGGAAACCCTCTGGGCGAGCCTGGAGTCCTTTTCCAGCTTGGCTTCAAAGCCCTCGGTGTCGCACTCCAGCGCCAGGGCATCGGAGCCCAGAAGGGCGTCTACCAGCTCCTGGGGCAGGTAGCCGCTACGGTCATCGCCCACATGGATGGTGCCGAAGAGCCACATCTGCTGGCCGTTTTCGCCGGTGACCTTATACAGCAGCGGGGTGGGAGCTTCTGCCTGGGCATCGGGGGAAGGCTCCTCTGTGATGTTCTCATAGGCTTCCAGACTGCCTACATCATAGGAAATGTCATGCTGTCCGGCCAGAACATACAGGCCGTTCTGAATGGTGTGGGTGCCTTCGTAGTTATAGCCGTAGGCGGTGGGGATGCCGGTGTACTTGTCCAGGGCGATGTAGAAATCGGTGGTAATATTCTCGGTAGCGGTGGACAGGTTATCCAGCGCGTAGGGGTCAGCCAGAATGGTGCCGCAGACCACGGCACGGATGGCATCGCCCCAGGCATCATTGCCGGTATATTCTGCCAGCAGTACGCTGCCAAGATCCGTTACAGTGGCGGTGGCAATGCTGTCAGAGCCGTGGATGGGGTCCAGAAGCTGCTGCTGCACATACACATCCAGCACCTTGGTGCTTACCCCTGCCACTTCCTCAGGCTCTTCACCGTCCACAGACATAGTGTATTTGCCGTCCCGGTACAGTTCGTCCAGGGTGTAACCCTGAGTCTGGTTGCCGGACATCTCGGTGAGCCGGTTAAAGAAGCGGTACATGCCATCGGTAATATCCAGCTGCAGCTGCATCTCGCAGCCGTAGCCGGCGGCCTGAGAGGTAATCAGCTGAGAGGCGATGCTGCTTATGGTTTTGGCGGCTGCCAGATGGGCCTTGCCCTGTTCCAGCAGCAGCGGCGCGTCAAGACTTTCGATCTGCAGATAGCCGTCCAGCTCTTCGGGGATCTTGGGCTCTGTTTTTACGGCCTCATAGGTGATATCCCAGTCCTCGGTGATGGTCACACCGCCGTAGGTGTATGTAAGATCGTAGGCGCAGCCGGTAAGCTGACCTTCTGCGTTCACGGTGGCAGTGCCTGCGGCGCTCACCAGGGTCAGATCCTCCGGTGCCAGCCAGCTTTCGGGAGCGGCGGCCTCGGCGAAGGTGATGACGATGGATTCTCCCTCTTCAGCGGTGACGCTGGCGTAATTTTCCGGGGTGAACAGCGAAAACGGGGCATACCGGGCCAGATACGCGTCCAGGTCCATTTCCGACCGGTACAGGCTGCTGTTTACATCCAGGTAAGCGGTGCCATCGACCCAGAATTCCTTGGTGAAGATGGGGGTGTTGCTGTAGTTGATGGTGGCTGCGGCGGAGAGAAGGTCGCCGCTGCGGTTGAGGGTGTGCTTGTAATCCTCGGTAAAGGTTTCGGTGGCCTGCTGTATAGTTTTCACTCTGGTAGCGGTGATGGTATAGGCTTTGCCTGCTTCCAGGGCGGCTACGGCATCTGCGTAAAGCGCCAGAGGATCCAGGGGCGGCTCTGTGGGCACGGTGGTTGCCGGAGGCTGTGTTGCGGCGGTGGAGGGGATGGGCTCCGCAGGGTCACAGGCAGCCAGGCCAAGGGCCAGCACCAGGCACAACAGAAGGCTTGCGAGTCGTGTCAGTTTCATAGAGTTGCTCCTTTCTTGCAATCGGTATAAAAATACCTATAAAAAGTATACAGGAAAACACGAAAATTGTCAATATAGCCATCAAATCCCCGTTGCAATCTTTACCGTTTTTTGGTAGAATGACACAAATAAGGAGGGATTGCAATGCCTAAGAAAAAATGGGGCGACCGCCCGGATGCCGTATGGCTGAAAGAACTGCCCGCTATGAACCAGATTATGACCACCCTGATGCCCAACCGGGCCGACAATGAGGCCTATGTCAGTGTGGATATTGACATGGCTCCCCTGGAGGCCTACCTGGAAAAGAAGAATGCGGGGCTGGATAAGAGCCACCGCTATACCTTCTTCCACATCATCAGTGCCGCCATCGGCAAAGCCTTTATCCTGCGGCCCAAGATGAACCGCTTCGTGTGCAACCACAGGATCTATCAGCGCGATAAGGTCACCGTGGCTTTTACGGTGAAGAAGCAGTTCAATGACCACGCGGAGGAAGGCCTGGCGCTTTTCGAGTACGCCCCGGAGGATACCATCGATACTTACCATGAGAAGATCATGAAGGCCATCCATGTGGCCCGGCATGAAACCGATACCTCCACCGGCGCTATGGACCTGGTGATGAAGCTGCCCCACTTTTTGGTGGTTGGGATCGTCAAGCTGGTTCTGTGGCTGGATAAGCACGGCTGGGCACCCCAGTTCCTGGTAGGCACCGACCCCAACCATGCCGCGGTATTCCTGTCCAACCTGGGTTCCATCGGCCTGGAATGCGGCTATCACCACCTGGTGAATTGGGGAACCAATTCCTGCTTCGTGGTGCTGGGCAAGAAGTGCTGGAAGAAGGAATACGGTCCCGACGGGGAAGAACGCTGCCGGGAAGTTGTGCCTCTGGGCATTACCCTGGATGAGCGCATTGCCGACGGCTACTATTACTCCGGCACCGTAGCACTGGTAAAGGAACTTCTGGCCCATCCGGAGCTTCTGGAACTGCCGGCAAACAGCCCCGTGGAATTCGCCATCAAGAAATAAAATTTGCAGAAGGCTCCCACCCGGGGGCCTTCTTTTCATAGAGGATAGTAGGGGAGGGTCTTGACCCTCCCGATGCCAGGTGTGTTGTCGGAATTGACAATGGACAATTGACAATTGACAATTATGGTATTTGCTTCGCAAATGATTCCAAAGAGGTACGGATTCTTCGACTCCCCTTCGACTTCGCTCAGGGTCGCTCAGAATGACAGCAAAACGCAGAAAGCCAATTCTATCTCTGTCGTCCTGAGCGAGCGCAGCGAGTCGAAGGACCCGTATCCCCCGCGACTTCCCAAAAGAGTAACGGATTCTTCGACTCACTTCGTTCGCTCAGAATGACAGTGCAATGGGGATGGCCCTCAGGTTTTCTCTGTCATTGCGAGGCGCAAAGCGCCGTGGCAATCCGCATCCCCACAAATTTCCAAAAGGGTACGGATACTTCGACTCCGGGCTATCGCCCGACCCTCAGAATGACAGCAAAACGCAGAAAGCCAATTCTATCTCTGTCGTCCTGAGCGAGCGCAGCGAGTCGAAGGACCCGCATCCCCACGAATTTCCAAAGGGGTACGGATTCTTCGACGCGCCTTCGGCTTACTCAGAATGACATGCAAAAGAACCAGCCCTCAAATCTTATCTGTCATTGCGAGGCGCAAAGCGCCGTGGCAATCCGCATCCCCATTACCCGGTGCAATCTTGCCACCCGGCACGGACGAGCAATGCTCGCCCCTACAGTATGCAATGTAGGAGCCAGGGGAACGGATTCCCACGGGTCTTCGACCCTCGGAATGACAGGCAGAATACCAGGCAAAACAAGCCGTCTGCTGCGCTCCGGGTACCGGGTTTTCCACAGGGGAGAACGAAAAATGATCCCGTTACTGCCCTAGATATAAGAATATAGCTATTTCTTTTTCTTTTTCTGAATCTAAATCTAAGACTATTTCTTAATCTAAGGCTATATCTAGCATCACCACTGTGTGGGATTACCTGGCAGTCCGGCGTAGGGATCATTGGGGCATGCTTTCGGCTTGCTTCCCCCAAGGGCACCGGCTTCGGCCTTTTTTCGGGCGGTGTCCAGATTGGGCTTAATCATCAAAAACATAGCATTCAGAGTGCCTTTCAGCTCCGGAGGCTCCTCTCCATCCAGGGCGTAACGGATGATAGTTTCCAAAAGAATCAGCCGTTGTTTGGGAGGAAGGCATTGGGCAGAGTGATAGAATGATCTGTAGAATGTGAATTGACCTCTCTTATACATAAATAAACTCCTTTTCTTTTTGCTGCTGGTGATTCAAATTCACTGGTATTATAATACAAATGTTCGAAAATGTCAAGTCACCCCCACAGCGCCGCAAATGTGTGGCTCCATTGCCCCCCGGAAAGCAGAGAATGCATGTGGGCATCCTTTCCGCCTGCTTGGGAATCCACAGGGTTTTCCACAGCCCATGGTGCAAAAAAATCCCCCACAGGAAACACAAAGGTATTTCCCATGGGGGGATATCAGAAGTCAGTTTACGGTGTTCACGCAGCTGCCTGCCAGGAATGCATCGATGCTGCGCACCGTGCTGTCAAGAATCCGCTGGCGGCTCTCTGCGGGGGCCCAGGCCATGTGGGGGGTGATGATGCAGTTGGGGGCAGAAAGCAGGGGAGAATCGGCAGGAATCGGCTCTACACAGGCTACATCCACCGCCGCGTAGCGCAGCTTGCCGCGAATCAGGGCATCCTTCACCGCCGCTTCCTCCAGGATGGGGCCTCTGGAAGTGTTGATCAGGATGGCACCGTCTTTCATTTTGCCGATGGTTTCGGCATTGATCAGCCCCTGGGTCTTGTCCGTCAGGGGACAGTGGATGCTGATCACATCGCTTCTTGCCAGCAGTTCCTCCAGAGACACATATTCCGCGTCCACCCCTTCGTAGTGGGTGCGGCTGCAGGCCAGCACTTCCATGCCGAAGGCCCTGGCGATGCGACCTGTGGCCTGCCCGATGCGGCCAAAGCCGATGATGCCCATGGTCTTGCTAGAGAGTTCCATCTGGGGGGTGTCCCAGAAGCAGAAGGAGGGGCAGGCTGTCCAGGCACCCTGATGCACCAGGGCGTTGTGATGGCCAATCTGATGGCAGATCTCCAGCAGCAGGCCGAAGGCAAATTGGGAAACGGCGCTGGTGCCGTAGTCCGGCACATTGCAAACCGGCACGCCCCGTTCTCTGGCGGCGGCACAGTCAATCACATTGTAGCCGGTGGCCAGCACGCAGATCAGCTTCACATCCGGGCAGGCGTCCAGAATGGCGCCGTCAATGGGGGTCTTGTTGGTCACGGCCACGGTGGCGCCTTGGAGCCGTTGGATTGTCAGCGCGTCTGTGGGGGTCTTGTCGTACACATCCACGGTGCCGAATTTATCAAAGCATGCCCAGCTGAGGTCGCCGGGGTTGATGCCCTTGCCGTCGAGAATTACAATTTTCATAACGCTGCCTCCTTGCAAAGCCGCAGTATTTTTGGTAAACTGAATGCGAGGTGAAAGTATGGAGCTGCTCTATCAGGATAAGGATATGGTGATCTGCATCAAGCCCGCCGGGGTGAAATCCACCGATGAGCCGGGGGGACTGCCGGATCTGGTGCGGCAGGCACTGGGGGATGACAATGTCCGCACGGTGCACCGGCTGGATCAGGCGGTCAGCGGCCTGATGGTGCTGGCCCGCAGAGCCAAAGCCGCTTCGGAGCTTTCCCGGCAGATCCGGGAAGGGGGATTCGAGAAGGAATACCTGGCGGTGGTACATGGAACGCCCGAAAAAGCGGAAGATACTCTGCGGGATCTTCTGTACCGGGACAAAGCCAGGCGCATGACCCTTGTGGCATCGGAAATAGCCAAAGGCGTTCAGGAAGCGGTGCTGGATTACCGGGTGGTCAGCCGCAGCGCGGATATGACCAGGGTTCTTATCCGGCTTCACACCGGCCGCACCCACCAGATTCGGGTGCAGTTTTCCAGCCGGGGTATGCCCCTGGTGGGAGAGCGGAAGTACAGCCAAGCAGAAGACGGCTGCAATATCGCCCTGTGGTCTTACCGGCTGGCATTTGCCCATCCCTATACCGGGGAGAAAATGGAATTTACCCGGGAACCCCCGGAAATTTTCCCCTGGACGGAAGTTTGAAACCATTATATCAGCAGCCCGCAAAAAATGCAACAATTGCAGGAAACGGGTTCTTCGGCGCCCCTTCGACTTCGCTCAGGGTTGCTCAGAACGACGGAGAAATGCGGAAAGCCTGTTGTTTTGCATGTCACTGTGAGCAAGCCGAAGAATCCGTATCTCTTATATTAGGAGGCCCATTATGGCAAACTACGATTTTTTCCAGAATAAAGCCTGCGAGTATTTCCCTTGCCACCAGGGAGCAGACCCTGAGAAATTCAGCTGCCTGTTCTGCTATTGCCCGCTGTACTGCCTGGGGGAAAACTGCGGCGGCAACTTTGTGTATCTGCCCAGTGGCATCAAGGATTGCTCCGGGTGCCTGCGCCCCCACAAGCGGGAATGCTACGAATCCATCATGGCCCAAATGGGTCAGGTGATGGAACTGGCGAAAAAACCTTGATTTTTCCCCGGAACATTGCTATAATGCATAGGCTATAAGGAGATGTACCCAAGTGGCTGAAGGGTGCGGATTCGAAATCGAGTAGGTCATTTCGGCTTCCGTGCCGGAAAACCCTTGATATTTCGGCGTTTTTGCGGTATCCTGATGTTGTCTACAGCGGCGACTTCTACGCATTTTCTACGCTTTGTGAGAGGTGTGTACTTGACTTATTATGCGAGTGGAACTCGTTCTGGCGGGGTCTTAAAGTTACTTATCGATTTCTATCGATTTTTTGCTCCAAATGACTCGAAATCGAGTAGGTCGGTAGATGCCCCACCTCCGAAAACCCTTGATATTGCTGGACTTTTCGGCTTATCTAATTTTTTCTAAACTTAATATCTACGGTTTTTCTACGCTTTTCTAACATTTTCTACGCACGGTTCTGGACCGGCGGGAAACCCGGAAAGCGTTGGGAATACAATAGGGAGATGTATCGAAGTGGTCGTAACGAGGCTGACTCG
>JAFSEW010000003.1 GCA_017435525.1 Oscillospiraceae bacterium | reverse complement strand
TGGGTATCAAGGAAGATTCCCTGCGCCTGCGTGACCATGACCCCGCTGAGCTGGCCTTCTACTCCCGGGCTACCACCGATATCGAGTATCAGTTCCCCTTCGGCAACGGCTGGGGCGAGCTGTGGGGCATTGCCGACCGTACCGACTATGACCTGGGCCGCCACCAGGAAGCCTCCGGCAAGAAGCTGACCTACTTCGATCAGGAGCGGAACGAACACTATATCCCCTATGTCATCGAGCCCTCCCTGGGCTGCGACCGTGTGGCACTGGCTTTCCTGTGCGAAGCTTACGACGAGGAAGTGGTTGGCTACGACAAGAAGGGCAACCCCGATGTGCGTACCGTGCTGCGCCTGCATCCCGCTCTGGCTCCCTTCAAAGCTGCCATCCTGCCCCTTTCCAAGAAGCTGAGCCCCAAGGCAGAAGAGATCTATCGCGAGCTGCGTAAGGACTTCATGGTGGACTTCGACGATGCCGGTTCCATCGGCAAGCGTTACCGCCGTGAGGACGAGATCGGCACCCCTCTGTGCATCACCGTGGACTTCCAGACCGTGGGCGACGAGACTACCGAAGCCGACAACTGCGTCACCGTCCGCGACCGCGACACCATGGAGCAGGTGCGTATCCCCATCCAGGATCTGAAGGCATATATCGCTGAAAAGTGCAACTTCTGATTGAACCCAATTGATACAGGGGCGGCAATTTGCCGCCCGCTGTTTTTTCAAGGAGAATCCTATGAGAACTTTTAACAAAGCAAGTAAACTGGAAAATGTTCTGTATGATGTCCGTGGCCCCGTTGTGGACGAAGCCAACCGGATGGAAGAAAACGGCATGCGGGTGCTGAAGCTGAACATCGGCAATCCCGCCCCCTTCGGCTTCCAGGCACCGGAAGAAGTGATTCAGGACATCCGAGATAACATTGTCAACTGCCAGGGCTATTCCGATTCCCGGGGCATCTTCGCCGCCCGGAAAGCCATTATGCAGTACGCCCAGCTGAAGCACATCCCCAATGTGCAGATGAAGGACATCTTTACCGGCAACGGTGCCAGCGAGCTGATCCAGCTTTCCCTGAACGCCCTGCTGAACACCGGCGACGAGGTGCTGATCCCCTCTCCGGACTATCCCCTGTGGACCGCCTGCACCAATCTGGCCGGCGGCAAGGCTGTGCACTACATCTGCGACGAGGAATCCGACTGGTATCCCGATCCTGCGGACATTGAAAGCAAGATCACCCCCAAAACCAAGGCCATCGTCATTATCAACCCCAACAACCCCACCGGCGCTCTGTATCCCAGGGAGCTGCTGGAGAAAATCGTGGATATCGCCCGGCGGCATGAGCTGATTATCTTCTCCGATGAGATCTATGACCGGCTGGTGATGGACGGCCTGGAGCATATTTCCACCGCGTCTCTGGCCCCGGACCTGTTCTGCGTCACCTTCAGTGGATTGAGCAAATCCCACATGGTGTGCGGCTTCCGGGTAGGCTGGATGATCCTCTCCGGCAACAAGGCTCTGGCACGGGACTATATCGCCGGCATCAACATGCTCTCCAACATGCGTCTGTGCTCCAATGTCCCCGGCCAGTCCATTATCCAGACTGCCCTGGGCGGCTACCAGAGTGTCAATGAGTACACCGTCCCCGGCGGCCGGATCTATGACCAGAGAGAGTTTATCTGCAAGGCCCTGAACGATATTCCCGGCATCAGCGCCGTGCGTCCCAAGGCCGCCTTCTACATCTTCCCCAAAATCGACACCAAAAAATTCAACATCACCAGCGACACCCAGTTCGCCCTGGATTTCCTGAAGGAGAAGCGGGTGCTGATTATCCCCGGCAGCGGCTTCAACTGGAAGCAGCCGGACCATTTCCGGGTGGTGTACCTGCCCCGGGTGGCAGACCTGCAGTCCGCCACCGATAAGCTGGCCCACTTCCTGGAGCACTACCGCCAGGGCTAATTTCATATCAAAAAGGCGTGCCAAGCGGCACGCCTTTTTACATGCAAGGAGGTGTAGGGCGGGGGCTTGCTCCCGCCGCTGCGGAAGCAGGTACAGATGCACCGCGGGTCAATGCAAATACGGAAGCATCCGCTGCACGGCGGGACCAAGGCCACGCCCTACGGTGAAAGTCGAAATTTATTTTTGTATAAGGCACAAGCAACGGGGCATGCTAGCTATGGACGAAGTGCCAAAGGTCAGCCTACACCGCGACGGCGGATACGCACAGCCGCAAGGCATTTCGTCAAGTGTATCACCGGTAAGATGCGAACAACGCGCGCAAAGGGCGAAGGATGCAAAAGAAATTTTGGATTCTTCCCCTACATAAGACGCGGATTGCCACGGCGCTGCGCGCCTCGCAATGACAAGCTTTTTTCGGTGTCATTCCGAGAGCCGTAAGGCCCGTGGGAATCCGTTCCCCATAAGAAAAGCGCGTGCCACCCGGCACGCGCTTTTTTGCGTTAGCTGTTCTGCAGCTGCTGCTTGTTGTATTGCAGGGTATACAGATGGTGGTAGCGACCCTTCAGGTGCAGCAGTTCCTGATGGGTGCCCTGCTCCAGGATCTTGCCCTTGGACAGCAGGATGATATTATCCGCATGCTGGATGGTGGAAAGCCGGTGGGCAACCACCAGCATGGTGCCGATGTTTTTCATCTTCTCCAGAGAATCCTGGATCAGCACTTCGGTTTCCGTGTCGATATTGGCGGTGGCTTCGTCCAGGATCATCACCGCGGGCTTGTGGATGATGGTACGGGCAAAGCTTAATAGCTGCCGCTGACCGGCAGAGAAGTTGTTGCCCCGCTCCCGCACCACTTCGTCCAGGCCGTTTTCCAGCTTGCCGATGAAGGAATCGGCGTTGACATAGCGGCAGGCTTCCCAGACCTCTTCATCGGAAATACCTTCGCTGCGCAGCAGAATGTTGCTGCGGATATCGCCGGAGAACAGGAACACATCCTGCAGCATCTGGCCGAAGTGCTTTCTCAGCGATGCGATCTTGATCTTCTTGATGTCGATGCCATCAATGAGGATCTGGCCCTTCTGGATATCGTAGTTGCGGCAAATCAGGCTGAGAATGGTGGTCTTGCCGGAGCCGGTGGAGCCTACGAAGGCCACGGTCTGCTTGGGCGCCACATGGAAGGAAACACCCTGCAGCACCCACTCGCCGGGTTTATAGGCAAACCAGACATCCTTAAACTCGATCTCGCCCTTGATTTCATCCAGTTCCATGGCATCTTCTTCATCCACCACCTGGGGAACCATGTCCAGAATGGTGAAGATCTTCTCCGCGGAGGCGAAGGAGCGCTGCAGCATATCAAACTGCTCTGCCAGGGTCTGGATGGGGTTGAAGAACCGGGAAATATAGCCGTAGAAGGCAACCAGGGTATAGCTGGTAATGGTCTGGCCCAGGAAGGAAGTGTCCTGGATGTAGCCCTTGGCACCAAAGTAGAACAGGCACATCTGGCTGGAGATGAAGAGCATATACACCATGGGCCGGAACACGCCGAACACATACATGCGGTTGTACTTGGCTTTCCGCAGCTTCCGGCTGCGGGTCACGAAGTCCTGCATTTTCTGCTCTTCCTGGTTGAAGATCTGGGTAATCTTGATACCGGAGAGGTTTTCGGAGAGGTAAGTGTTGATATCGGTGGTGGCGTTGCTCACCTGCCGGTGGACCCGGCGGGAGAACTGCCGGAAAATCACCGTAAACAGCACCACAAAGGGCACGAAGCACAGCACCATCAGGGTCAGCACATAGTTCACCGCCAGCATCACCACCAGGATACCCACCACCACCATGGAGTTCTTCAGCAAGGTTACCAGAATGTTGGTAAACATGAAGCTGATGGCGTTGGGGTCGTTGGTAACGCGGGTGACCAGCTTGCCCACGGGGATATTGTTCAGCTGCTCATGGCTGAGCTTTTCCACATGGGTAAATACATCCAGACGGATCTGGGACAGGATCTTTTGGCCGGTCTTCTGCAGAATCATGGCCTGCACATAGGTGCATATCAGGGAGACGGCCAGCACGCCGGCGTAGAATGCCACCACGCCGAAGAGATAGCGCAGATCGAAGGTGGGTTCCTGCTTAATCACATCCTGGATGTGGGCCAGCAGCAGGGGAGAAATCAGATCGTACACAATGGACAGAAGCATCACGAAGAACACCGCCACAAAGCGCTTCCAGTAGGGCCTGGCGTAAGCCAGCAGGCGGGTGACGATTTCCTTATCGGACATGTTCCGCTCCCGGTCGGTCATGTCTTCCTTATGACGCTTCAAAATGGCATAGGCCACCAGAAACAGCGCCGTAAACACGCCGATGATGGCGCCTGCGATCAAAATGGGCAGATACTCACGCATTTTGCTCGCCTCCTTCCTCTTCCAGCCGCTGCAGATCCACCATCTTGCGGTACTCCGCATTGGCAGCGTACAGCTGCTCATGGGTGCCGACACCTGCCAGGCAGCCGTCCTCAATGAAAAGGATCTTGTCCATCTTCTCGATGGTGGAAATCCGGTGGGCAATCAGAATCGTCGTCTTGCCCGCACGGGTCTGGCGCAGGTTGCTCAGAATGGTGGTTTCCGTCTTGGTATCCACGGCGGAAACGGAATCGTCCAGAATCAGGATGGGAGCATCCTTCATCAGTGCCCGGGCAATGGAGATGCGCTGCTTCTGGCCGCCGGAAACGGTAACGCCCCGTTCGCCCAGCACAGTGCCGTAGCCCTGCTGGAATTCCTTGATGTTGCTGTGAACATCCGCCAGCCGGGCAGCCTGGGTAACAGCACCCACGGTGGGCTCCTTGACACCGAAGGCGATGTTATTCTCAATGGTATCGGAGAACAGGAAATTGTCCTGGGGCACATAGGCGCAGCCGGAACGCAGATCCCGGATGGCCACATGGTTCACATCGTGACCGTCAATAAACAAGGTGCCGTCGGGCACATTGTAGGTACGCAGAATCAGATCTACCAGGGTGGTCTTGCCGGAGCCGGTCTTACCCACAAGACCCACATTCTCACCGGCATTGATTTTAAAGGAGATATTCTTCAGGGCATCAAACTCGCCGTCGGGATAGCGGAAGGACAGATCCCGAAACTCAATATCGCCGCGAATTTCCGGCAGGGGCTGAACGCCTTCCCGGTCCTTCACATCCACGGGAGCATCCAGCAGCTGGCCGATACGCTCCAGGGATGCCTTACCCCGGGAGCCCATGTCGATCAGCTCGGAAACAGCCATAATGGGCCAGATCACCGCGGTGAAATAGCCGATGAACTCCATCAGCTGGCCTGCGGTAAACACATCTTTATACACCAGGTAGCCGCCGTAGCCCAGAATGATGCAGATAACGCTTTCCACGAACAGGGTAACCATCACCCGGAACAGCACGGAGGTCTTGGTGTGGTCGATGTTGGCCTCCTCATTTTCCACATTCAGCTGCTTGAAGGCCCACAGCTCCTTGGCTTCCTTCACGAAAGCCTTGATCACCGCGATGCCGGAGAAGCTCTCCTGGGAAAAATCCGACAGCTTGGAAAAAGCCGCCTGCCGGGTATCCCACTTCTTCATCAGCCGCTTGCCCACGATGGTGGCAGAGGCCAGCAGGAAGATCATGGGGATCATGGACAGCATGGTCAGCACCGGGTTCATTCCCCACATATCCGTCACTGCCAGAATGCCCAGCAGCACCGCGTCAAAGAACATCATCACGCCCCAGCCGAAGCATTCCTGCACGGTGTCCAGGTCGTTGGTAAACAGGCTCATGAGGTCGCCCACCTTGTTGACCTGGTAATACTGGCGGCTCAGCTCCTTGGCATGGCTGAACATCCGGTTGCGCAGATCCTCTTCCAGCTGCACGGCAGAGCCGAAGAAGCAGATGCGCCACAGGAACCGGCCGAACACCATGGCCAGAATGATCTTTACCATGGGCATACAGATCCGGTCCACCAGGAAATCCATATCAAAGGCCAGCTGCGCGCCCCCTTCGGCCACAGAGCCGTAGGCCATGCCGTCGATGACCATGCGGTACAGCTTGGGGATCTCCAGCTGCAAAAAGTCCACCATCACCAGGGCGGCCAGACCCAGCACCAGCATCCAGCTATACTTCAGGTAATACCGGTTGATGTGCTTGCCGAATATCATTTTCTCTCACTCCTCTTTTCAGGAAACATTAAGCAATACTATATCACAGCCTGCCTGAAATTGGAAGAGAAGAATTTAAAATAAAGGGACATACTCTTCACAAACCGGCCATAGACTGCACCACAAAGGTTTTGGGAGGCGTGCTATGAAGCGGCTGTTGTGTTGGATATTGATTTTCGGGGTTTTGGGGGCTGCGCTGCCACCGGGTGCCGCCGCTGCGGAGCAGGAAATTCCGGGGAAAAGCGCCCTTTTGATGGACATTGCCACCGGGAAGGTGCTCTTTGAAAAGAATGCCCACGAAGCCCTGGCCCCTGCTTCCGTAACCAAGGTGATGACCATGCTGCTGATTATGGAGGCCATCGATTCCGGCGCACTTAGCTGGAACGATACCGTCACCGCTTCGGAAGCCGCTGCTGCCAAAGGGGGCAGCCAAATCTATCTGAAAGTGGGAGAGACTATGTCTGTGGCGGACATGGTCAAATCCATTGCCGTCAGCTCTGCCAATGACTGCGCCTGCGCCATGGCGGAGCATATTGCAGGCTCGGAAGCTGCTTTCGTGGAGAAGATGAATCAGCGGGCCAGGGAATTGGGAATGGCGGATACCCATTTTGTCAACTGCACCGGCCTGGATGACAGCGAGGATGCCAAAAACCATCTCACCTGCGCCTATGACATTGCCCTGATGAGCCGGGAGCTGCTGAAATACCACCCGGATATTCTCAAATACACCACCATCTGGATGGACACAGTACGAAATGGGCAGTTCGGCCTTTCCAATACCAATAAGCTGATCCGGTTTTATCCCGGGGCCACGGGGCTGAAAACCGGCTTCACTTCCGGGGCGGGCTACTGCCTTTCCGCTTCGGCGGAAAGGGATGGCTTGGGGCTCATCGCCGTGGTCATGGGCTGTGAAACTTCCGCGCAGCGGTTCACCGCCTGCAGGCAACTGCTGGATCAGGGCTTTGCCACCTATGCCCTGGTAACGCCGGAAGCCCCGGATGCCCGGGTCGGTGTAAAGCTGGGGCTGCAGCCCCAGGTGCGGGCCATTCCCGCGGAAGATACCCAGCTGCTGGTGGAGAAAAGCCAGAAATCCCTGGTAGAAACCCAGGTGGCCCTGGAATTGGAAGTGGAAGCCCCGGTAAGCAAAGGGCAGCGGTTGGGCACCCTCACCGTCACCGCCGGGGGACAGACCTTGGCCCAGATTCCCCTGGTTGCGGAAGAAGCGGTGCCCCGGCTCACCTTCGGGCAGATTTTCCTGAAGATCCTGCGCCGGGTGACCATGGCAGCGAAAGGCTAAAAAAGCAGCGCCAACCGGATGGTTGGCGCTGTTTCTTTCTTGGCAATTAGCCCTCGTTGCGCATCTGAGCGAAGCACTCGCTGCAGAAAACGGGACGATCGGACTTGGGCTGGAAGGGCACCTTTGCCTCGCCGCCGCAGCGGGCGCAGGTAGCAGTGAAGAACTCACGGGGACCACGGGTGGCGTTCTTGCGAGCGTCACGGCAAGCCTTGCAGCGCTGGGGCTCGTTCTGGAAGCCGCGCTCTGCGTAGAATTCCTGCTCACCGGCGGTGAAAACGAATTCGTTGCCGCACTCTTTGCAAACTAAAGTCTTGTCTTCGTACATTGTGTTTACCTCTCTTCGGTTAGTTGATGCCCCGTGAAAGCCCGGAAAAATTAACTGGTCATAACGCAGGGTCAGTGAAATTGGCGAAACTTCGCCATAAACCGCATTATACACGCGGCTTAACCTCTTGTCAATCGTTTATGAAATTTTTTCCTGGATAATTTCCTGTTTTATGCAAATTTCCAAACAATCAGAACAATCAGATTTCAAATTGGGCCTGGCCTGTATAATCAATATGCAGGTGGTCATAGGCCAGGGGGGTGACGCAGCGGCCTCTGGGGGTGCGGGTCAGGAAGCCCAGCTGCATCAGATAGGGCTCGTACACATCTTCCAATGTTACCGCCTCTTCACCGATGGTGGCCGCCAGGGTCTCCAGACCTACGGGGCCGCCGCCGTAATTGCGGATAATGGCGGTAAGCATCCGGCGGTCAATATTGTCAAGGCCCAGCTGATCCACTTCCAATCGCTGCAGCGCCAGGTCTGCCGCTTCCTTGGTAATGGTGCCGTTGCCCATAACTTCGGCGAAGTCTCTTACCCGGCGCAAAAACCGGTTGGCGATACGGGGGGTGCCACGGCTTCGCTTCGCGATTTCCATGGCGCCGGAGGGCTCAATGGGCATGCCCAGAATGGTGGCGCTTCGCTTCACGATCCGGGCCAGTTCCTCCGGGTTATACAGCTCCAGCCGCAGATTCACGCCAAAACGGTCCCGCAGAGGGGCAGACAGCTGACCTGCCCGGGTGGTAGCGCCCACCAGGGTGAATTTGGGCAGATCCAGCCGGATGGAATTGGCGCTGGGGCCCTTGCCCACAATGATATCGATGGCAAAGTCCTCCATGGCGGGATACAAAATCTCCTCCACCACCCGGTTCAGCCGGTGGATCTCATCGATGAAGAGAATGTCACCGGGGTTCAGGTTGGTCAGCAGGGCCGCCAGGTCACCGGGCTTTTCAATGGCCGGGCCGGAGGTGATGCGGATATTCACGCCCATTTCGTTGGCAATGACCCCCGCCAGGGTGGTTTTGCCCAGACCGGGAGGGCCGTAGAGCAGGGTGTGATCCAGGGGCTCCCCACGGCGGCGGGCTGCTTCAATATAAATGGCCAGGTTGCCCTTTGCCTTCTCCTGGCCGGTGTAATCCGCCAACAGCTTCGGCCGCAGGCCGATCTCCCCCGCATCCTGGGGCGCAAAGGTGGGAGAGATAATGGGAGCGGACAGCTCTTCAGAGAATTCTAAGCTCATTTGGATTTCCTCCCAATTGACAATTGACAATGGACAATTGACAATTATTCTTTCGTTGTTTTTATGATAGAGATTAACAGCTTCTCAACTTCACTGCAATCCGCAATAATTGATTCAAACGCTTCCTGGCTTAAATACTGCGTTTCATGCAATAACCGCAGCCAGTAATTGGTTTCGTATGCTTCTTTTAACGAAACATTCAGCTTGCTGATAAAATCCGGGCGGCTTTGTGCCTGTTGGGCTTCTGCAACATTGGCACCAATGCTGGTTCCGCTGCGCAGCACCTGTTTGGATAAAATGTATTCCTTCTTTTCCGCCTGCAAGTATTTGCACAGATTCACAATACGCACAGCGAACCGAAAGCTTTTTTCCTGAATGGCTTTTTCCATATTCGCAACTCCTGAATTGTCAATTGTCCATTGTCAATTGTCAATTGCGCATAACCATGGCGCGCAGGGCGTGGCGGACCAGTTCTTCGGTGGTGGCGTTGGGGTCGGCGCCCTTCAGGGCGGACTGGATCTCGGCGGGGCTGTAGCCCAGCTCCTGCAGGGCGGCTCTGGCTAGGGCCACGCTGCCTCCCTGCTGCACAGGTGCGGAAACCGCGCTTCCGGCGGAGAAATCGAATTCCATGGAGCTTCCGCCGATTTTTTCCTTCAGCTCCAGGATGATCCGCTGGGCGATCTTCTTGCCGATGCCCTGGGCGGCGGTAAGCATTTTCTCGTCCCCGGTCATAACAGCCAGGGTGAAATTCTGAGGGCCGCCGGCGGACAGAATGGACAGCGCCGCCTTGGGGCCCACGCCATTGACGGAGGTGAGCAGCTCATAGCACCGCTGCTCCTCCCGGGAAATAAAGCCGTAAAGATCGTAAGCATCCTCCCGGATGGACTCCGTGACATACAGCCTTGCCTTCTGGTGCAGCTTCAGCTGGGATGCGGTGTAGGCAGTGACCCGGCAGCCGTAGCCAACGCCGCCGCAGTCAATCACCGCAAGGCCGGGCTCCAGCACCGTCACTTCGCCGGATACATAATAAATCATAGGTTCCTCCCAAGGGTTATTGTTCCCGGAGTCTTGCCAGCAGGGATGTGCTGGACCGGGCGTGGCACAGGGCAATGGCGATGGCATCCGCCGCGTCATCGGGCTTGGGCATGGCATCCAGCTGTAAAATCCGCCGGGTCATATCCTGCACCTGATGCTTGGTGGCGTTGCCGTAGCCCACCACCGCCTGCTTTACCTGCATAGGCTTATAGGAAAACACTTCCAGCCCCGCCTGCCGGATGGCAAGGAGTATCACGCCCCGGCTCTGGGCAACGCCGATGCCGGTGGTGACATTCTGGCCGAAAAACAGCTCTTCAATGGCCACGCAATCGGGCTTGGCCACTTCCAGAAGCTGGCGCATATCTTCATAGATGATTTCCAGCCGGGCGGAAAAATCCATCCCTGCCGGGGTGGTGATGGCGCCGCAGCGCACCAGACGGCAATTGCCCCGGTTCGCTTCCACAACGCCGAAGCCGGTGATGCCGTAGCCGGGGTCGATGCCCAGAATCCGCATCAGGTGCCACCTCCGAACAGGCCGAAATAGAACAGCGCCACAAAAATCAGAAACACCAGCAGGCCCAGCCGGGCCAGCCACACCTGCCACTTGGGCCGGGGCTTGTAGCCTTCCTCCAGGACTTCTTCTCTTTCTTCCACATTTCTCACCTCGGGGTTTATTATAGCACATTTGTTTTAGGTTTCCTACAACTTTTTTGAAAAAATATACGGCTTGCTTTTTCTCTCCATTGACCCTATAATAAGCAAAAGATTCCAAAAAAGGAGGGGGCAGCTCTATGAAAAACGGAAATACAGCCATGGTGTACGGATTCGTAGCGCTGCTGTCCGTACTGCTGTGGCTGGGATATCTGATGTTTGACAAACGGAAAAACCGGCAGTTTGCTTCCCTGTTCGGCTGCGTGGCAGCGGCAAACGGCGGCTACTTCCTGCTTTCGGTCTGCAGCTCACTGGCTGTGGCCAGGGTGGCCAACGGCATATCCTATTTCGGCACCGCCTTTTCCATGCTGGTGATGCTGCTGATCATCTGCAATGTGTGCGGCTTCCGGATGAAAAAATGGACGGTCGTTACCCTCACTGCCATCAGCACCGCCGCCTTCCTGCTGGCTGCCGGCGGCGACTGGATGGGGCTTTACTACAAGGCTATCTCCCTGGAAACCATCAACGGCACCACCCGGCTGATCAAGGAATACGGCCCCCTGCACAGCCTTTACGCGATGTATCTGGGGCTGTATATGGCGATCATGGTGGCAGCCATTGCCCAGGCGTCCAAAACAAAGCGGCTGGCCTCTCCCAAGTATACCCTGTTTCTGTTTACTGCGGTGCTGCTGAATCTGGGCGTGTGGCTGGTGGAGCAGATCATCCATGTGGATTTTGAATTTCTTTCCGTGTCTTACATCGCCACGGAGGTTCTGCTGCTGCTGATCTACGGCATGCTCTGCGACTATGGAATCGTCCATCCGGAAGCCGGCATTCTCAGCGTGCAGCTGCTGACCCAGCTGAATACCCGGCAGGTGCAGCCCCATGCCCTGCCTTCCGGCATGGAAGATATGTTCCGCAGCTTTGCGGAAAAAGCCCAGACCCTTTCCTCCGCCGAACGGCGGATCCTGAACTACTACATCGACGGCTATGAGACCGCGGATATCCCGGAGCTTGCCTTCATCAGCATCCACACCGTGAAAAAACACAACCGCAGCATCTACCAGAAGCTGGCGGTTGCCTCCCGGGATGAGCTGATGCTTTATATCGAGCTGTTCCGCTGCTGCGGCAGGCTGGGAGAGCTCACCGGGGAAGGTATGGAGCCGACCCCCAACTAAATCAGCAAACTGCACAGGTAACGCCATGGCTTCCTGTGCAGTTTTCCTATATCCTCAGGATACTTTTTGAAAAGTATTCCCGGAATGATTGCATTGCCGCCGGTTTCCGTTATAATGAGAGTATCCAAAGCTGTAAAGGGGGGCTGCGTATTGCGAAAACTGGTAGCATCCGTTCTGGAAGATCTGTCCACCCGGGAGGTGTTTCTCTTCCGCGTATCCTGCGCCGGCTGCGCTACGGAATATACCAGCAGGCCGGTACGGTTTTCCCGGGCAGACAGTATTGCCGACACCCCGGGCAAGCAAACCCTCCTGCATGCCGTTTACAGCCAGGAGCAGGAAACTGCCCGCCTCTACGCCATCCGCAACGCCGCAGAGCGCATGAACTACTGCCCCATCTGCAAGCGCATTGTTTGCGACCGGTGCTTCCTGATCTGCGATGATCTGGACATGTGCCGCCAATGCGCTGGCGCACTGGATCAGAAGGGCATGCCTGTGGCGGCGGAAGTGGTCGAAGCGGCAATGTAAGGTGCAGACCATGGGGCGCGTGGGACAATCCGGCGGGTTTTGGCTGAGTTTCCTGCTGAACCTGCTGCTGAACTGGCAGTGGAGCATTCCCGGCTGGCTTTTGCTGGGGCTGCACCTGTGGCTGCAGATCCCGGTGTGGTGGGCTGTGGGCGGTTTTGCCCTGTGGATCCTTCGCATCCTGCCGGGCATGTGGCTGATGGGCTGGGCCGCCCGCTGCAGCGCGGGAAAAGACCCACCCAAAGAAAATAAAAATCCGTATTCTAAAAAATCAACATAAAGGAGACATGAACTATGGGACTTATTAAAGCAGGTATCGGCGCCCTGGGCGGCGTTCTGGCAGATCAGTGGAAGGAATTCTTCTATTGCGATGCCCTGGATATGGATACCCTGATGGTGAAGGGCCAGAAGCGCAGCGGTAAGCGCAGCTCCAACACCAAAGGCAGCGACAACATTATCTCTAACGGCTCCGGTATTGCCGTGGCCGACGGCCAGTGTATGATCATTGTGGAGCAGGGCAAGGTTGTGGAAGTCTGCGCCGAGCCCGGCGAATACACCTACGACACCTCCACCGAGCCCTCCATCTTTGCAGGCAAGTTCGGCCAGAGCCTGAAGGACACCTTCAAGGCCATCGGCAAGCGCTTCACCTACGGCGGCGACACCGGCAAAGACCAGAGAGTTTACTACTTCAACACCAAGGAGATCATGGGCAACAAGTTCGGCACCCCCAGCCCCATCATCTTCGAGGTATGCAACAAGCGGCTGAACATGTACCGCACCGTGAATATCCGCTGCAACGGCGTGTATTCCTACATCATTTCCGATCCTCTGCTGTTCTACACCCGGATCGCAGGCAATGTTTCTGATGTCTACACCCGTGACATCATCGACGAGCAGCTGAAGGCGGAGTTCGTGGATGCTCTGCAGCCCGCTTTCGGCGCGCTGGCTGAGATGGAGATCCGTCCCGCACAGATCCCTGCCAAGGCCAATGAGCTGAAGAAGGCCATGAACGATGCCCTGCAGACCGAATGGGCAGAGAACCGCGGCCTCTCCATTGAAAAGATCGCCCTGAATCCCATCACCCTGAGCCCCGAGGATATGCAGAAGATCCAGTTCCTGGAAGATGGCATGACCGCAGGTCAGAACCCCTTCATGATGGCCGGTCTGGAAACTACCTCCATAGCTGAAGCCAGAGTCGCCGCTGCCAACAACGCTTCCGGCGCCATGGCCGGCTTCATGGGCATGGGCATGGCAGGCGCTATGGGCGGCAACGGCGCAGCCCAGAACTTCTACCAGATGGGCGTGCAGCAGCAACAGATGCAGCAGGCGCAGCAGCAAGCACAGCAGCAGGCAGCTGCCGCGGCAGAAGGCTGGAAGTGCAGCTGCGGCGCTACTGCCACCGGCAAGTTCTGCCCCGAGTGTGGCAGCAAGAAGCCGGAACCCGCTGCCGGCTGGAAGTGCAGCTGCGGTGCCACCGCCACCGGCAAGTTCTGCCCGGAATGCGGCAGTCCCAAGCCCGCCGATGACGGCAGCTGGACTTGCAGCTGCGGTGCCAGAAACAAGGGTAAGTTCTGCGCTGAGTGCGGCAGCAAGAAGCCCGCAGGGGTACCCCAGTATAAGTGCGACAAGTGCGGCTGGCAGCCTGCCGACCCCACCAAGGCACCCCGGTTCTGCCCCGAATGCGGCGACCCCTTTGACAACGGCGACATCGTTTGATTCGCAGGAATAACAAAAGCATTCTGAAACGGAGGTATCACTATGGGTTTCTTTAAGAAAATGTTTGAGAAGAAAGAATGCTCCCTTTGCGGCGGCGAGATCGGCCTGCTGGGCAACCGGAAGCTGGAAGACGGCAACTGCTGCAAGGAATGTGCCGCAAAGCTCTCTCCCTGGTTTGATGACCGCCGCCACTCCACCGTAGATCAGATCAAACAGCAGCTGGCATACCGGGAGGAAAATGAAGCGGCGCTCAGCGGCTTCCGTCCCACCCTGGCCTTCGGCGAGGACTATACCCTCCGGGCAGAGCTGGAAAACGGCGTTCCTTCCCGATTCGTCATTGAACGCTACGACGGCTACCGGGAAGAGAATGCGGATCTGGTCAGCTTCCGGGATGTGACTTCCTTCAACATCGATATCCAGGAAGACCGGGATGAGCTGAAATTCACAAACAGCCAGGGCGAGGAAGTCAGCTACAACCCGCCCCGGTATGAATACAGCTATGATTTCTATGGAGAAATCACCGTGAATCACCCCTATTTCGACGATATGCGTTTCCGGATCAACCGGGAGACCCTGAATCTGGAAACCGTGAACCAGCGCCCTGTAGGTATCCGCGCAAACATCGGCATGGGTGCCATGCGCCGGGACTTTGAGCCGACCCTGTATCCGGAGTACCGGAAGTACCGCAAGGACTGCGACGATCTGGAAGAACTGTTCCGCTGCGGCATGAACGGCATGGTACTGCCCGGCTACGAAAGCGCGGCTGCCCCTGTGGCACAGCCTGCTGCCGCAGAACCCGCTGCTCCCGCCGCACCTGCAGAACCCGCAGGCCCCAAGTTCTGCCCCGGCTGCGGCGCTGCCAACGAAGGCGGCAAGTTCTGCCAGTACTGCGGCACAAAATTCTGATCACCCCAAACACTTTTTATAAAGGAGTGAGAAACCTTGTCTGTACTGCAACAATACAAATGCCCCTGCTGTGACGGTGCCATCGAATTTGACGCCGGACTGCAGAAAATGAAATGTCCCTACTGCGACACCGAATTTGAACTGGAAACCCTGCAATCCTATGACGCGGAATTGCGCGGACAGCCTCAGGACAATATGACCTGGGACACCGCTGCCGGTCAGGAATGGACGCCGGGAGAATCCGAAGGGCTGCGCCTCTACACCTGCAACACCTGCGGCGGTGAGATCGTGGCCGATGAAACCACCGGCGCCACCGAATGCCCCTTCTGCGGCAATCCCGTGGTGATGACCGGCCAGTTTGCAGGCGATCTGAAGCCGGATCTGGTGATTCCCTTCAAAGTGGATAAGAAGGCCGCCATGGAAGCCCTGCAGAATCACTACAAAGGCAAGGTGCTGCTGCCCAAGGTCTTTAAGGATCAGAACCATATTAAAGAAGTGAAGGGTCTGTATGTACCGGTGTGGCTTTTCGACACCGATGCCGATGCCCATGTGCGCTACAAGGCCACCCGCACCCGTCACTGGAGCGACAGCAACTACAATTACACCGAAACCAGCTACTACGCCGTGGTCCGGGCCGGTGGTATCGGCTTTGAGAATGTGCCGGTGGACGGCTCCACCAAGATGGACGATGCCCTGATGGAATCCATCGAGCCTTTCCACATCGGCGATGCCGTGGATTTCCAGACCGCATACCTCTCCGGCTATCTGGCGGACAAATACGATGTGGATGCCGAAGCCAGCATTGGCAGAGCCAATGATCGCATCAAGCAGAGCACCGAGGAAGCCTTCGCTGCCACAGTTGTGGGCTATTCTTCCGTTATTCCCACCAGCACCACCATCAATCTGCAAAACGGCCGGGCCAGATATGCTCTGTACCCCGTGTGGATTCTGAACACCAAGTGGAACGGTCAGAACTTTACCTTTGCCGTCAACGGGCAGACCGGCAAAATCGCCGGTGACCTGCCAATGGATCGGGGCGCATTCCGGAAATGGTTTGCGGGTCTGGCTGCCGCAGGCACCGCCGCAGTTTTCGCTTTGAGCTATCTGCTCTGGCTGCTGTAAGGAGGTGGGCATGATGAAACGATTTTTGATCCTGCTGCTTATCCTGGCCCTTTGTATGGGGCTTGCTGTCTCCGGCTCCGCTTCTGCCGCCGCGGGCATCGTAATGGATGATGCCGACCTGCTTTCCCAGGCGGAAGAGCAGGCCCTTACCCGGAAGCTGACGGAAGTGGGCACCGCCTACGAAGCCCAGATGATCGTGGCCACCGTAGCTTCCGCCGGGGGCAAAGACCCGGACGATTTGGTGAATGAAGTGTACGACTCCATGGGCTTTGGCTTCGGTCCGCTCCGGGACGGCGTTCTGCTGCTGGTCTGCATGGATCCCAGAGAATACCGGATCCTCAGCAACGGCTACGCAGGCGACGCCATTGATCCCGGCGTCATCGATACCATCGGCGATGCCATTGTATCCGATCTCTCCGAAGGGGATTACGCCGATGCTTTTGAAATTTTCGCCGAAAAGTGCGACTACTACCTGGACGGCTACCGCAACGGCTTCCCCTTCAAGACCGGTCGGAATCTGGTCATCGCCCTTGTGGTAGGCCTTGTGCTGGCGCTGATTGTTACCTCCGTGCTGAAAGGCCAGCTGAAATCAGTGCGGAAGCAGGGTCAGGCCAACAGCTATGTCCGCGACGGCAGCATGCAGCTGACCCTCTCCAACGACATTTTCCTTTACCGGAATGTGACCAGAACCAAGAAGGAATCCAGCAATTCCTCCGGTTCCCGTTCCGGCGGCTCCCGCAGCGTCGGCGGCGGTTCCTTCTAGCATATACCCCTATGTCCATCTCACCGTAACGTCGGTGAATACATATCATTTAAAAGGAGGAAAAGAGAATGGCAAAGCATAATTGCGCGATTTGCGGAGCAGAGGTAGGCCTGATGTCCGAGCAGAAGCTGGCCGATGGCAGCTACATCTGCAGAAAAGTCTGCAGCAAAAAGACCTTCAAGAACTTTGACAAAATCTCCGCGACCCTGGGCGATGTCACCGCCCATATCGCACAAATCGAAAAGGGCACCAGGATCTGGAACGAGTTGCTCCTGCCCCTGAAGAAGTCCAAAAACAAGGATGAAAAGCTCAAGATATTTGGTGTTGGCGGACCGCTGCTGTATGTATCTCCCTCCACAGGTTTAATGGCTTTGGTGGAGACCCGCTACAAGATCTTCATCTTCGGCAAAAGCGAGCTGGCCTGCGTATATCGGATCGCAGACCTGGTGCAGTATGACTACGAGGAAGAAACCGTGAAGAATTCCGACGGCAAGATGGAAAAGAAGGAATTCTGCGCCATGGTCTTCAAGGACACCACCGGCATGCACAGCTTCCGTCTTGAAATGGCCAACAGCAAGTCCTATGAAAGCGCTGCTAAGTATTTTGATACTCTCTTCGGTATTCAGCGAACACTGGGTAACTCCTTCAAGAACGCCAAGCGGCAGCTGGATGCTATCAAGTCTGTGGCAAACACTGTGAAGGCCGCTGCCAACGGCACGCTGGATGAAGCACAGGCCGCTGAGACCGTGGATGCCGTAGGCGCATATCTGCAAGGTGACAGAACCCAGTGGATCGCAAAAGCAGATGCCGCACTGGCACCTTACAACCAGTAACCTTTCTATACATCCATGAACAGGAGGAATCGCATATGAATAAGTTTCTGGCGTTGCTGACGGCAGTGCTTATGCTGCTGAGTCTGGCAGCTTGCGGCGGTGGAGAAAACACCCCCACCGATCCCCCAAAGGTACCCGAACAGACAAACGGACAAAAAGAACCCGCATCCCCTACGCAAAACACCTCCGACCCCTCGCTGACTGTTCATGAAAACGCATTTTTTACCGTGGCTTACAACGAAAAGGACGGCTGGACGCTGTCCGAGGAGGATTACTACTTCGACAGCGACGGCGGCTATGCGACCCTTTGTATTCTGGACGAAGCCGGTGATGTTGTGATCGATGTCACAATTGAAGCGGAACTGGACGATCCTGAGTCTTTCCGGGAAGAGCTGGATTACTATGAGGTAGATATGATGGCCTATGTGGCAGGTGAAGTGGAAACCACCGATATCGGCGGCCAGCCTATGCTGCTGGTAGATCAGGGCAGCGACCGGTATTTCTATGGCCGTAATGAGGCTGCAGGCGTTACCTACAATATCTATGCCTGCCAATGGGAAGATCCCCGGGTTCCCGCTCTGGTGGCAAGCATTACCTGCACCGCATCCGGCACCGACAACATCGAACCCCCCTGGCCCTGGGATGGTGAACCCTTCAGCAGCGAAAATCTCAGTGCCGCTGTAGGCACCTACACCGTAAGCGCCACATTCCTCCCCATGTCCCAATCGCTGACAACCTTTGAGACATTCAATCATGATGTGGAAGTCATTGGCGACAAGGTGTATCTGCTCAGTGATTATTTGCTTTATGAATATGCGCTGGAGGACAGCGGACTGACCCTCCTGCGTGAGATTCCTCTGGATGATGAGTATGATTTCGTGGAGAGCGCCAATGGTGCAATGGTCCTGTCCTCCTTCATGAATCCTGTCATCGGTCACGATGGAGACAGCATTCTCTACTCCTACGACGGACCTGATAAATTCGCTGTGGCACCCGACGGCACCTGGGGTATCAGCTGGTTCTATGACGGGGATGCCTGCGAGAAATACACTTTCCAGGACGGCGGCTTGGTTGGCCAATCGTTCCCGTTCCCTGAAATGAAGAGCGTCAGTCACCTTTGCATAGACGACAGCTACATCTATGTGAGCGGCACACCTGCCGATGACGGCGATCACCAGGTCTGCGTCTACGATCACAGCGGCAACCTGCAGCTGGAGCTGTGCGGCGATCCCACCAGCAGCTTCGGTCTCGGTTCCGTTACCTTCACGGCAAAAACTGCCAACGGATTCCTGGCAATGGACGGCAATATGCGTGAGGTTGTCCTGTGGGCAGCCGATGGCACCTGGCTGGGCGCTGTGGAGGATGGCGATCTGTTCGGTACTTACTACCCCTGGTTTGCAACCGGCGATGTGATGGATGACGGCAGCATTCTTGTGGTTATGACCGAAGACCGTGCAGACGGATCCGCAATGGAAGCCATTGCATTTAAACTTTCTATCTCCTGATGCAGCACAGCGGTGCGGGAAGTGGCGGGGCAACCCGCCACTTCCCCATCGGCTTTTGATCCCTGCAGGAAAGTTTTTGATACTTTCGAAGTTTTTCCTGTGTGGACCCTCTGCATTGGTCAAATACGAAGGAAAGGATTGGGATTATGGCAAATTGCAAAACAGTCACACTTCTGCATTCCAATGACATGCACGGCGATTTTCTGGCCGCTGAAGTGGATTCTCAGCTGATCGGCGGCGTTTCCATGCTCTCCGGCTATATCAGCCAGGTGCGCAGGGAAGAGAAAAACACCATCTACTGCATTGCCGGCGACATGTTCCGGGGTTCTGTGATCGATTCGGAATTCCGGGGGATCTCCACCATCGAGATCATGAATATGCTCAGCCCGGATGTGGTGACCATCGGCAATCACGAAACCGACTACGGCATTGCCCATTTGCTCTTTATTGAAAAATGCGCAAAATTCCCAATCATCAACGCCAACCTGCACATCACTACCAACAACGCCCGCCTGTTCCGCCCCCATTACATCCTGGAAATTGACGGCATGAAGATCCTGTTTATCGGCATCCTGACAGAATCGGTGCTTTCCCAGACCAGGCATGAGAATCTGATCGGCACCTTCGTGGATATCCACGAGGCCGCCCAGGAGGTGGCCCGGATCTGCAACGCCTATAACGCCCTGGACATCGACTGCACGGTGCTGCTGACCCATATCGGCTTTGAGGAGGACAAGCAGCTGGCCGCGCAGCTGGACCCGGCTCTGGGTGTGGATCTGATCATCGGTGGCCATTCCCACACCTTCCTGGAGCAGGCGGTGGAGGTGAACGGCATCGTCATCGCCCATGCCGGCACCGGCACCGATCAGATCGGCCGCTTCGATCTGGAGATCGACACCGACAGCAACAGCCTCCACAGCTACCGCTGGCAGAGCGTCCCCATCACCGGGGAAACCTGCCCCAAGGATCTTGCGCTGGAGGATGTGCTTACCTACTACAAGGACGCCACAGACCGGATCTACAGCCGCGTGGTCACCCGGCTGAAGCGCTGCCTGACCCATCCCGACCGCAACCGGGAAACGGAGTTGGGCAACCTGCTGGCGGATATCCTGCAGGAAAGCCTCTCCCTGGATCTGATGCTGCTGGGTTCCGGCAGTATCCGGGGTGAAGCACTGGGTCCCCTTGTGCTGCTGGCAGATCTGACGGAGTGCTTCCCCTATGACGATGCTATCCATCTGCTGCGGGTCTCAGGCCGGCAGCTGAAGCAGATGATCCGCTTCATGCTCCGGGATGCGGTATGGGAAGGCGCCCACTGCGAATTCTACCAGTTCTCCCGGGGCATGCGGGTGGTCTACAGCAGAGCCAGCCGGGAGTTCCGGGAGTTTGCCCTCAACGGTGCGCCCATTGAAGATCAGCAGATCTACAAAGTGGGTCTGCAGCATTATCACTTTATGAATCTGGAGAGCTTCTTCTCCGTAACGCAGGAGGATATCGCCACCAACGGCGCGCCCGCCATGATCGCCTCCTCCTGCCAGGATATTCTGGAAGAATACCTGTCCAGCCATCAGAATCTGGACCGTACTGTCTGCGGCAGACTGGTGGTGGAATAACCACCCCAAGGAGGTAACCGGTATGAAAAAACAGTTGTTTGCCCTTCTCGTGCTTCTGGCTTTGCTGCTGGCCGGCTGCCAGGAATCTCCACCGGCTGTTACGACAGCACCCCCGGCCATACAGCCCCCGGAAACGGCGCCCACAACGGCCGCCACTGCCGCACCTGAAGCCGAGGATGTGTCCATATATCCCTTCCGGCAGGCCATGGTGGAGACGCCCCAGGTGTTTGCCGCCGCCTATTTCGGCTATGCGGATACCATTGATTCCGACGATCCTGTGGATCCCTTCGCGGTGATGGGGGAGCAGGCCCCGCAGCTTTGCGCGGATCTGCCGTTCCTGCTGGGGATTCCCGATGAACATATCGTAGGTGAACGCTACGGCGAGCTGTTCTGCATCGTTCCCCGGGATCCCAATGCCACCGTCGCTGTAAACCGGGGCATCTGGAATGAAAGCAGCGAAGTGTATGACTACACGGATGTGATCTACCGCAGTGAAAAGGGCGATCCCATCCTGCTGTTCTGCAACAACGCAGGCTGGGAGCCTGACACCCAGGTGGTGATCACCGAATCCGACGGCACCAGCGTCACCTGGTACCCCAGAATCAACCGTCTGCGCTGGGTCGATACGCTGCGCAATGATGCCGGGGAAGCGCTGCTGTGGGACTTCACGCCCTATGTGGAGACTCTGCGCCGGGAGCACGAAAGCTGCCTGGACAGCCATTGGGATTATCCCACGGTGTCGGATCTCTTTGGCGCTGACTGGAGCTACGGCTTCGGTGAGGACAGCTACCAGGTGACCTTCCGGGATGATGTCTGCGATGTCCGCTGGACTGACGGCACGGAAAACCACGAATATCCGGATGCCCCCTGGCAGCTGGACTATGCGGAAGGCTATGCCATCCTGACCATCGATTTCGAGGAATTCGCCGGGGTGAAGCGCTACAATGTGCTGATCCACCGGGAACTGGAACTGCTCTATATTGCCATGGATATTTCCGACGAAAGCATCGAGATCGGCTGGGATTCCCTGTACCAGTGGCTGACCCCGGCGGAGATTCTCATTCCGCCGCCGGAGGATATGGTTGGCACCTGGGAGCTGGCCTGGACGGAAGTGGAGGGCTATCGGAACGAGGATGACCCCGGCAATCAGACCGTGATGATCACCACAGACGGCGCGGGTCTGTATTGGATCGACTTCATCGACCGGGATTTCTCCGATTGGAGCTACCGGGGCAAGGAGCTGGTGGTGTTCCCGGAGGCGCTGTACTACCACTGCCGGAACGATCAGTGGTCGGCCACCGTCAATTATGTAAATGCCTTCGGCACAGAATACAGCCTCACCGTATTGGACGATGGCACCCTGCTGATGCAGCAGGCCTGGGAAATGGAAGGCGCGCCCATGGTCAGCTACAGCTGCTTCCGCCGGGCGGAATAACCCCGTATATATAGACAGACGGCGCAATACGCGCCGTCTGTGTTTTTCTGAAAAACCCTTGGACATTTCGCTTCCGGTGTGTATAATAAGCGTGACTCTTACGGATACGAGGTTTTTGCCCATGAAGCTGCGAAACACCCTGAAAGAATATATCGGCATCACCCTGGGCACCGGCGTGGTGGCCATTGCGGTGTATTTCTTTATGCTGCCCAGCCATGTTTCCGTGGGCAGCGTGTCCGCCCTGGCTATGGTGCTGAGCAATTTCATCCCCCTGAATATCTCCGTCATCTCCATGGCGCTGAATCTGGCGCTGATGGTGCTGGGCTTTTTCCTGGTGGACGCCGATTTCGGCTTCAAGACGGTGTACGGCACGGTGCTGCTGCCTTTGATGCTGGGTGTGCTGGAAATTGTGCTGCCGGACTTTCAGTCCATCACCCAGGACCCGCTGCTGGATGTGATCTGCTACATCCTGGTGGTGGGCATCGGCCTTTCCATTCTGTTTTCCTATAACGCCTCCTCCGGCGGCATTGACACCGTGGCCATGATCCTGCATAAGTACCTGAAGCTGGAGCTGGGCAAGGCCATGTCCGCAGCGGGTATGGCGGTGGCCCTGTCTTCCGCTTTGTGCTACGATGCCAAGACGGTGGTTCTCAGCGTGCTGGGCACCTACTTCGGCGGCATGGTGCTGGATCATTTCATCTTCGGCCTGAACATCAAGCGCCGGGTGTGCATCATTTCGGAAAAGCTGGACGAGATTGTGGAATTTATCCTCCACGACCTGCACAGCGGTGCTTCCCTCTACGAAGCCGTGGGCGCTTACAGCGGGCAGGTTCGCAAAGAAGTCATCGTCATTGTGGACAAGCAGGAATACCGGCTGCTGATGGACTATGTGCGGCAGATTGACCCGAAAGCGTTCGTAACGGTGTATGCCGTCAGCGATATGCGCTATCTTCCCAAAAAGTAAAAGAGGAGGCATCGCCTCCTCTTTTTTATGCTTCTTTCGTTTTATAGAACCAATAGGAATAGATGCAGGGGATCAGCACCAGGGCCGCGGTTACCGGCAGCATGATCCACAAAGACAGGGGCATGGGCAACCACACTGTGCCCACGATGCACAGGCCGCCTGCGATCCAGACCTTTCCGGCCAGCCGGTGGGTGGCATACCAGTTTTCATCGCTGTGAAGGGTCCAGGGCAGCTTGATGCCGATGGTGCTGTTGCGGCTGCACTTGGGCAGGATGTTGCCCAGCACCACAAACAGTACGCCCATCATTCCGGGCATCAGCATATCCACATTCACTTCCCGGCCCAGAGCCGTGGCATACACCAGGCCGTTTACCAGCAGCGACAGCACCGGCATGATCCACAGGATCAGCTGCTTGGCTTTCTCATTTTTATCTTTGTTTTTCGGGTCCAGGCCGGTGACCAGTACACACAGCCAATGGGCGATCAGCACAATGACCGGCCCCAGAAATACGCCGGTTGCCTTTCCCGTCCAGCCGTCCACCTCACCGGCGGCATTCCAATGGATGGGCATCCGCTCCGGCAGCTGCTCCCACAGCAGCAGACCCACCGCCAGGGGCAGCAGGATCACAAGGGAAGAAATCAGCATTCCCCATTTATTCTTTTTCAGCATGGTTATCCGCTCCTTTCAGATCTTTCAGCCACAGCAGGATCTCTTCCAGCACCGTGGCATTCAGGGCATAATAGATGTATTTCCCCTGGCGTTCGTCCCGCACCAGGTCGGCTTCCTTCAGCACCGCCAGATGCTTGGAAATGGCAGCGCCGGAGATGGCGAAATGCTCTCCGATCTGCCCGGCGGAAAGCCGCCCCGCTTTCAGCAGATTCAGAATCTCACGCCGCACCGGGTCGGACAGCGCCCGGAGTGTGGCTTGCATGGCCATGGGATCACCCCCATCATTTAACCTTTTGGTTAATTATAAGTCATATACCTGTCCTTGTCAAGAAAAAACGGCGGATAAAAACAAATGTCATCCTGAGCGAAGCGCTGAAAGCGCGAAGTCGAAGGATCCGTTCTCCAAGAGAAATTACGGATTCTTCGACTCACTTCGCTCGCTCAGAATGACATAAATCGAAAGCCGCCCTACATTTTATTTACTTTCCAGCCGGGAATAGTACAGCACGCCGCCCAGGATCAATGCGCCGCCCAGGAGCATCAGCATACCCGGCAGTTCTCCAAAGAGGATAGCTGCCAGAATCGCCGCCACCACCGGCTCGCAGAGCTTGGACGCGGACACAAAGGCCGGGGAAAAAAACTTCAAACACCAGCTGAAAATGCTGTGGCCCAGCAGTGTGGAGAACATCGCCAGCAGCAAGCCCACCAGCACCGGGCTGAAGCCGTAGCCCAGGAGCTTCTGCTCCTGCACCCCACAGGTGGCCACCAACACCAGGGCGCAGGCGGCGTACACCAGGTAGGTATAGACGGTGGTGGAGAGCTTTTCCCGGACGATGCGGCCCAGGAGCGTATACACCGCCACCGCCACCGCAGCGGCCAGGGCCAGCAAATCTCCTGTCAAATGCGCATCGCTGCCGGAATCGGACCAGGCGATGATCACGCTGCCCAAAAGCGTCACGGCAATGGCTGCGGCGGCTTTGCCGGAGATCTTTCCCTTCAGAAACAGCAGGTAGCCCAGGGCAACCCAGATCACCTCCGTGCATACGATGGTGGTGGAGCTGGCCACGGTGGTGTGCTGCAAAGATTCAAACCACAACGCAAAGTGGATGGCCAGAAACACACCGCTGAGGCAGCTGAGGATTGCCAGTTTGGGAGAAACCGCCCCCATTTCCCGGCGCACGGAAGCCTTACCCAGCACCGCAGGGGTCAGCAAAATCACCGTCCACAGCAGCCGCCAGGCTGCCGTCACCGCCGAGGGTGCGGCAGAGTATTTTACAAAGATGGACGACAGGGAGATTCCCACCACGCCCACCAGAATCATAATCATAGGATGCTTTTCCATGTATCGCATAGGGCCTTCCTCACCGGATCGAAAAATTTTCCTCATTGTATCACGGCGGCAGCAAAAATTCTACATTTTCTTGCACCCTCTGCCAAAATATGCTATACTGGTTGTTGCTGACAACTCCGGAAAGAAGGTTTTCTATGAAAGATTTTCTGCTGTATTTCTTTGGCGCGGGCACCGAACAGGAGTTTGCCCTGTTCACCCTGGCCCATATTCTGCCCATGGTGTGGATGGTGGTTATGATTCTCTTGCTGCATCGGTTCCGGGAGCCTATCCGCAAGTGGAAGCACGAGGGCTATCTGCGCTATATCCTGGCCTTCGGCCTGATCTGCGCCGAAATGTCCTACTACTGGCGGCTGGTAGCCATCCCCTCTCTGGGGCCCAACCCTGTGGAACATCTGCCCATCGGCGTTTGCACCTGGGCGCTGATTTTCTGCAGCTATATGGTCATCGGCAAGTCCCAGACTTTGTTTGACATTGCCTATTTCTGGCTGCTGTCCGGCTCGGTGTTCGCCCTGCTGACCCCCACCCCTCTGACCTACACCGGCCCCACCCGCTTCCGCTACTATCAGTTCTGGGCCGCCCACACCCTGCCCTTTATCGCCGTGTTCTACATGATCTTCATCCACGGTATGCGGCCCAACCGCAAATCCATCCTGAAGGCATATATTGCCCTGCTTGTGCTGGCAGTGATCGCTTTCTGGGTAAACACCATGATTCCCGGGGCCAACTACCTGTTCCTGGCAAAGCCGGAAGCCGCACCCTCTGTGCTGGACATCCTGCCCCCCAACTTCTTCCTGCGCACCGCCATCATTGTGGCTGTGATCACGCTGCTCTTCGGCGTGGCATATCTGCCCTGGCATCTGAAAGACAAAAAAGCCGGAAACGCTTGATTTTCCGGAAACAAAGGAGAAAATACCATGAAAATTGCAGTTACCTATTGCGACGGCCAGATCTTCCAGCATTTCGGCCACACCGGGCAGTTCAAAGTATATGAAGTGGCCGACGGCCGCATTACCGCCACCTCCATTGTGGACACCGGCAGCAGCGGCCACGGCGCTCTGGCAGGCCTGCTGAAGCTGATCCAGACAGATGTGCTGATCTGCGGCGGCATCGGCGGCGGTGCCCAGATGGCCCTGGCGGAAGCCGGAATCCAGCTTTACGGCGGCGTTACCGGCGATGCGGACGACGCTGTGGCAGCTTATCTGGCCGGTCAGCTGGACTATAATCCCTGCGTCCGGTGCAACCACCACGACCACCACGGCGAAGGCCACACCTGCGGCGACCATTGCGGCAACTGCTGAGCTTCGGCTTTACAAATGTAGGGCGGGGGCTTGCTCCCGCCGTGCCCGGTCACAATATTGCACCGGGTAGTGGGCCGATGTGGTCATCGGCCCCTACGGCGTAGGACCACGATGATTCGTAGGGGCGGATGACCGCGCCCAATGCCGGGCCACAATATCGCACCGTGTAAGGGGAGGGCACGCAGGCCCTCCCCTACGCGCACTATTATAATATGGTTCGTAGGGTGGGACCTGTGTGTCCCACCGATACCGGGTCGCAAAATCGTACGGGGGTATGGAGAGGCGCGCCGAAGAATCCGTTCCCCTATATGCAAAGCTCCCGTGAGGAAGGTTCCTCACGGGAGCTTTTTGTTTATTTGGCTTTCTTCTTGGGGCCGGGGATCTTTTTGATCTTGCCCTCTTTCAGCACTACGGCGGTGCGGGCGGGCAGGTACAGCTCCAGCACATTCTTGCCGTCTCTGCGTTTTGTCTGGTAGTCCTGATGGGCTATCCGGTTCCAGCCGCCGTACTTTTCATCGTCGCTGCTCATGGCCACGGTGTAGTCGGCATAGTTGGGCACTTCCACCGCCACATCGGTGCGGGATTCCTGGGCATCAAAGTTGAAAGCAAACAGCAGGCCGTTGCGGTAGAACACCAGCACCTTGCCATCGGTCAGCCGCAGGTCGCCCATGCGCTGAGAGAACATGTTCGCTTCCTTGGTCAGGTGCACCATGTCCTCATCGAAATCGTTGAGCCACTGGTACTTAAGCATGCCGTTGTTCTTCAGGCTCCACTGCCGGCGGCAATAGTGGAAGCTCCAGCCGTTGCCCTCCCGGGGGAAGTCGATCCATTCGGGATGGCCGAACTCGTTGCCCATGAAGTTCAGGTAGGCTTCGCCACCGCCGCCCAGGGTAAAGAGCCGGATCATCTTGTGCAGGGCGATGGCCCGGTCGATGACGGGGTTGTGGCAATCCTTATTCATGTCCGTATACATGGCGGCGTCTGCCAGCCGGAAGATCATGGTCTTGTCGCCCACCAGAGCCTGATCGTGGGATTCCACATAGGCCACGGTGTTCTCACCGGGGCGGCGCAGGCACATGTCGCACCACATTTTGAAAATGTCCCACTGCTCGTCGGACTTGTCCTTCACGGTCTTAATCCACATATCCGGCAGACCCATGCCCAGGCGGTAGTCAAAGCCGATGCCGCCGTCAGCAATGGGCAGCGCCATGCCGGGCATGCCGGACATATCCTCGGCGATGGTGATGGCCTTGGGATTTACCTGGCGGATCAGCTCGTTGGCCAGCTGCAGGTAAGTAATGGCCTCCACATGGGTGTTGTAGGAGAAGTACTTGCTGTTATTGTCGAAATCGGTGCCCAGGCCATGGTCATGATAGAGCATGGAGGTGATGCCGTCGAAGCGGAAGCCGTCGAAATGGTACTCGGTCATCCAGAATTTCAGATTGGAAAGCAGGAAGTGCAGCACACCGGTACGGCCGTAGTCAAAGCACTTGGTGCCCCAGGCGGGATGGTCGCCCTTTGCCCCATCGTGGAAGAACTGCCACACGGTGCCATCGAACATGTGGATGCCCTCGGCGGTGTTCTTTACGGCGTGGGAATGGACCACATCCAGCAGCACCCGGATGCCCATAGCGTGGGCGGTGTCCACCAGGTATTTCAGATCCTCAGGCTTGCCGAACCAGCTGGACGCGGCAAAGAAATTGGAAACCTGATAGCCGAAGCTGCCGTAGTAGGGGTGCTCCATAATGGCCATCAGCTGAATGGCATTGTAGCCGGCCTTCTTCACATGGGGCAGCACCTTGTCGGCAAATTCCCGGTAGGTGCCCACTTTTCCCTCTTCCTGGGCCATACCCACATGGGCTTCGTAGATATACAGGCTCTCTTCACCCTGGAAATCCTTGTCCGTCCAGGGATAGGTCTTGCGGCTGTCCACCACCTCTGCCATGAAGGTGATGGTGTTGGGGTCCTGCACCACCCGGCGGGCAAAGAGGGGGATATGCTCGGTGCGGGTCAGGTTGGCGTCCACCACAGTTTTCACCTTGCAGCCTTCCCACAGTTCTTCTTCCTGGAAATACCGCTCCCAGGTGCCGTTTCCGATGTTTTTCAGGGGGTGGCTGGTCTGGTTCCAGCCGTTGAATTCGCCTTCCAGGTACAGCTGATAGGCACCGGGTGCCCATTCCCGGTAGACCCAGCCATTATCCAGATGGTGGATGCCGTAGTATTCATGGGCATTGGCAAAATCCAGCAGGGTCTGATCCTCGCCCAGAATCCGGGCCTTGGTCTCCCGGTACAGGCGCATCCGCAAATCGATATCCCCGGCAAAGGGCTGCAGCTGGGGATTCAGTTCCAAAAGTCGGTACATATGCATTTCCTTTCTGATGGGGTGTTTTTTCTTTTATTATATCGGGGAATTGTTAAGAAATCAAGGGTGCAGAAAAGCCCCGGAAGTTTTCCGGGGCTTTGATTTATTGGGGTGCTTGCTGCCCCAGGCGTTCCTGCCGCTGCTTCCACAGGAAGGAAATGGCCACGGGCAGGCCGAACATGGCCAAAAAGCCAAAGAGCCGCAGGCCGATAAACATAGCGGCCAGGGTAATGATGGGGTGCAGCCCCAGCTGGGCGCCCACGATCTTGGGCTCCACATAGTTGCGCACCACGGTGACGATCACATAGATGGCTGCCAGCTTGATGCCCATTACCAGATCCCCCAGCAGGAAGCTGATGACAAACCAGGGAATCATCACGGTGCCGGTGCCCAGAATGGGCAGAATGTCCATCACGGCGATGAGGGACGCTTTCAGCAGCGGGGCTTTGATACCGAACACGGCAAACAGAATGCTCAGCTCCGTGAAGGTCAGCAGCATAATCAGGGCGTAGGAGCGGATTACCACCAGCAGTGTGCCCGTCAGGTACTGGCGAATCTGCTTCAGGATATTCGACACCTTTTCCGGGGTGTGGTGGCTGTAGAAATTCTGGATCTTTTCATAGTCATTGGCCACAAACACCGTGCAGAAGATCATAGCCAGCAGGCTCAGGATCAGGCTGGGCACACCCTTGGCTACCCCGGACACCAGATTCATGGCAACGCCGGAGAGCTTACCCACCAGTGCCTCCAGGCCGGATACCAGGCTCTGGGACAAAGAATCCAGCACGCTGATCAAGGTGGGGTCCAGCATATTCACTGTGGTGGCCATCCATTTATAGGCCATATCCAGCATGGGCAGCAGCTTGGTGCGATACACCACGGAGATCCACAAAATGACATTGGTCACCAGATCCACGCCCTTCACCGCCAGCAGGCCCACCAGGGTGCCCAGCAGACTATAGATCAGCAGCGTGATAAAACTGCGCACGATCTTATTGGGGCAGCGAATCAGCCGGGAGATCCGCACCACCAGCAGCGCTATCAGCACACCGATAATAAACGGCACGGATACCGGCAGCAGATATTTAAAGGCCACATAGACCGCGGCGGCAATCACGGCCCAGTAAGCCAGATTTACCAGGAAATCCCATTTCTTCTGCATGGTCATGGCATCGCCTCCCTGTTGCTTTCTGCCTTTATTATAGCGAAGGTTTTCCCCGGTGTAAATACGCAGAATTTTAAGGTTTTTTGAATTTTGCAAAATAGCTTAGGATACGGGCCCTTCGGCTTCGCTCAGGGCGACGGAAAAATTAGGAAAGCTTTCCCCATTGATCTGTCATCCTGAGCAAGCCGAAGGCGCGTCGAAGGATCCGTTTCTATAAAAAACCGGCCCCTACATGCGCAAACAGAAACAGCGTTTTTAGGGTATAAAGGTATCCAGCACAAGGGTATAGTTGATCACGCCGCTTTCCAGCAGTTCCAGAAGGACGCTGGGGGTGGTGGTAATGCGGCAGCCGTATGTGCTGATGCCATACAGTTTCACAAACCCCAGCACATCCGTGTAGAAGTCAGGATCACTGTATCTGGCGATACCGCGGCCTTTATCCAACTGATCCTGGGCAAAGCGCAGCAGAGACATGAAGTGCTGCTCCAGATTTTCCGGGGTTACCGCGTCAAAGCCTCTGAATTGCAGGTGGGGGTAGCCTTCCACATCCTCCGCACCGTTGAGATTCGTAAAGGGAGACATGCCGCAAAGACCAAGGCCCGAACCACTCCGGATTCCCACCCATCCAATATTGATCCTGTCTGTGTACTGTTCATAAAAAGCCAGGAACTGTTCCATATCCATAAAATCCGGAAATGTCACATCCGCCACAACGCTGAAATAATCCGGAAGCTGCGCCAGCCACTGCGTGAAATATTCGTAGTTTTGCGCAATTTCCTCCGTCACCCAATCGGGCGTTCTCACCACAAGATCCTCTCCTGCGGGCAGGCCGCTCATACAGCCAAACATATACTGCATCAAGCTGTCGTCCAGCTCCGGCGGCAGGGTGAGCACATCCTTTTTCAGGGTGATTTCCTGGTATTGGGGATTATATTCTCCGTTTTTCACGATGGTAACCGGGATCTGATAGGTGCCGATGTCTGTTTGGACGGGACTTCCCACATGGACATTGCGAAAGCTGAAAAGGTGCAGCTCTGCATAGCAGTCCATGGTCAGATGCAGATCCGAGTAATCCGCGGAATATGTATGGGCGGTAGGGTCCCAGTATTTCGCGTTGGCTTCTTTCAAAGCTTTTTCCCGCTCCTCCAACTGCTCCTGAACCTGGGGGGCAACTTCCTGCTGCACTTGCTGCTGAACCTGGGTCTGCTGCCTTTCCTCCACTCTGGGGGCGATATAGGCGGCTGCTGCGGCGGCAATGGCAGCCACCAGCAGCAGGCAGGTAAAGATCAGCACAGCATTGCGGCGGCGCAGCTTGGTACGCAGCTGCTTCAATTCCGGCAGCACCTCCGGCATGGGGGGCGCTTCCCGCTCCCACCGGGCATCCAGGTGCTCTGTAATCAGCAGGTACTTGTCCACCTCGCTATCTACCAGGCGGCGTTCTTCCTCGGTGGCGGTGCCATCCCGAACATGTTCCATAGCGGTCTTAAAATCCATAACCTTCCTCCTCCAATTGTGTTTTTAGTTTCTGACGCAGGCGGTGGAGCCGCTGCCGGACGGCGGCGTGGCTCTTGCCGGTGAGAGAAGCGATCTGCGGCAGGCTTAACCGGGAAAAATAATGCAAGGTTACCAGCTCCCTGTCCGGCAGCGGCAATGCATAGATGGCGCGCCAAAGTGCCTGCTGCCGTTCTGCTGCCAGATACACGGTTTCCGGCGTTTCAAGGCATGGGGTATCCCGGGACAAATCTTCCAGCAGCAGGGGTTTCTTCTTGCGTATGTAGTCATACCAAAGGTTTTTACACACCCGCAGCAGCCAGAATTGAAACGAGGGTGTCTCCTCCGGGAGGGCCAGATATGCCTTGACGAAAGCATCGGCCACCAAGTCCTGGGCCAGGTAGATATCGCCGCATAGGGCTGTGCAATAGAGCAGCGTGCTGCTGTAGTATTTGCGGTACAGCAGTTCCAGAATATCCTTGTCCGTAGCGATCCACCTCCTTTCACCTTATAAACGAATCACACAGAAAAGTGTGACATGATTTTTTAGGATACGGGCCCTTCGGTTTAGGGCCGGTGTGCCTCAACCGGCCCCTACGGGGCGACGGAAGGATTGGAACGCTTTCCATTCCTATGAAAAACCCCGGAACGGAAGTTCCGGGGTGTTGGGGTTAATCCAGATAGGCGCAGGCGGCCATGGCTGCCACTGCGCCGTCGGCAGAGGCGGTGACCACCTGGCGGATGCGCTTGCTGCGGCAGTCGCCGGCGACAAACAGGCCTTCGGTGGCAGTGCGGCAATCCTCCTGGGAATCGAAGTAGCCCCAATCGTTGAGGCTTGCCAGGTGGCCGAAGGGCTCGTTCTCCGGCATCAGGCCCACGGCCAGGAATACGCCGTCCACGGCGATGGTCTTTTCATTGCCGGTGACGGAATCCTTGATCTGCAAACCCGTCAGGGTGCCGTTCTCCGTCACATAGCCCACGGACAGGTGATTGAAGAACACTTCCACATTTTCCTTGGCCAGCAGGGCCTGGGCCAGCTTCTTTTCGCCGGTGAAGTCCGCCAGATTCTGCACCACGGTGACCTTGGTGCAGACTTCGCTGAGAAGCAGGGCTTCCTGCAATGCAGAGTTGCCGCCGCCCACCATGGCTACATTCTGGCCGGTGTAGAAGGCGCCGTCGCACACGGCGCAGAAGGAAATGCCGTTTCCGATCAGCTCCAATTCTCCCGGCAGGCCCAGCATCCGGTGCTTGACACCCAGAGCCAGGATCACGCTGCGGCCTTCGAATGTGCTGCCTTCCTCGGTGGATACGAAGAACACGCCCTCGCGCTTTTCTACGCCCACTACCTTTTCCAGTTCCACCTCGGCACCCAGGTTCATGGCCTGCTCCACCAACTTGTCGGCGAATTCCGCGCCGCTGATCTGAATGGTGCCGGGGATATTCTCCACCTTGGGAGAGAAGGCGATCTGGCCGCCGAAGCTGTTCTTCTCGATCACCAGCACGGTCTTACCGGCACGGAGGCCGTAAACCGCGGCAGTCAGACCCGCAGGGCCGCCGCCTACAATGATAATATCATACATATGGAATCGTCCTTTCATAGAAATGGACAATTGAGAATGGACAATTGACAATTATGGTATTCGCTTCGCGAATGATTTTAAATCATTTCCGCAGGAAATCCCTTCATTGTCCATTGTCAATTGTCAATTATCAATTTTGATAGTCGCGGAAAACAGCCGGGCGTTTGCCCGGCTGTTTTTTCTTTTACAGGGTTGCCAGATACTTCTTGATCTCGGGGACGCTGTAGTAGCTGACGGCGTTCTCTCCGTCGGTGACCACCAGGGTGGGAGCGCCCTTGACGCCGTACTTGCGAACCAGCTCCAGGTTCTCCTCGGCGATGAGCTTCTCGAAGGCCACCCCTGCCTTATTTAGCAGACCCTCTGCCACACGGCAGTTGGGGCAGGTGACACGGGAGAAAAGGATGGCCTTGCCGGAAACTTCCTTCCCTGCGGGCGCTTCACAGACAGGCGCTTCTTCCGCCACGGGTGCTGCTTCCTTCACGGTGCCCTTCAGCACGGAGTTTTCCACATCGTAGACCTTGCGATCCTTGAACTCCTGGCTCTTGCCGTCGTTCCAGTTCTGCACCGGGCGGTAGTAGCCGGTGATCCGGCTGTAGACCTCGGTCTTCTTGCCGCAGGTGGGGCAGGTGTAGTGCTCACCGGTAATGTAGCCGTGCTGGGCACACACGGAGTAGGTGGGGCTCATGGTGTAGTAGGGCAGCTTGTGGTTCTCCGCGATCTTACGAACCAGGGCTGCGGCAGCCTGCCAGGAGGGCAGCTTCTCGCCCAGGAAGGCGTGGAACACGGTGCCGGAGGTGTAGCGGGTCTGCAGCTCGTCCTGAATTTCCAGGGCGGTGAAGATATCCTCGGTGTAGCCCACAGGCAGGTGAGAGGAATTGGTGTAGTAGGGGGTGCCGTTTTCGTTGGCGGTGATAATATCGGGGTACTGCTCCTTATCGTGCTTGGCGAAACGGTAGGTGGTGGACTCGGCAGGGGTGGCTTCCAGGTTATACAGGTCGCCGTACAGCTCCTGATAGTCGCTCAGGCGCTCACGCATGTGATCCAGCACTTCCTTGGCGAAGGTCTGGGTCTTTTCGCTTGTCAGGTCGGCCCGGAGCCACTTGGCGTTGAGGCCCACCTCGTTCATACCGATGAGGCCGATGGTGGAGAAGTGGTTGGAGAAGGTGCCCAGGTAACGCTTGGTGTAGGGATACAGGCCGTTCTCCATCAGCTTGGTGATAACGGTACGCTTGGTCTTCAGGCTCCGGGCAGCGATGTCCATGAGCTTGTCCAGACGGGCGTAGAAATCGGCCTCATTTTCTGCCAGGTAAGCGATCCGGGGCAGGTTGATGGTGACAACGCCGATGGAACCGGTGGATTCGCCGGAGCCGAAGAAGCCGCCGGACTTCTTGCGCAGCTCGCGCAGGTCCAGACGCAGACGGCAGCACATGGAGCGCACATCGGAGGGTTCCATATCGGAGTTGATATAGTTGGAGAAGTAGGGGGTGCCGTACTTGGCGGTCATTTCAAACAGGAGCTTGTTGTTCTCGGTCTCGCTCCAGTCGAAATCACGGGTGATGGAGTAGGTGGGGATGGGGTACTGGAAGCCACGGCCGTTGGCGTCGCCCTCGATCATGATCTCGATGAAGGCCTTGTTGACCATGTCCATTTCCTTCTTGCAGTCGCCGTAGGTGAAGTCCATCTCCTTGCCGCC
>JAFSEW010000019.1 GCA_017435525.1 Oscillospiraceae bacterium | reverse complement strand
TCGGTCATGGGCATCAGCAGAGCGTTGCCGCCGCCGGCTGCGGTACCCTTAACGTTCATGGTGGGGCCGCCGGAGGGCTGACGCAGAGCGCCGCCTGCGTTCTTGCCGATGTAGCCCAGGCCTTCGATCAGACCCAGAGAAACGGTGGACTTACCTTCACCGAAGGGGGTGGGGGTAACAGCGGTAACCTCGATGAACTTGCCGTCGGGCTTGTCCTTCAGACGGTTCATAACCTTGATGAAGTCGATCTTGGGGGTCTTGCCGTAGGGGATGATCTCATCTTCCAGCAGGCCCAGCTTCTCGCGGAAAAAGTCCACGGGGGGCAGGGTCTTTTCGGCTTCTTCAGCGATCTGCCAGTCAGCGAACTGGGAAGGATCCAGCTTTACGATGCCATTCGCGTCTACGTACTTGCCATTCTCGTCAAAAACGATTGCCATAATGGGGTTCCTCCTTAATTTTGGTGCCTTTCGGCACAATATTTTTCTATTATACTACCGTAACATCAGCTGCGTCCCGGATGAAACGCATGACCTTACTGGTGAGCACACTCTTCAGCACTGCCTTTTCGAATTCCTCGTCGTAGTAGTCCTTCAGGTCTTCGATGGTCAGCTTGTTCTGCCGGGCGATGACAGCCAGCGCCTGGCCGATTTCTTCCTGGGTAGCCTCCAGGTTTTCCAGCGCCACGATTCTCTCAATGGCAGCCTGGTTGCGCAGTGCAGCTTCTGCGGCGGGGTAAGCGTCCTTGCGCAGATCTTCCACGGTAGTCTGCATGAAGCTGCAGTACATTTCCAGAGTCAGACCCTGCTGCTTCAGCTGGGCTTCCATATTCTGCAGCTGCTCGTTCACAGCCTTTTCCAGAGTTTCGGGGTCCACGGTGAACTCCAGTGTGGCGGCAGCCTGCCGCAGCAGACGGTCCTGCAGGTCCATCTCACCCCGCTCGTCGGTGTATTCCTGCAGGCTCTTGGCCAGATTCTCTTTCATTTCTTCCAGGGTGTAGAAGCCGCCCACTTCCTGTGCGAAAATATCGTCCAGCTCGTAGGGAGTCTTGACCCGGATTTCATGGATGGTGCAGTGGAACTCAGCGTCCTTACCGGCCAGTTCTTCAGAGTGGTACTGCTTGGGGAAGGTGACCTTCACCACAACAGGCTCTTCAGGAACCTTGTCCAGCAGCTGCTCTTCAAAGCCGGGAATAAACATGCCGCTGCCCAGTACCAAAGTCTGGTTCTGTGCGGTGCCGCCGGCGAACTGTACGCCATCGCAGTAGCCTGCGTAATCCAAAACCACTTCATCGCCCTTCTCGGTGGGGCGATCCTTGATGGAAGCGATCCGGGGATTCTGCTGCTGCAGCCGCAGCAGGTGGCGCTGAATTTCCTCTTCGGTAACGATGTGTCTGTTATGTTTTGCTTGCAGACCTTTATAAGTAAAGCTCATGATAAACCTCAAATCCGTATTTGGAGAAAGGCGGTTGCCTGGTCCCCCACCTAGAATTTTAGCATGGTTTTCACAAAAAGGCAATGACTGATTGCTGCTTTTTTGGAAAATCCGGTAAGAAAGCTGCTGCTTTTTTAACAGAAGGCTGGAATAATTACCCAAGCCTTGAGAATTATACAAGTTTTTCTTGCAAAAACCAATATAGTTATGATATTTTATTCATAGATTTTATCTATAGATTGAGGTGTGGGCATGAACTACAATTATCTGCGATATTTTTCCGTGCTGGCCCAGGTGGAGCACTATACTTTGGCTGCGGCCCGGCTGGGTATTTCTCAACCCTCCCTCAGCAGTGCCATTCACCATCTGGAAGATGAGCTGGGCGGCGTGAAACTTTTTGAAAAAACAGGCCGGAATATCCGCCTGACGGAAGAAGGCCGCTATTTTCAGGAGAAAGTGGATATGGCACTGCGGGAGCTGAACAACGCCTCCATGACCCTGCGTGACAGCAGCGCCAGCGCTCCGGTGGTGATCCGGCTGGGCGTGGTGTCCGGCACGCTGCACGGAACGGTGGCACAGAGCATTTCCCAGACGATGCAGCATAATGCGCGGATTCATTTCCACATTACGGAAAGCTCGGCGGAAGAACTGATGGATTTGGTGCGCCAGGAAAAACTGGATATGGCCATTGTCAATGATACCAACCGGGACAGAAGTCTGCACTTCCGCCGCCTGGGACTGCGCAGCAGCTGGGTGGCGCTGCCCCAGAAGCACCCGCTGCGCAAGGAGCCGTTTCTGGTTCCCCAGCAGATCTCTCAGGAACCCCAGATCGCGTTCCAGTATGATATGAAAAGTCCTTTCAGCCAGTGGGCCAGCGGTGTACCGGCGGAAGAAAATGTGGTTTGCACCGTTAATTCCGCCCAGGCAGCCTTTGATCTGGTGGCGGCGGGCATCGGCATCTGCCTGATTTCGGAGGATTGCGTCCGGGACTATCCCGGCATCCGGTTCCTGCCGGTAAAAAACTGGCATCAGGCCCTTTATATGTGCATCCTCTACGATAAATGGCTGGAGCCGCCCGTCTGGGGCTTCGGCGAAGAACTGGTGAAAACCATCCGTACTTTGGAAAAAGAAAAGACCGATCCGCAAAACAGATAAACCTGCAGTTGACTTTCAGAAAATCAGGGGATATCTTAAAGGAAAGATCTTCCTGAAGGAGGCATGGCTATGGCTATTGGCTGCAAGATCAACTTGAATTATGAACGCCCGGATTGGGCGCTGGTGGAGGCCCTGAAGGAATTCCCCGTGGCAAATATCGACGACTGCATGGACCGCACCGCGGCCATCCATTCGTCCATCCGGCCTCTGAATCAGACCCGGCTGGCAGGTGTTGCGTTTACTGTCCGGGTGCCGGAGGGCGACAATCTGCTGTTCCACAAGGCCCTGGATCTGGTGAAGCCCGGCGATGTGGTAATGATCGATGCCGGGGGCGGGGAAACCCGTGCCATTTTCGGTGAGATCATGGCCAAATACTGCCGCATCCGGGGCGTGGCGGGCATCGTGGTGGATGGCTGCGTCCGGGATACCGACTATCTGGAAAGTCTGACGGATATGGCAATTTACGCCAAGGGCAGCACCCCCAACGGCCCCTATAAGAACGGCCCCGGCGAGATCGGCACTGTGATTCAGGTGGGCGGCAAGGTAATCAAACCCGGCGACATTATTCTGGGCGACCGCGACGGCGTCATTGCCGTAGATCCTGCGGATGCTCCGGCGCTGATAGCAGCGGCAAAGGCTGTGCAGGAAAAGGAAGAGAAGATCATGGCCCTCATGGAGCGCGACGGTACCTATACCCGCCCCTGGGTGGATGAAACCCTGCGCAAACTGGGCTGCAACGATATTTAAAAAGAAGAGTCCGGAAGGCACAGCCTTCCGGACTTTTGTTTGGTTTCTTAGTACATAGCGCCCTGTGCTGCGGCAGCCATGGCGGCGGCGTCAGCCTCGGGGTTGGGCTTGTCGGCAACCAGGCTCTCGGTGGTCAGGACGCAGGCAGCGATGGAAGCTGCGTTCTCCAGGGAGGAACGGGTCACCTTGGTGGGGTCCACGATGCCGGAGGCGATCATGTCCACATACTCCTCGGTGTAGGCGTTGTAGCCGAAGCCAACCTTGCCGGAGTTCTTGATCTTCTCGTAGACCACGCTGCCGTCCACACCGGCGTTCTGGGCGATCTGACGGATGGGAGCCTGCAGAGCGGAGGCAATGATCCGTGCACCGGTCTTCTCGTCGCCGTGCAGAGTGGCGATCAGCTCCTCAACAGCAGCAACAGCGTTGACCTGAGCGGTACCGCCGCCGGCCACGATGCCTTCTTCCACAGCTGCCCGGGCAGCGTTCAGGGCATCTTCCACTCTCAGCTTCTGCTCCTTCATGGCAACCTCAGTCTGAGCGCCAACCTTGATCACGGCAACACCGCCGGAGAGCTTTGCCAGACGCTCCTGGAGCTTCTCACGGTCATAGTCGGAAGTGGTGGTGGCAATGGCGCTGCGGATCTGATGGGCACGGGCCTGGATCATTTCGGGATTGCCTGCGCCGTCCACGATGGTGGTGGTGTCCTTGGTGACAACGATCTGACGGCAGCGGCCCAGATCATTCAGGGTAGCCTCGGTCAGTTCCATGTTCAGCTGGCTGGAGATCACGGTACCGCCGGTGAGCACAGCGATATCCTGCAGCATTTCCTTGCGGCGGTCGCCGAAGCCGGGAGCCTTGACGCAGACGCAGTTGAAGTTGCCGCGCAGACGGTTCACCAGCAGGGTAGCCAGAGCGTCACCCTCCACATCCTCGGCGATGATGATCATCTTCTTGCCGGCCTTGACAACGGGCTCCAGGATGGGCAGGATCTCCTGAATGGAGGCGATCTTCTTATCGGTGATCAGGATGTAAGCATCGTCCAGGACGGCTTCCATCTTGTCGGTATCGGTGACCATGTAGGGGGAGATATAGCCCCGGTCAAACTGCATGCCTTCCACCACATCCAGGCCGGTCTCGGCGGTCTTGGACTCTTCAATGGTGATAACGCCCTCGGTGCCAACCTTTTCCATAGCCTCGGCGATCAGTGCGCCCACGGACTCGTCACCGGAGGACACGGTGCCGACTCTTGCGATGGCAGCGGAATCGGAAACGGGAACGGAAGCTTCCTTGATGGCAGCCACGGCAGCGGCAACAGCCTTCTCAATGCCCTTGCGCATGACCATGGGGTTAGCACCGGCGGACAGGTTCTTCAGACCTTCCCGGGTGATAGCCTGGGCCAGCAGGGTGGCGGTGGTGGTGCCGTCACCGGCAACATCGTTGGTCTTGGTGGCCACTTCGCGGATCAGCTGGGCGCCCATGTTCTCAAAGGGATCCTCCAGCTCCACTTCCTTGGCGATGGTCACGCCGTCGTTGGTGACCAGGGGAGCGCCGAACTTTCTGCTCAGCACAACATTGCGGCCTTTGGGGCCCAGGGTAACCTTAACGGTATTGGCCAGCTGGTCGATACCGGACTGCAGCTTCTTACGGGCTTCCTCGCCGTAAACAATCATCTTTGCCATAATGAAAATCCTCCTGAATTAGTCGGTGACGACAGCCAGAATATCGTCGTGCTTGACAAACTTGTATTCCTCGCCGTCCAGCTTGATATCGGTACCGGTGAACTTGCTCACAACGACCTTGTCGCCTGCGGCAACGGCCATGGTCACATCCTTGGTGCCGGGGCCGACGGACACGACTTCGTAGATAGCGGGCTTCTCTTTGTTGGTGGTGGCCAGGATGATGCCGGAAACGGTGGTTTCAGCGGCCTCATGCTGCTTCAGCAGAACGTTGTCTGCCATGGGCTTCAGTTTCATAACAGTTCCTCCAGCGAATTATTTAGACCGCGGCTTGCGCCGCCTGTATCTATGAAAGATATTAGCACTCCATTTATCTGAGTGCTAATATATAATAGCGTAAGCTTTCCGAAAAAGCAAGAGGGAAAAGGGCGTTTTCCGTAAATAATTTATGAATAGCTGCCTCAAGCCGTTCCGGGCCTGCCGGGGAAAAACGGACATGGTATCCTCTGGGAGGAAATGGAAAGGGTTTGTGAAAAATGATGAAATACATGGAAAAACAGCTTGATTTCCTCTTTACTTTTGTGCGATATTGCTTTATAATGAGGCTGTATTTTATGATAGAGGCGGTGTGTGCATGGGAGAAGTGATCGCGGTGGTGTCCGGAAAGGGCGGAACCGGTAAAACTTCCGTGTGTGCCGGCCTTGCCACGGCCCTGGCAGAGTTCGGGGAAAGCGTGCTGTGTATCGACTGCGATATCGGGCTGCGGAATCTGGATATCTCTTTGGGAATTTCTCAGATGGATGCGCTGTCTTTTATGGACATTTGCCGGGGAGAATACACCCTGGAGCAGGCTGCCGTGCATCCGGAGTATCCGGGGCTGCGTTTTCTCACAGCGCCTATGAACTGTCAGCCGGAGCATATTGATCCCAGCGTTTTCGGCAATCTGCTGCGGCAGGCAAGAAAGACCTGCAGCTATATTTTCCTGGATGCTCCCGCGGGCATTGATGCGGGCTTTCAGCTGGCTGCCCGCTACGCGGACCGGATTTTGCTGGTGTCCGGCGCTGATCCTGCTTCCGTAAGAGATGCGGCCAGAGCTGCCGAGCTGCTGGAACTCATGGAAAAGCCGGAGCTGCGGCTGATCGTCAACCGGATCAACCTCCGGATGGTTTCTGCCATGAAGCTGACGGTGGACGATATCATGGATCGGGCCGGGCTGCCTTTGATGGGCATTGTTCCGGAGGATCCCCAGGTGACGCTGCGGGCCGCTATGGAAAAGCCTCTGCTGAAAAAGAATAAAAAGGGCGCTGCCGCTGCATGCCGCCGCATTGCCATGCGGATCCTGGGGCTGCGTGTTCCTGTGGAGTTATAATGTATTCCCGAAGGAGGAAGTACAGTGAATATTGCATTTCTTGCCCACGATAAAAAGAAAGAACTGATGGTGCAGTTCTGCACAGCCTATAAAAGTGTGCTGAGCAAGCACAGCCTTTACGCCACCGCAACCACCGGTCGGCTGATTGCGGACAATACGGGTCTGCCCATTACTCTGCTGCTGAGCCACAAACAGGGCGGCCATCAGCAGATCAATGCCCGGATCGCTTACAATGAGATTGACCTGGTGCTGCTGTTTACCGACCCCAACACCACCGATCCCTGGGATGACAGCCAGATGATCGAAACCATCCGCCATTGCGATAAGCATAATGTGCCCATCGCCACCAACCTGGCCAGCGCCGAAATGCTGATCATGGGTCTGCAGAGAGGCGACCTGGATTGGCGCGAAATGCTGCGCAGCAAGAAATTCTGATTTATCTGAGGCCCACCTTAGCATGACCAATATCATCCAAACCCGTTCCTGAGGGAGATGCCGGAGAGTCGATCTGACGCACCTCCAGGCGGGTTCGGATGATATTGGGCAGGCTACCGGCGGGCGGCATTTGTTTTAAGGAGAGAAACGTATGGATATTATCAAGCCCCGGACCCTGTCCGGTTTCATGGAACTGCTGCCTGCCAAGCAGGCCCGCCTGGAGACAATGATGGACATTCTGCGCCGGACTTATGCATCCTATGGCTTTGCAGCCCTGGATACCCCGGCTATCGAAGATGCCCAGATCCTGCTGGCCAAGGGCGGCGGCGACACCGAGAAGCAGATCTACCGCTTCCAGAAGGGTGACAGCGACCTGGCTCTGCGGTTCGACCTGACTGTGCCTCTGGCCAAGTATGTGGCTCTGCACTACAATGACCTGGCTTTCCCCTTCCGCCGCTATCAGATCAGCAAGGTCTATCGTGGCGAGCGTGCCCAGAGAGGCCGCTTCCGGGAATTCTATCAGGCGGATATCGACATCATCGGCGACGGCAAGCTGGATATTCTCAATGAAGCCGAGATCCCCGCTATTATTTATAAGGTATTCAAGGGCTTCGGCCTGAACCGGTTCCAGATCCGGGTGAACAACCGTAAGATTCTCAACGGCTTCTACGCCATGCAGGATCTGGCGAAAAAGAGCGGCGACATTATGCGCACTGTGGACAAGCTGGATAAGATCGGCCCCGCCAAGGTGAAGGCCCTGCTGCTTTCCGAGTGCGCTCTGGAGGAAGCCCAGGCTGACGAGATTCTGAAGTTCATTGCCATTACCGGCACCAATGCCCAGGTGATCGAAGCCCTGGAGGGCTACACCGGCAAGAACGAGATCTTCGACAAGGGTCTGGAAGAACTGAAGGCCGTCACCGCCAATCTGGCAGCTTTCGGTGTGCCGGAAGAAAACTTTGCCGTGGATCTGACCATCGCAAGAGGTCTGGACTACTATACCGGCACCGTGTACGAGACCACCCTGCTGGATCATCCCGAAATCGGCTCCGTCTGCTCCGGTGGCCGCTACGACAATCTGGCCGGTTACTATATTGACAAGGCGCTGCCCGGCGTGGGTATTTCCATCGGCCTGACCCGGCTGTTCTATGTGCTGGATGAGCAGGGCCTGCTGAATCCCCAGCTTCCCAGCGCACCTGCCGATGCCCTGGTGCTGCCCATGACCGGCGACCCTGCCGCAGCCATTGCCCTGGCAGAGGCGCTGCGCAGCAACGGTGTCCGGGTTCAGCTGTACGGCGAGCAGAAGAAGTTCAAGCAGAAGATGAGCTACGCCGATAAACTGGGCGTTCCCTTTGTGGTGCTGCTGGGTGAGGATGAAATTGCCCAGGGCAAGTGCTCCGTGAAGAACATGGCTACCGGTGAGCAGCTGCTGCTTACTGCGCAGGAGGCTGCCGCACACATTCTGAAGACCCTGGCAGATACCGCAGGCCCCGTGATCCTGGAGAAGTAAGCATGGAAGAGAAATTTCTGGCAGAACTGGAAGTGCGCCGGGAAGCTGCGGCCAAGGCCGGTGTGCGGATCCGTCCGGTGCCCGAGATGAAACAAGCCCACCGGCTGCTGACCGGCAGCCGCACCAGCGACGGATTTGACGATCTGGCGAAGCTGGGTCTGCTGCGTCTGAGCCTGGAAGCTCTGGCTGTGGATAAGCGGTTTACCGGCCTGTTTACCGATGAAGAGGCCAACACTGCTTTGGAGCGGCTGCTCTTTGCCGGCTATACATTTAAATAAACAGATACGGGCAGGGCTGCAGCCCTGCCCGCTTTTCTTGAAGGAGCATACATATGGAGTATTTATTGCAGCTTCTGATCATTCTGGGCTTCACCTTTGCCGGAGAAGCTTGCAGTCGGCTGATTCCGCTGCCTGTTCCGGCTGCGGTTTACGGCCTGGTGCTGCTGTTTCTGGCATTGATCACCGGTGTGGTGAAAGTGGAAAAAGTTCGCACCGTGGGCAACTGGCTCATCGGCATTATGGGCGTTTTCTTTGTGGCGCCGGTGGTGAATCTGCTGGATAGCTGGGAGACGGTGCGGCGGGTACTGCTGCCGGTGCTGGTGATTGTGGTGCTCTCCACCGTGATCGTATTTGCGGTGGCGGGCAAGGTGACCCAGTGGCTTCGCCGGAAAGGAGGCGGCCATGACTGATTTGCTGACCTCCATCGGGATCTGGGCTGTGGTGCTGACGCTGGGGCTGTATCAGCTGGGACTGTGGATTCAGAAAAAGACCGGCCTTGCCCTGTGTAATCCCATCCTCATTGCTGCGGCAGCGGTGATCCTTTTGCTGCTGGGGCTGGATATTCCCAACGAAACCTATCAGCAGGGCATGCAGGCCATGTCCTGGCTGCTGACTCCGGCTACGGTTTGCCTGGCCATTCCCCTGTATACCCAGCTCAGTGCCCTGAAAGGCAATCTGAAAGCGATTTTCCTGGGCATCGGCACCGGCACTGCGGTGGGCATCGGCGTGATTCTGGGCATGTGCGCCTTGCTGGGGCTGGATGGCACCATGGTAATCACGCTGCTGCCCAAATCCGTCACCTCTGCCATGGCTATTGCCCTGTCGGAAAGCGGCGGCGGTATCGTAGCTCTGACAGCTGCCGCAGTGATTGTTACCGGCGTGTTTGGCAATATGGCCGGACCCTGGCTGTGCAGACTGTTCCGGATTACCGACCCCATTGCCCAGGGCGTGGCTTACGGAACCGCAGCCCATGTGATCGGCACAGCCCGTGCCCGGCAGCACAGCGAACTGGCCGGTGCTGTCAGCAGCCTTTCTCTGGTGGTTGCGGGCATCCTGACGGCGCTGGTTTTTCCCGTTCTGATATAAAAACAACCATCCTTCCGGCAGCTGCCGGAAGGATGGTTGTTTTGCTATGCCATATAGGCGGTAAGTTTATCGGGGAAATTGACGGTCATGCCGTCGGCACCGGCATCGTACACCGCTTTCATCAGGGCTTCATCCCTCACGCCCCAGGCCCGGACGGAATAGCCCTTACCGTGGAATTCTTCCACCAGTGCCGGGGTTACCAGGGATGCTTCCGGGCAGATCTCCTGAATGCCGATAGTCTCCATCACAGGCAGCGTCAGGGGGTTGATATCATCCGTCAGGTAACCCATCCGGTAATTCCCGGTGCAGGCACGGGCCCGCATCAGGCATTCCAGCTTGAAAGATGTGATGACGGTTTTTTCCCGCATATCGTATTTTTCCAGCATGGCAATGGTGTCTGCCTCGGTAAAGGGCTGCTTCAGCTCAATGGCGAAGGTCAGATCCAGATGGCCGAAGGCCCGCAGGAATTCTTCCAGAGTGGGAATCCGGTCGGACTGGCCGTGGACAGTTACGGAGAATGTCTGCAATTGATCATAGGTATAATCCTTCACGCTGCCGGGCTGACCGGTAACACGCATCAGGGTATCATCGTGAAACAGAACCAGAACGCCGTCTTTGGTGCGCTGCACATCGGTCTCAATGCCGTTGGCACCCATTTCCAGGCCCAGATGGAAAGAAGACATGGTGTTTTCCGGGGCATAGGAACTGGCACCCCGGTGGGCGTAGTTGACAAAATTCATGTGGTTGCCTCCCTGAATGCTTTCTGCAGCTGCGCTGCAATCTCACACATCACGGCTTCGCCGGGTTTGACCAGCTTCCGGTCATAGGTGACCATACCGTTGATTTCGTCTTCCACATCGGATACCTGGGTGTAGATGCTGCCGCACAGGCCTTTCCCAATGGCCGGCAGCACACGCTGCAGGTAGACCTGCCGCAATTTTTCTTCCAGCTGGGGAATATCTTTGCAGGTGCCGTAGCCGTAGGATTTGCCGGGGTTGAAGATATGGCCGGGCGCCGAATAGGTGAAGCCGCCGAACTCGCTGAGAACGATGGGTTTTTGGCTGCGCTTCAGCCGGTGCCAGAAACCAAAATAGATGTGCAGGCTCTCCACATCGCTTTCGCTGCCCCGGAACCAGCCGGAGGTGGTGTCGATAAAGCGGGAGCTGTCCATGGCTTTCAGCCGGTGATAAACGGCGGTGGAATCGAACTGACCCCAGGCTTCATTAAAGATGGTCCAGTAGCAGATGGAAGGATGGTTTTTCAGCTGCCGGACGGTGGCCTCCATGCCGGAAAGGAACGCTTTCCGGGTGGCAGGATCAGAATGGAACTTCTGATCCTTGCGGTGCTGGGTCAGGAAGGTGGGCACCACGGTATCCCGGATAAAGCTGTAGTCACCGTTATTGACCATGTCCTGAAAGACGATCATACCCAGCTTATCGCAGGCATAGTAGAACTGCTCCGGCTCCACTTTGATGTGCTTGCGCAATGTGTTGAAGCCCAGCTTCTTCATGGAAAGAATATCCCAATCGTAGCAATCCGCCGATGCGGGAGTGAACAGACCGTCGGGCCAGTAGCCCTGATCCAGCAGGCCGTGGAAGAAATAGGGCTTACCGTTGAGGCACAGCCGGGAAATTCCCTTGACAGCCTTGATTTCCAGGGTTCTCAGGGCAAAATAGCTTTGGAAGCGGTCTTCTCCCGCAGAAACGGTAAAATCATAGAGGTAAGGATCTTCCGGGGACCAAAGATGGGGATTCTCCGGGGTAACGGTGGCTGCGCCGTCTACCAGAGGGTAGTCCTTGCCCTGACAGGTAATTGTGCCGCTGAGGGGAGGCGTAATTTGAATATGGGCAGCGTCCAGGGTCACCTGAATATCCAGAGAGTTTACATAATTTTCAGGAACCCATTCCAGCCACACAGTCTGCCAAATGCCGGAAACCGGGGTGTACCACATGCCGCCCCGCTGCATTACCTGCTTGCCGTAGGGGAAAACATGGGATTCCAGATCGTCTGTGACCCGGATTTCCAGGGTGTTTTCCGGCTGCAGAGCGTCGGTGATGTCAAAGCAGAAGGCCTCGTAGCCGCCGAAATGGATACCTATTTTAGTTCGGTTTACATAAACTTCGGCAACCTGGTCGGCAGCACCAATATGCAGCAGAACCCGTCCTGTGGCTTCTTCCGGCAGGGTGAAGCTTCTGCGATACCACAGTCCGCTGCCCTCCGGGAAGTGGCGGCCGATGCCGGAGAGCTTGCTTTCCGGGCAGAAGGGCACCAGAATTTTGCGCCCGTAGACCTGGGGTGGGGCGGGAGATTCGTTGACGGTAAAATCCCAGTATCCGTTTAGGTTTACATAATTGTCGCGTTTCAGCTGCGGCCGGGGATATTCCTGCCAGGGGGTGCCGGAAAGCCGTTCCCCTGCGGGGGTGGTCAGATCAGCAAGTTCCATATCAGTTCTCCTTTTTTACCAGCCGGAACAACGGGATCAGCACCAGCCAGGTGACGATGCCCGCAGCAAAAGCTGCCAGGAAGATGTTTTCGTTGGGGATAAAGGATGTGGTGCCGTCGGTATTCAGGATCGTATCGGCGTTTTTCAGAACCGCGGCACCGATAGCCGGGCCGATGATGCCGGGGATCAGCACCTGGGCAATGATCCGCTGCCCCTGGAAGAGGCCGGCTTTCTTGGCGGGGGTGTGGTCGCGCACCATGGCACCCAGCATGGCGCCGGTGCCAAGATACCCGCACATCATAATGAGAGATCCCACAAATACCAGCGCGGTGCCCCGGCAGAAATACAAAAACACATACCCCACCATCAGCAGCCCCAGGGTGGGAATCACAGCGGCCCGGAAACCCTTCTTATCATATACCCGTCCATAGAGGGCGGTGAAGGCGGCAGCCACCACAATGGCGGGAGCAAAGATCAGCACATAGTTGCTTAGCCCCAGAGACTCCGTGTAGTAGAGGATCAGGTAGGGCATGAAAATGCTGATGGAGATGTTGAACAGGGCCAGCACTGCCAGGGTGAGATACAGGGAAACATTTTCTTTGATTACGGAAGGGCGGAAGCCGTAGAGCAGATTGCCCAGGTAGCTGCGGTTTTCTTCGGCCTTTACCCCGGTGTCGTCAATCAGGAAGAAGCCTGCAATACCCAAAAGCAGGACCACAGAGCCGATAACACCGAAAATCAATGTCCAGGTTTCGGGCAGATCCTGATTGCAGCTCATAAACCCGCCGAACACCACCAGAATGGCCACCAGGGGCATCATGGCGTTTACGCCTTCCGCGGCACCCCGGTTGGTCTCATCAGTGGAATCCGTCAGCCAGGCGTTAAAGCAGGCATCGTTGGCGGAGGAACCGAAGAAGGTCATAATGCAGTCCAGAATAATCACCAGCGCCACACCCACGGAAGCGGCATTGACAACGGAAGGCAGCAGAGCGTTGATCACATCCATCCGGATAGCCGCAAAGCCCCAGATGGAGACGCCCCAGAGGATGTAGCCGCCGCAGATAAACAGTTTGCGCTTGCCGATCTTATCGGACAGGGCACCGATGAACAGCGTTGTCACTGTGGCGGCAATGGCGGAGGCGGAAACCATGGCGGAGATGGCCTGCGCCGAAGCGTGAAACATCTTATAAATGAATACATTCAGGTACATGTTCTCCACAACCCAGGCCACCTGCCCCACCAGGCTGAAGATCACAAGGCTGAGCCAGAACTTTGTCTTCTTTTCCATGACAATTCCTCCGCGTTTGGATTCTATAATAGAATTATAGCATATTCCTCCGGCAGTAACAAGGCAGCGCTGGATTTTTTCACCACTTGGCAAGGGAATTCAAATATGCTATACTGGGGAAAAACCTTCAGGAGGAAACCGTTGTGCCCCAAATGACACATAGAAGAAAAACGCTGGCACCGCTGTTGTTTATTCTGGCGCTGCTGCTGATTTTGCTGGCAGTGATGCTGCGAAATCTCCCGCAGGAGCCGGAGCAGACTCTGCCCCCGGAAACCACGCTGCCCCCGGAAACCACCGCTGCGGCAACGGAACCGACCCTGCCGGAACCGGAGCGGAATCCCTATACCATGACGGATTTCCAGTATGACGGCCTCTATCGCACCTGTACGGCTGCCAAAACCATTCCGGGTATCGATGTCTCTTCCCATCAGGGAACCATCGACTGGCAGACGGTGGCAGATTCCGGCATTGAGTTTGTAATGATCCGGGTAGGCTACCGGGGCTATGAAACAGGAATGCTGAATCTGGATGAACGGATGCAGGAAAACTACGAAGGCGCCAAGGCCGCAGGACTCAAGGTAGGCGCGTACATCTTCTCCCAGGCGGTTACCGTGGAAGAAGCGGTGGAAGAGGCACAGTTCATTCTGGAGGCTATCAAAGATTGGGAACTGGATATGCCCGTGGTCTTTGACTGGGAGCATAAAAAAGAGGGCCGCACCCTGAATCTGGACTCGAGGATCGTTACGGACTGCGCCATCGCCTTCTGCGACCTGGTGCGACAAGCGGGCTACGAGCCTATGGTGTATTTCAATCCCCATCATGCCAAACGGTTTTTCCATCTGTGGGAACTGGAGGCGTATCCCTTCTGGCTGGCCTACTACACCGACCTGATGGATTACAGCTATAAGGTGGAGATGTGGCAGTACACCAACATCGGCTATGTGCCCGGCATCGAAACCGGCGTGGATATCAGCATTTATTTTGTGGAAGAGTAACCGGACTTACGGAAAAACAAGAAAACTGGCGGGTCGGAACGACCTGCCAGTTTTTCTGTCGGACAGCCGGATATGCAGATTGTCTGACTGCGGTTTCTATTGGAGGAATTTCGTGTTCTGATATCCCTCTCCATCCCATTCCCACCCAGGAAAAACCGGCATCATAGAGTCGTACAGTTCATATTCCAATGCAACTACCAATTCATCCACAGTCGGTTTGCCGCCGTGGAACAGGTCTGTTAACATAATAGAATGGGGTTGGGTAGTGTCATCAATAATATTCTGAAGGGCCTTTTCAATCTGCTGCCGCATGACTTCCGGTTCTACTCCATTAGCATTGGCAATGCGTTCAATAATCTGCTCTGCGGTTAATCCTGCCATAATAAAGCACTCCAATCAGTGTTATCGTATTTTTAATACGATAATTATAATGTTTTCAGTGAGTGTATGTCAAATAAAATATCCACTAAACTAATGGTAATACAATTAGTTGGGGTGATCGAGCATGGATGGCAGGAAGGATTTGAATGTTTTAGTTGGTGCGAATATCAAACGGGAACGGGAAAAGGCTGGTTTTACCCAAGACCAATTTTCCGAATTACTGGGTATCGGCTCCAAAAGCCTTTCTTCTATCGAGCGGGGTGTCGTAGGCGTATCCCTGACTACACTCCTGAAAATCTGTGAGATACTTCATATTTCTGCAAATGTGTTGCTCTATGAGAAGAGCCGGAAGAATGATGTGGACAGTATCGCATTACGGTTGGAACAGTTAAGTGCAGAACAGTTCGAAATTGCATCTAATGTCATGACCAATCTTATTCAGGCATTTTCACTGGAAAAATAAACCAAGCAGCGGTTGCCAGGCAAACCGCTGCTTATTTCGTGTTGCAATTTTCCACGAACGGCACGACTGTTTTGCGGGAGACATTTTTATCGGTTTACGGAGCCGGCCATGCGGCGGTAGGTGTGGCGGATACCGCGCACCGCGATGGAGTAGGCCTGGATATTTTCCGGCAGGGACATACCGCCGTAGCCGGCATCACCCAGATGGTGGATATCGGTACCGGTCATCTTGCACATCAGGGCGATTTGCCGGATGGTGGCCACGTCGGCGCCTTCCTGGGATGTGCCGATGGCGGTAATGGTCAGGCAGCCCAGACTGTGGGCATAGCTGACAAGCTCCCGAATATATTCCATAGTAATACCGGGAACGGTACCCGGAGCGGGCAGCAGGATAATATCCGCACCGGCAGCGGCGAAGGCTGCGATATCTTCCTTGGTAATGATCTTTTCGGCACCTTCGGTGAGAATGCCGGAAGCATGCATCTTGCCTGCGGCCAGGATCAGCCGGTCACCCAGGGCCTGCTTATAGGCCCGCAGCGTCTGCTCAATGGCCTCGTTGGTAACACCGATGCCCGGGTTACCTGTCAGCAGGATGAAATCCACCCCCATATCCGCGGCTTTTTGGGCATTTTCCAGAGTGGCTTTTCTGCCGCCGGTCATGGCCCACATGTTTTCCTCCGGATCTTCCGAGGACAGCACCTGCTCCACAGGCTCCAGATTGATGCCGATGGGTCGGCCGGTCAGCTCCTTCAGCTTGCGGATCACATGTTCAGGCTCGGTTTTGGGCAGCCCCAGAATCCGGGGAGACTGCACATCAAACATATTCAGCAGCAGAATGTCCGCACCCATGGCGGAAACAAACTCCGCGTTGGTGATATCTCCCAGCATAGGCTGGATAGCGCCGATGGTCTCACAGGCGATGGTGCGGCCTTCACTGCCGGCAATGGCTTCCAGCAGATCCTGACGGGTCATGCTGCGAAAATCAGAGCTTTGGCAATCCAGAATTCGTTTCATAAACTTACCTCCTTTTTTGTAAGTATACCATAAAAACAGCAGAATGTCACACAGGAATATTTTTTGTGGCAGGATACACAAAAATTATTTTATACGATGTGAGAACTGCTGAAATTTGCCGATCCTTAGCCGGTCGGGTTGACAGGGTGGGGGTTCTTTGGTATCCTATAAATGTATTACTATCGCGGCGTGTAGCCTGAGCTACAGATATCCATGCAGACCGCGGAAAGGAAGTTATTACTATGGGATTCTTTAAAAAGCTGTTCGGCAAGAAGACCGACGATTTTTACGCACCTATGACCGGTAAGGCGGTTCCGATCACGGAAGTGCCCGATCCCACCTTTGCCGAGGGCATGCTGGGCAACGGCATTGCCATTGAGCCTGCCGAGGGCAAGGTTTATGCCCCTTGCGATGCCACTGTGGATATGATGTTTACCACCGGCCATGCCGTGAGCCTGGTTGCGGACTGCGGCGCCGAGATCCTGATCCATGTGGGTCTGGAAACTGTGAGTCTGGAAGGCAAGCCCTTCACCGTGCATGTTGCCAACGGCGACAAGGTGACCAAGGGCCAGCTGCTGCTGGAAGCCGATCTGGAGGCTATCAAGGCCGCAGGTCTGCCCATTATCACCCCCATGCTCATCTGCAACACCGATGAGTATCCCACCTTCGACACCTTCGTGGGCAAGGATGTTACCAACGAAGATGTAGTCATTGCTCTGGCAAAGTAAGGAGCTGTATATGAAGAAAGGTATCGGTCTGCCGGTATTTTCCGGCGTAGCCATTGGCCCTGCGGTGGTCTACCGCAAGGCGCAGCGCACCCTGCCCGTTCCCTCCGGCGACCCCGCTCTGGAAAAAGCCAAGTTTGAGGCCGCTCTGGAGACTGCCCGCCAGCAGCTTACCGCCCTCTATGAGAAGGCGAAAGTGGAGATCGGCGAAGAACAGGCTGCCATTGTGGAAGTGCAGCTGCTGATGCTGGACGATCTGGATTACCTGGACGGCGTGAATCTGGCCATCGAAGGCGGCGCTGCCGCTGCCATCGCAGCTCTGGACACCGGCGAGGAATTTGCCCAAATCTTTGCCGCCATGGACGATGAGTACATGAACGCAAGAAGTGCCGACATCCGGGACATGTCCCACCGGCTGTATGACATTCTCTGCGGTAACACAGGCTTCCAGCTGCCGGAAGGCTCCTTCCTGCTGGTTGCGGAGGATCTGGCTCCCAGTGAGACCATCCAGCTGCCCAGAGAGCGGATTCTGGCCTTTGTGACCCAGCAGGGTTCTTCCTCCAGCCACACCGCCATTCTGGCAAGAACGCTGAACATTCCCTCTCTTGTCCAGTCGGACATTACCTTTGAGGATGCCGAGAACTGCAAGGTTCTGGCTGTGGACGGTACCACCGGCACCTGGTATGCCGACCCCGACGAAGAGACCCTGGCCATGCTGCGGGTGAAGCAGGCAGAAGCTGCCGCTGCCCGGAACGCTCTGGAAGCCTACCGGGGCAAGGAAAGCGTCACCCGCTCCGGCAAAAAGGTGCTGCTGGTTGCCAATATCGGCTGCCCGGAAGATGCCATTGATGCTATCAAGGCAGATGCCGAAGGTGTTGGCCTGATGCGCAGTGAGTTTTTGTACCTGGGCCGGGACACCCTGCCCACCGAGGACGAGCTGTATGAGGCTTACAAGAAGGTCGCCGAGATCATGGGCCACCGGCCTGTGGTAATCCGCACCCTGGATATCGGTGCTGACAAGCAGGTCAGCTACATGGGCCTGGAGAAGGAAGAGAATCCTGCCCTGGGCCTCCGGGGTCTGCGTATCTGCCTGACCCGGGAAGAGATTTTCCGTCCCCAGCTGCGGGCTATTTTCCGGGCATCCGCTTACGGTAACCTCCATGTGATGTTCCCCATGGTGGCTTCCGTATGGGAGCTGAAGGCTGCCAAGGCGCTGTGCGCCAAGATCCGCATGGAACTGGAAGCAGAGGGCTATCCCACCAAGGATGTGCCCATCGGCGTTATGGTGGAAACCCCTGCCGCCGCTGTCCTGGCCCATGAGCTGGCCAAGGAAGCCGACTTCTTCTCTGTGGGTACCAACGACCTGACGCAGTATACCCTGGCGGTAGACCGTCAGAACGCCAAACTGGGCCAGTTCTATGATCCCTATCATCCCGCGCTGCTGGCGCTGATGGCGCATATCGCCAAGGCCGCCAAGGACAACGGCATCTGGGCCGGTATCTGCGGCGAGCTGGGCGCTGACCCCAAGCTCCAGGAGAAGTTCATCGAGATGGGCTACACCGAGCTGAGCATGGCTGCCGGCCGGATTCTGGAATCCAGAAAGCTTGTCTGCGAATCCCAAGTGTAATTACCACGAAAGTGAGGAAATAACCAAAATGAAAGAATTTAAGCATGTAATCAACGATCCCCTGGGTATGCACGCCCGTCCCGCCGGTATGCTGGTGAAGGCCGTGGCCGGCTATGAATCCAAGATTACCGTAACCGCTCCCACCGGCACTGCCGATGCCAAGCGGCTGATGGCTCTGATGCGTCTGGCTGCCAAGCAGGGCATGGAGCTGACCGTTACCGTAGAAGGCGCTGACGAAGAGAAAGCAGCTGCCGAACTGAAGGCTTTCCTGGAAGCCAACCTGTAATACAGGCCCTACTGGCCGTCGTGGGCCGACGGCCTGATATAAAGGCAAAAAGAGATTTAAGGAGGATTTTTTCTTATGATGAAAAAGCTGCAGAAGCTGGGTTCTGCCCTGATGCTGCCTGTTGCAGTTCTGCCCATCTGTGGTATCCTGATGGGTCTGGGCTATCTGCTGTGCCCCGCTTACATGATGGGCGGTGACTGGGCTGCAAGCCTGGGTCACGCTACTTCCGGTCTGGCTCACTCCATCGGCTATGTTATGATCAAGGCCGGTGGCGCTCTGATCGACAATATGGCTTGGCTGTTCGCTATCGGTGTTGCTGTTGGCCTGGCTAAGGACAACAACGGTACTGCCGGTCTGGCCGGTCTGGTTTCCTTCCTGATGGTCAGAACCCTGGTCGCAACTGACGTTGTGACTCAGGTCGTTCCCTTCATGGTTGAGAGCGCCAACAACGTTGCCGCTTACGGCAAGGTTGCAGGCAACACCTTCATCGGTATCCTGTGCGGTATCGTGGGCGGTGCTTGCTACAACAAGTTCAAGGACACCAAGCTGCCCGATTTCCTGGCATTCTTCTCCGGCAAGCGCTTTGTTGCCATTGCTACCGCTCTGGTTTCCATCGTGCTGTCCGTGATTCTGTTCTTCGTATGGCCCGTGCTGTTCTCCGGCCTGGTTGCTCTGGGTCAGGGCATCGCCAGCCTGGGTGCTGTTGGCGCCGGTATCTACGCTTTCCTGAACCGTCTGCTGATCCCCGTTGGCCTGCACCACGCTCTGAACAACGTGTTCTGGTTCGAGGGCCTGGGCCTGGGCGACCTGCACGCTTACTGGAATGGTAAGACCACCGCTGATATGGGCTGGTCCGTCGGTATGTATATGGCCGGCTTCTTCCCCTGCATGATGTTCGGTATCCCCGGCGCTGCTCTGGCTATGATCCAGACCGCTAAGACCAACAAGCGCAAGATCGCTGCCGGTATCGTCGGCGCTGCTGCTCTGTGCGCCTTCATCTGCGGCGTCACCGAGCCCTTCGAGTTCGCATTCATGTTCCTGGCATTCCCCCTGTATATTGTTTACGCTCTGCTGTACGGCATCTTCACCGTTGTTACCGTCGCTCTGGGCTTCCGTGCTGGCTTCTGCTTCTCCGCCGGTGCAATGGACCTGCTGTTCTCCGCTTCCCTGCCCGCAGCCGCTAACACCTGGCTGATCATCCCCCTGGGCATCGCAGCATTCGTGATCTTCTACTTCGTGTTCAAGTTCGCCATCACCAAGTGGGATCTGAAGACCCCCGGCCGTGAAGACGATCAGGACGGCGAGCTGAAGATCGAGCTGGCTAACGACGACTACACCGCTATGGCTCAGATCATTCTGGAAGGCCTGGGCGGCAAGGAGAACGTTACCTCCATCGACCACTGCATCACCCGTCTGAGACTGGAAGTTAAGGACCGCCTGCTGGTTGACGAGAAGAAGATTAAGTCCTCCGGCGCTTCCGGCGTCATCCGTCCCGGTAAGACCTCCGTGCAGGTCGTTATCGGCCCCAAGGTCCAGTTCGTCTACGACGAGTTCAAGAAGATCGCTGAGTAATTCTTCCCCATGCTGCTGCGGCCCACGCGGTACATAAACAGCGCTGCCCCGGAGTTCTCTCCGGGGCTTTTTTAATTCGTGCAAGGCTTTTTGGTATTTGTTACTGCCTTTCCTTGCTCGGTATCGGTACCGCGTGGAAGAACAGGCTTTTTAATTCGTGCTTTTTTAATTCGTGCAAGGCTTTTTGGTATTCGTTACTGCCTTTCCTTGCTCGGTATCGGTACCGTGTTGAAGGAAAAACCTTTTTAATGCGTGCACGGCTTTTTCGTTACCGTGTTAAAGAATCGGTGCGGTTATCGGGAGGGTTAAAACCCTCCCCTACATATGTTCTGAAATAACTTGTAGGGGAGGCTCTTGAGCCTCCCGCACGAATTCTATACGCAAAAACGGGAGAACCCCTTGCGGGTTCTCCCGTGACTTTTATGCATCCAGTGCCATCCGTGCTGCCCGGATGGCGGCTTCGCTGGTTTGGGGGATATGCCATTCATCCAATCCCGGCAGGCCCATGGGAACACCCTCTCTGCGAAACACCATGCCGCTTTCCGTATCGGTCTTGCCGCTCATGTGGAATGCCCTGGCCTGGGGAAACGCTTCCCGGAATTTGGTGATGGTGGCGGCGTTGATCCCGGCACCCATCAGCACCTCCGGCCCATTTTCGCGATCCCGCAGCCGCAGAAGCTTTCCGATGACCTCCATACCCTGCAGACAGCTGAGCGCTGCGCCGCTGGTGAGCACCGTATCGATACCCAGCTTGCCCGCATCCAGGTAGGTCTGCACAGGGTCCCGGGAAACATCGATGCAGCGGTGCAGTGTCAGCCCTGTACCGGCTGCGGCATCCAGCAGCGGTGCCATGGCCTTTGCATCCAGGTCGCCTTCCGGTGTCAGGCAGCCGATCACAAAGCCGTCGGCACCGGCAGCGCGCAGCGATTCCATCTGCATGGCCATCATTTGGATTTCCTCCGTGGTGTAGAGAAAATCTCCTGCTCTGGGGCGCATCAGACAGCGGACAGGAATATCACTTTCCAGCCGAATCTGCCGCAAAAGCTCCGTATAAGGTGTCAGGCCGCCGATGGACAGCGCGCTGCAAAGCTCCAGCCGGTCAGCGCCGCCCTTCACGGCTGCCCGGGCCGATGCCAGAGAATCTACGCATACTTCCAGAATACCTGCCATGATCTGTTCCTCCCGTTTTTTCTTTCACTATATCCGATTCTTCCTGAAAAAGCAACAAAAGCGAAATTTTACCAATAAAATCTTTTGGATGGATAGACAAACCGGATACAAGTATGTATAATTAACATATAAGGGAAAGGCTGCCGTGCCTTCCAATCAAAACCAATACGGGGGTATGCCATATGAAACTGATTATTAAGAACGATTACAATGAGATGTGCGCATGGGCCGCACAGCACATTGCCGATGCCATCAACAACCACAAGGGCGAGCGTCCCTTTGTCCTGGGTCTGCCCACCGGTTCCTCTCCTCTGGGTGTTTACAAGCGCCTGATTGAGAAGAATAAGGCCGGTGAAGTGTCCTTCAAGAATGTTGTTACCTTCAACATGGACGAATATGTTGGCCTGCCCCGTGAGCATGACCAGAGCTACTGGTACTTCATGCACGATAATTTCTTCAACCACATTGATATTCCTGCCGAGAATGTCAACATCCTGGACGGCATGGCTGAGGATCTGGAAGCCGAGTGCCAGCGCTACGAGGATAAGATCGCTTCCTATGGCGGCATCGACCTGTTCCTGGGCGGCAGCGGCGTGGACGGCCACATTGCTTTCAACGAGCCCTTTACCAGCCTGACTTCCCGCACCGGTATCCGCGCCCTGACTGAGGACACCCTCATCGTCAACTCCCGTTTCTTTGATAACGACCCCAACAAGGTGCCCAAGACTGCGCTGTCCGTTGGTGTTGGCACTGTGTGCGATTCCAAGCAGGTTCTGCTGATCATCAGCGGCCACAACAAGGCCCGCGCTCTGCGTCACTGCGTGGAAGGCGGCGTGGATCACGCCTGGACCATCTCTGCCCTGCAGCTGCATAAGGACGGCATCATCGCCTGTGACGAGGCTGCCTGCGGCGAGCTGAAGGTGGATACCTACAAGTACTTCAAGGAAATCTACAAGAACGAAAAGTAAGCACTGATATTTTCTGTGTCATTGCGAGGGCCGAAGGCCCGTGGCAATCCGCATCCCATAAAAAATCGCCCTTCGGGAAACTCCGAAGGGCGATCGTTTTGCTTTTCACAGTTCCTTGCCTGCCAGGAATACCCGCTTTTGGGCGTAATCCGGGCTGCAAACCAGGAAATCGGCCACCTTGCCGGATTCGATGGAGCCAACCAGCTTGTCTGCGCCGATGGCACAGGCGGGATTGTAGGAAGCGGACCGGACAGCGTCCTCTTCCCGGATGCCGAAGCGGATGGCGTTGGCCATGCAGTCATACAGGTTGGTGGCGGAGCAGGCGATGGTGCCGTCAGCCAGGCGGGCAATGCCGTCGATAAGCCAGGCATCCTGGCCGCCCAGTTCAAACTTGCTGCCCTCGGGCATACCGCAGCAGCGGCCGGAATCGGACACCAGCACCATCCGTTCCCCACCGAACACGGTGAAGGCGAAGCGCACCATGGCGGGATGGGCATGCAGGCCGTCACAAATCAGCTCTACCCGGACATTGGGGTTTTCCGCAGCGGCGGGAATCACGCCGGGATTCCGGTGATGGATGGCGGGCATGGCGTTATACAGGTGGGTCAGGTGGGTGACACCGGCATCAATGGCAGCCTTGGCGTGATCGTAATCGGAGTCAGTGTGGGCGATGGAAACGGTGCAGATATCCTTGGCCTTTTCCACAAATTCCGCGGCACCGGGCAGCTCCGGGGCGATATCCACGATCTTCACCAGACCGCCGCAGCCCTCCTGCAGATGCATAAAGCCGTCAAAATCCGGCTCTTTCAGGTAATCGGGGTTCTGGGCGCCGCGCTTTTTGTAGGAGAAGTAGGGGCCTTCCATCTGGATGCCCCGGAGAACGGAAAGGCCTTCGGGGGCTTCATCCACCAGCTTCCGGGCATTGGCAAAGGCCTTTTCCAGAACATCATAGGGCAGGGTCATGGAGGCGGGTGCAAAGGAGGTAACGCCTACCTTGGCGTAGTAGGCGGCCATGGCTTTCAGACCCTGGTAATCACCGTCGGAGAAATCGGCACCGGAGTTGCCGTGGCTGTGGACGTCAATGAGGCCGGGAATCACGGTGGCGCCGCCCAGGTCAATGGCATCGGCGGGCACTTCCTCCGGCAGAATCCGGCCGAACTTGCCGTCCACTACCTCAAAGGCACCTTCCCGGAAGGTGAAATCGCTGCAAAAAATTCTGGCGTTCTTGTAAAACATAGAAGCAATCCTCCTGCTTTTAAAATTCTTTGTATAAAGTATAGCGCGGTTTCAGGAAACAAACCGTGATGAAATCACAAACTCAGATCAAACCGTGGCTGAGGCAATAGTTGTAGATGCCGTCCTCGGAAACATGGCCGCATACATCGCTGGCAATGTCTTTCAGCGCTTGGGCGGCGTTGCCCATGGCTACACCGGTGCCCACAGCGCGCAGCATATCCAGATCGTTGTAGCTGTCGCCAAAGGCCAGGGCCTGAGAAGCATCCAGGCCGAAATGGGCCAGGATCTGGGCAATGGCGGTGCCTTTGCCGCTGTCTGCGGGGATCACATCCACCGCCCGATCCCAGGAAATGGCGATTTTGAGGTTTTGAGTTCCGCGCAAAATGGCGGCGTGGTCTTCTTCCCGGCTGCCCAGCATGATCTGGTAGATGGGCTCTTTGCAGGCATCGTCAAAATCCGCATCCGCAGCCAGCTCCAGATCGGCCAGATGATAGTAATCTGCCAGATCCTGATCCACGCCGTTGGCAGCCAGCCGGTGCCGCACAGCTACAGACACGGGGCGTCCCAACGCAGCGGCATTCCGCAAAACCTGATCCACATCCTTGCGGGAGATGGGGTTGGCGTAGATGGTTTCCGTATCCGTATAGCACAGAGAGCCGTTGAAGGTGGAAAACACATCGAAGGGAAGGCCGCTGAAATCCGGCAGGCTGGCAGGGGGTCTGCCCGTGGCCACGCACAGCAAAATTCCGCGCCGGTGAAGCTTCCTCAGCGCTTCCCTGGTGGACTCCGGAATCTGCCGGGTGGCAGGGTCTACCAGAGTGCCGTCGATATCAAAAAAGATGATTTTGATTTCAGCCATTGTGATTACCTCAAAAATTTTTTACACTATAGGTTCATATTATCGGTTTGACGCCGGAAAGTCAATGCCTTTGTGCCGGAAGAAAATGGATAGATGCTGCGGTCAATGACGCAAATTGGGAATTTATGCTTGCAAGTTTGGTAAAAGGGTGATAGAATAATGTTGCAAATTATGCCCGGTAAACGGGGCAAGGAGGATAAAATATGACTGCAAGCGAAAAACTTTCCCTGCAAAAGACCGCCTGCAAGATCCGCAAGGGTATCATTGAGAGCACCCATGCGGCTAAGTGCGGCCATCCCGGCGGCAGCCTGTCTGCTACTGAGATGTTTACCTACCTGTACTTCAAGGAAATGAACATCGACCCCAGCAACCCCAAGTGGGAAGATCGTGACCGCTTTGTGCTGTCCAAGGGCCACACTGCCCCCGGCCTGTACGCAACTCTGGCCAACCGTGGCTTCTTCCCCGTGGAAGACCTGCTGACTCTGCGCAGAATCGATTCCTATCTCCAGGGCCACCCCAACATGAACATGGTTCCCGGCGTTGACATGTCCACCGGTTCTCTGGGCCAGGGTGTCAGCGTTGCCACCGGCATGGCTCTGGGCCTGAAGAAGACCGGTAAGGATGCCCGGGTTTACGCTCTGCTGGGTGACGGCGAGATCCAGGAAGGCCAGGTCTGGGAAGCATGCATGTTCGCTGCTCACTACAAGCTGGACAACATGGTTGTCATCGTTGACAACAACGGCCTGCAGATCGACGGCAACATCGCCGATGTTATGAGCCCCTACCCCATCGTGGACAAGCTGCTGGCCTTCGGTTTCCACACCGTTGCCATCGACGGCCACGACTTCGACGCTATCGAGGCCGCTCTGGAAGAGGCCAAGACTGTGAAGGGTCAGCCCTGCGCTATCGTCATGTCCACCACCAAGGGCAAGGGCGTAAGCTTCATGGAAAACAACGCCGGCTGGCACGGCAAGGCACCCAATGATGCCGAGTTCGAGCAGGCTATGGCTGAACTGAACGCCGCTATGGCAGAACTGGAGGGCAAGTAATTATGGCAGACATGAAGAAAGTTGCTACCCGTGACAGCTACGGCAACGCCCTGAAGGAACTGGGCGCTCAGTATGACAATCTGGTGGTTCTGGATGCCGACCTGGCAGGCGCCACCAAGACTTCCACCTTCCAGAAGGCATTCCCCGACCGTCATTTTGACTGCGGCATCGCCGAGGCCAGCCTGATCTGTGCTGCTGCCGGCCTGTCCACCACCGGTCTGGTCCCCTTCGCTTCCACCTTCGCCATGTTCGCTGCCGGCCGTGCTTTCGAGCAGGTCCGCAACTCCGTGGGCTACCCCCACCTGAACGTGAAGATTGGTGCTACCCACGGCGGCCTGTCCGTCGGTGAGGACGGCGCTTCCCACCAGTGCTGCGAGGACTTCGCTCTGATGCGTTCCATCCCCGGCATGACCGTTATCTGCCCCGCTGACGATGTGGAGGCTAAGGCTGCTGTGAAGGCTGCTTACGAGATGAACGGCCCCGTGTACCTGCGCTTCGGCCGTCTGGCTGTGCCCGTGTTCCATGAAGAGAACTTTGCGTTCGTCATCGGTAAGGGCGAAGTCGTCCGCGACGGTTCCGATGTTGCCATCATTGCCAACGGTCTGCTGACCTACGAGGCAATCAAGGCCGGTGAAGAGCTGGCTGCTGCCGGCATCAACGCCATGGTCATCAACATGGCCACCATCAAGCCCCTGGACGAAGAGCTGGTTATCGCTGCTGCCAAGAAGTGCGGCAAGGTTATTACCTGCGAAGAGCACTCCGTCATCGGCGGCCTGGGCGAAGCTGTGTCCTCCTGCCTGAGCGAGAACTATCCCGTTCCCGTCAAGCGCATCGGTGTCAACGATGAGTTTGGCCACTCCGGCCCCGCTGTTGCCGTTCTGGAGCAGTTCGGCCTGTGCGCTGCCAACATCGTGGCTACCGCGAAGGAAATGTGCAAGTAATTTCTTAAAAATCTATCCGCCGTACCCTTCCGGGTACGGCGGCTTTTTTGTAAACGGATCCTTCGACTTCGTTTCACTCCGCTCAGGATGACAGAAAAATGAAGATAGCCAATGCTTCTGAATGTCATTCTGAGCGAGCCGGAGGCGAGTCGAAGAATCCGTTCTTTGTCAAGCAATAAACCGCCTTAAGAACTTTTTAAGGATTCCCCCTCTTTCATCTTAAGAATTCCCTTGGTATAATATAGACACAAAGAAGAAAAGAGGTTCCCGCTATGTATAACATCCTGATCTGCGACGATCAGCCGGATATCGTCAATGCGTTAAAAATATACCTGTCTGCCGAGGGGTACAATCTCTTCGAAGCCTTCAACGGTAAAGAGGCTTTGCAGATCGTGGAAAATAACGACATCCACCTGATTCTGCTGGATGTGATGATGCCCCAGATGGACGGCATCACTGCCACAGCCAGAATCCGGGAAGTTTCCAACGCCCCCATTATTCTGGTTACTGCCAAATCCGAAACGGAGGATATGGTGCTGGGCCTGAATGTGGGTGCCGACGATTATATCACCAAGCCCTTTGTGCCGGTGGAGGTGCTGGCCAGAGTGCGCTCCCAGCTGCGGCGGTACGCCAAGCTGGGCAGCCGGGTGCCGGAGGCTTCCCATGTGCTGACGGTGGGCGCTGTCACCCTGGATGATGCCACCAAGCAGGTGTGCGTGGACGGCGATCCGGTGAACCTGACCCCCATTGAGTACAGCATCCTGCGGCTGCTGATGAAAAATCCCGGCAAGGTGTATTCCACCACAGCACTCTATGAAACCGTGTGGAAGGAAGCTGCCCTGGGCAGCGAAGGGGCTGTGGCGGTGCATATCCGGCATTTGCGGGAAAAGATCGAAATCAATCCCTCGGAACCCCGGTACCTGAAGGTGGTTTGGGGCCAGGGCTACAAGATGGAAGGAGGAAGGTAAATGGCAAGAAATGTGTTTTTGAAGTTCTTCGCGATCCTGCTGGCGGCAGCGCTGCTGCTGACAAGCCTTGCCAGCGGCGCGGCGATCATCGGCCTGGCAGCTTCTGACCTGTATAGCAAGACACCCGATGACATGTACCGGCAGATGATGGAAGGGCGGTTGGAAAGCCTGGCCCATAGCCTTGTGCAGCGGTACCTGGGCGAGGAATTGGGCAATTGCCCCGAAGCCTTTCTGGACAACAGATTCAATCAGTACTATGCACATCCCTTTAACGACTTTGAACCCGGCAAATGGTTCTATGTGATCATGGACATGGACGGTCGCCGCCTGGACTACCACCTGGATGGATTTGACGGTTCGCAGGTAACGGCCTACGAAACGGTGGTGTTTACCGACTATCCCATGGTGTTTGAGTCCAAGTATTACGACGGGGAAAAGCATGAGGTCGTTCAGGAAACCGATATCGGAGCTACGGTGCCAATGGACTATTGGGATGATGGATGGTTCCATTATACCGATGAAAATGCTGTGGAACGGGGTGTCCGAATTGGCTGGGTAAGGGCGGAAGAAAATTACCGGGTTGCCTTGTACCTGATGGACGGTGCCTATGACTTTGCCCCGGCAGGCCTTTGGGAGCTGCTGGAACAGCTTTGGGTCTACCGGTTTGAACTCATCGGCCTGTTTGCCGGATCCTTGCTGCTGTTCGTGCTGCTGCTGATCTACCTGTGCTGCGTGGCAGCGAAAAAGCCCAAATCTGAGGAGATTCGGCCTGCGGGCTTTAACCGGCTGCCCCTGGATCTGTATGCCGGTACGGTTGGCAGCGCCGTGGTCTTCGCGGTTTGGGCAGGCTACGAGCTGATCGTGTGGAATCTGGATTATTTTGATCCCTGGTGGCTGCTGTGGGCGCTGGTGGGTGCCATGGCTTATGCCGGCTGCCTGCTGATCGTGTGCTTCCTCTTTGGCTGCGCGGCCCAGTTCAAGACCCCCGACGGCTTCTGGTACAAGCACAGCTTCGTCGCCTGGTGCTTCCGGCTGGTGTGGCTGATCGTGTGCAAGCTCTTTGCGTGGACTTTGCTGCTGTGCAAGAAGCTGCTTCCTGCGGGAAAACGCCTGTGGGAATTCGGCAAGGCGCTTTGCCGCAAGCTGTTCTCCTGGGCGATCCGGGTGCTGAAAAAGGGTTGTGCCGTCATCAAGAAAATTGTGATCTTCCTGTGGCGGAGCCTGGTCCGGTTTGCATCTTTGCTGCCTCTGACCTGGCAGTGGCTGCTGACGGCATTCGTGCTGGTGCTGATCATGATGATCGTGGCGCGCACCTATTCTGCCGTCGCGGTTATGCTGGGACTGCTGGTGATTATTGCCATCGTACTGTATGGTACCTATTGCTTCGGCACGCTGCTGGAAACCACTAAGCGTATGAGCAAGGGCAACCTGGAAAGCAAGGTGGAAGACAAGCTGCTGCTGGGCAGTTTCCGGGAATTTGCAGGTCACCTGAATGATCTGGCGGATGTGGCGGTGGAAGCGGCCCGGAAGCAGATGAAGTCTGAGCGGATGAAGGCGGAGCTGGTGACCAATGTTTCCCATGATATTAAAACGCCTTTGACCTCTATCATCAATTATGTGGATCTGCTGCAAAAGGCAGAAACGCCGGAGCAGACGGAGCAGTATCTGGAGGTACTGGAGCGGCAGTCGCTGCAGCTGAAAAAGCTCATCGACGATCTGATGGAAATGAGCAAGGCCTCCACCGGCAATATGGCTGTGGAGCTGGCTGCCGTGGACCCGGTGGAAGCGGTGAATCAGGCGCTGGGGGAATTTTCCGATAAGCTGGAAGCGGCGCAGTTGACCCCGGTGTTTCAGGCGCCGGAATGTTCGCTGCGAATGATGGCGGACGGGCGGCTCACCTGGCGGGTGCTGAGTAACCTGCTGAGCAATGCGGTGAAATACGCCCTGCCCGGTACCCGGCTGTATATCGACATCGGGGGCGCTGACGGCAAGGTGATGATCTCTCTGAAGAATATCTCCCGGGAGCAGCTGAATGTCAGCTCCGAGGAATTGCTGGAGCGATTCGTCCGGGGTGATGCCTCCCGGAATACAGAGGGCAGCGGCCTGGGGCTGAACATTGCTTTGAACCTGATGGAGCTGCAAAAGGGCAAGCTGCAGCTGCTGGTAGACGGCGACCTGTTCAAGGCAACCATGATTTTCCCCGAAGCATAAAGAAAGGGTGCTGCATTTGCAGCACCCTTTTTCGTTACAGCGGGATCATGGTGTGGGTCCACACACCGTATTTGTTTTCGAAATAGATCTTGAAATTGGCGGCGTCGGCGGGGATTTCCCGGGTGAAGACGCCGGTTTCTTTTTCTTCTTCCGTCAGTTCCTCCAGCTTGGCCAAGGCAGAGCAGCAGGTATTGTAGCACAGCTCCTGCTCCTGGGTTCTCATCACACGGCCAATACCTCTGCGGCTGACCTCCCGGAAGTCCATGTAGAGAATTTTGCTTTCAGGATCGCAGGGATCTGCCTGCACGGTCAGCTTGCCGTCTGTTACTTGGTGGCTGATTCTCGGCTCGGTGACGCAGAATTCCACAGCTTCTCCCGTGGCGGTGTGGACGGCCCGGTAATAGCCCCGGTCAAAGTGCCGGATGATGCGGCCCGTGCCGCAAATGGTGCAGCTTTCCAGCAGCGCATCTGCCTGATAGATGGCAATTTCGTGTTCCCCGTCACCAAATACGGAGATGACAACCTCTTCATAGGTGCGGTAGTTGGCTTTGTTGCCATAGTCCAGGGCGATCACCGGAAGCGCCGGAACGCCTGCGCGCAGCAGGGCATCCTGCCTGGGGTCCGGCATAGGTACATCGTCGATGAAATCGTAGCGCCACAGGGCGAAAAGCTGATATTTCTCAAAAAATACATCCAGATCATACTGTTTCCGCTGGCACACCGGGCGCACTGCCTCGGAAACTTCGATCTGCCGGATCACGCCGGTCTCGTCCCGCAGCACATCCGTGACCATAGCCACATGGCTTCTGCCCTTGCCGTGGGCGTAGAGCACATCGCACAGCTGAATTTCCTCTGCGGTGTAGGCGCCGTCATCGGCGATTTTCCGCATCCCCGGCACGGTGGGCCAGCGTTTGGTGGAAAATCTGCGGCGGATATTGAAGGCGTAGCGGGCCAGACCGTTGCACACCAGGCCGAAAAAGGCCCAGGAATTGTTCTGGCCGTCCAGATCCTTGTGGTACAGGGCGCTGTCCGGGTTGGCCAGGGCTGCCAGGAAGGTTTCAAAGGAAATATTCTCGAAAAGAAATTTATCCGTAGGCTCCGGGGAGGAATAGAGCATGCCCAGCTGCGGCTTGCCTGCAGGGAGCTTGGTCTTGCCGGTGGCTTTGGTGTAAACGGGGATATCCCCAACGGGTGTCCAGCGGAACTCCGTCAGCTGACGGCTGCGGTAAAGGGCTGCTTCTTTGCCTTTGGAATCGGGTTTTGCACTGATCAGCATGATGTTTCCTCCTCTTGCAGCATGTCGCTGAACTGCCGTGTCAGCGCCAGCTGTTGGTTCCAGTATGCGGTATCTTCTTCCGTGATGGGGCGGATCACTTTGCAGGGATTGCCTGCGGCGATCACATTTGCCGGAATATCCTTGGTGACTACGCTGCCGGCACCGATGATGGAATTATCGCCGATGGTCACGCCGGGGCACACCACTGCGCTGCCGCCGATCCACACATTGTTTCCCACGGTGATAGGCACCGGATAATCATAGTTCAGAATCCGCACCTGGGGGTCGATGGGGTGGCTCACGGCGTACAGCGCCACCTTGGGGCCCAGCATCACATTGTCGCCGATGGTGATTTTGCCGCAGTCCAGAAACACGCAGTCGTAGTTGCAGTAAAAATTCTTGCCTACCCGGGTGTTGATACCGTAGTCGCAGTAAAAAGGCGGCTCAATATAGGTGCCTTCTCCGGCGGCTGCAAAAAGCTCTTTGGCCAGGGCGCTGCGCTTGTCCCGCTCCGTTTCCAAAGTGGCATTGAGCTGCCGGGTGATGCGCTTGGCGTTGTTGTGGGCGTTCAGAAGCTCTGTGTCCAGAGGATACAGATAGCCCTTCAGCTGCATTTCTCTGCTTGTCATACCCTGCCTCCTGTGGCGTTTCTTGTGTTTACTATAGAAGATACGCTTCCGTTTGTCAAACCAACATCCGGGATTTTTTGTATGATTTTCTGTCCTTGGGAAATACTAGCGGCAGAAAAGGCGGTGAGGCATTGAAGCAGTTCGTCTGCAATACAAAGATTATTTCCGGGGAAAATGCCCTGGATGCCCTGAAAACTCTGAATGCCCGGAAGGTGATGGTGGTCACAGACCCGTTTTTTATGGAAAACGGCACGGCAGCAGCCATTGCCCAAAGAACCGGCGCAGCCCAGATCAGCTATTTTGACAAAGTGGCCCCTGACCCTTCGGTGACCCTGGCGGCAGAGGGCACCGGGGCGCTGAAGGCCTTTCAGCCGGATACCCTGATTGCGCTGGGGGGTGGCAGCGCCATGGACTGTGCCAAGGCTATGGCCTATTTTTCCGGCACGGATGCCACATTCGTGGCGATTCCCACCACCTCCGGCTCCGGGTCGGAAGTGACGGACTTTGCCATTCTGACCCACAACGGCGTGAAGCACCCCTTGGTGGATTCCAGACTGCGGCCGGATCTGGCAATTCTGGAGGCATCCCTGCTGGAAAAGCTGCCAAAAACCCTGGTGGCGGATACGGGATTCGACGCCATCAGTCACGCGCTGGAGGCTTTCGTGGCGCTGGACGCCAATGCCGTGACGGATGCCCTGGCCAAGGATGCCTTCGCTACAGTGCTGGCACTGCTGCCTGCATCCTACGGCGGAAACACTGCGGTACGCCCCCAGATCCATCTGGCTTCCACCATGGCGGGCATGGCCTTTACCCAGGCAGGTCTGGGCTTGTGCCACGCCATTGCCCATGCCCTGGGGGGCGCGTTTCATCTGCCCCACGGGCGGCTCAATGCCATGCTGCTTCCGGCGGTGATCGAGTGCAATGCCCACGCTGCGGCAGACCGGTACGCCAGAATCGCCGCGGCAGCGGGTCTTGGGGGCAGCGCCGAAACCATCGCGGTGCGGAATCTGAAAAACGCACTGGTGCGGCTGCGCCGGGAATTGCATTTGCCGGATACTTTGGCACAGGCGGGCATTTCTCCGGCTGTGGTGCGAAACCGCACCAAGGAACTGGTGGATGCGGCCCTGGCTGACCCCTGCTGCGCTACCAATCCCATGAAAGTGGAAGATTTCATGGTGCGCAGGGTCTTGGGGGCGGTTGCGGGCCATGGATAAGCAGCTGCTTTCTGTAGGACTGGATGTGGGCACAACCACCACGCAGCTGGTGTTTTCCCAGCTGCAGGTGCGCAACCGTGGTTCGGCATTCACCGTACCCCGGATGGAAATCACTGACAGGCACATCCTCTATAAAAGCCCGGTGCATTTCACGCCCCTGCTTTCCGGAGATCTCATCGACGGGGAAAAGCTGCGGCTGCTGGTGGAAGTAGAATATCAAAAGGCCGGAATCCGGCGCAGCGAAGTGGACACAGGTGCCGTAATCATCACCGGGGAGACTTCCCGGAAGGAGAATGCGGCGACCGTGGTGGAAATGCTGTCGGACTTTGCCGGGGATTTTGTGGTAGCGACCGCAGGGCCGGAACTGGAAAGCGCATTGGCTGCCAGGGGTGCCGGGGCGCTGCAAGCTTCAGAAGCAGCCCCGGTGCTGCACATGGATATCGGCGGCGGCACATCCAATCTGGCATTGTGCCGGGAAGGAAATATAGAGGCGGTGGGCTGCCTGAATGTGGGCGGGCGGCTGATCAAATTTGATGCGCATCATCGCATCACCTATCTTTCCCCGGTGCTGCAGGGGCGGATACCCCTTTCCGTGGGAGAGATTATTACCCGGGATGCAGCCTGGGAGATTGCCGAAAAACTGGCGGCCATTCTGGAAATGGCCGCAGGACGCCGGGAAAAGACACCGGAATTTACCCATTTTCTCACCCCGGGGGCAGGGGAGATGGCTCCTCAGCCGGAGGCAATCCCCTCTTTTTCCGGGGGCGTGGCGGACTGTATCGACCGGGAGCATCCCTGGGATGCCTATGGGGATTTAGGCCCGCTGCTGGGGCAGGCCATCCGGGAAAGCAATTTGTGCCGGGGGAATTATCGGCTGGGCAGCGAAACGATCCGGGCTACCGTCATTGGCGCCGGGTGCTACAGCACCCAGCTTTCCGGCAGCACCGTGTTTCTCCGAGGCGCGGCGCTGCCGGTGAAGAATCTGCCGGTGGCTGTGCCGGAAGCAGAGAATGCGGTATCTATCCGCAGGGCATTGGAAAGCCAGGATGCCTGGGGTGTGCTCCATTTGCCGGGTCGCAATGCACCGGATTACGGCTATATCCGCACCCTGGCAGATGCTGTTGCGGAAGCTACCGGGGAAAAGCCCTGCTATGTGGCCCTGAAAGCGGACATGGCCAAGGCTCTGGGCCATGCCCTGGCCCTGCGGCTGCCGGACCATGTGCCGATTCTGTGCCTGGACGGGCTGCATATCCCCAGGCAGAGCTATCTGGATATCGGAAATCCCGTGGGCCCGGCGGTATCCGTTGTGATCAAGACCCTGGCATTTGAAAACCACTGACCCAGGAGGCATTATGAAACTGAAAACAACCCTGTTGGGAAAAACCTATCTGTTTAAAGACATCAAAGAAGTTCTGGCCAAGGCCAACGAGGAAAAAACCGGCGATAAGCTGGCAGGTCTGGCGGCGGAGACTGCCCAGGAGCGCATTGCCGCCAAGGTGGTGCTGTCAGCCCTGACGCTCCGGGACCTCCGGGAAAATCCTGCTGTGCCTTATGAACAGGACGAAGTGACCCGGATCATTCAGGATGATGTGAATGAACCTGCCTACCGCAAGATCCAGAATATGACCGTGGCGGAGTTCCGGGAATGGATTCTGGATGAATCCACCACCGGCGCGGATATCCGAAAGATAAGCCGGGGCCTGACATCGGAAATGGTGGCTGCTGTAGCCAAGCTCATGAGCAATCTGGACCTGATCTACGCCGCCAGCAAGATCACCGTCACCGCCCACTGCAACACCACCATCGGCTTGCCCGGCACTCTGTCCTGCCGCCTGCAGCCCAACCACACCACCGATGATCCCGACGGTATCACCGCTTCTGTGCTGGAAGGCCTCAGCTTCGGTGCCGGTGACGCAGTCATCGGTCTGAACCCGGTGACAGACAGCCCGGAGCAGGTGGGGAAGGTGCTGCGGCGGTTCAAGGAAATTCAGGAGCATTGGGCCATCCCCACCCAGATCTGTGTGCTGGCCCATGTTACCGCCCAGATGCAGGCGGTAAAAGCGGGGGCCCCCTGCGATCTGATCTTCCAGAGCATCGCAGGCAGCGAAGCGGGCAATGCCGCCTTCGGCTTCAACGCGGCGACCCTGGCGGAAGCCCAGGATCTGCTGCGCCGGGAGGGTACGGCCCAGGGCCCCAATGTGATGTATTTTGAAACCGGCCAGGGCTCGGAGCTTTCTTCCAATGCCCACCACGGCACCGACCAGGTGACCATGGAGGCCCGGTGCTACGGCTTCGCCAAGCGGTTCTCGCCGTTCCTGGTGAACACCGTTGTGGGCTTTATCGGGCCGGAGTATCTCTATGATGCCCGGCAGGTAACCCGGGCAGGTCTGGAGGACCATTTTATGGGCAAGCTTACCGGCATTTCCATGGGCTGCGACTGCTGCTACACCAATCACATGAAGGCCGATCAGAACGATATTGAAAATCTGGCAACCCTTCTGACCGTAGCCGGGTGCAACTATTTCATGGGCATCCCCCACGGAGATGATATCATGCTCAACTACCAGACCACCGGTTTCCGGGAGACGGCGGCGCTGCGGGAACTGACGGGGAAAACCGCCATTCCCGAATTCCAGCAATGGCTGGAAACCATGGGCTTTACGGAAAACGGAAAGCTCACCAAAAAAGCCGGTGACGGCTCCAGCTTGCTGTTTTAAGGAGGGCGCGTATGAATAAGCAGGAAATTTCCGCAATGGTTGCCGAGATCCTGGCATCTATGGGGAAAGAACCCACGGTGAAGGCCAGCGACTATCATGCCACACAGCCGGGGCCTCAGCAGCCCGATACCCAGTATCACGATGGTGACTTCGTGCCGGATGTGACGGCGCTGGATCTGCGCAAGCTCTATCTGACGAAGAACCCCCAAAACAAAGAAGCCTTTGCCAAGCTGAAAGCCAAAACCCCCGCAAGATTGGGCAGCGGCAAGGCAGGCCCCCGGTATCAGACGCTGACCATGCTTCGGTTCCGGGCAGACCACGCCGCAGCCCAGGATGCGGTGTTCTCCCAGGTACCGGAGGAATTTGCCAAAGAAAACGGCCTGATCCCGGTACAGACCCTGTGCACGGATAAGGACGAATATCTGACCCGCCCGGATAAGGGCCGTGCCTTCGGGGAATCCATGGCCAAGGTGATCCGGGAGACCATGCCCAAAGCTCCCCAGGTGCAGATCGTGGTGGGCGACGGCCTCTCCTCCGCTGCGGTGATGGCCAACGCCATGGACTGCATGGCAGCCATCCGGGACGGCCTGAAGGCCCGGAATATCGATACCGGCAAAGCCCTCTTTGTGCGCTATTGTCGGGTGGGAGCCGGAGACGCCATCGGCGATCTCACCGGCTGCCAGGTGGTGTGTATGCTGGTGGGGGAGCGCCCCGGCCTGGTGACAGACAAGAGCATGTCCGCCTATATCACCTACAAGCCCCACACCGGGGTCTCGGAATCCAGCCGCACGGTGGTCTCCAATATCCATGCCCAGGGCACCCCGGCAGTGGAAGCCGGTGCCCACATTGCGGAGCTCATTGAGATGATCCTGAAAAAGCAGTTATCCGGGGTAGGGTTGCATCTGGAGGCCAAAGCATGATCAAAACCAATGTTTTGGCGGTGCGCTACCTGGCCAATGCGTCGCCTTCTCTGTGCAGGGCATTGGGAGTTCCCAAAGAATACCCGTCCCTGGCCATGCTCACTACAGACAGCGACGATCCCACCTATATCGCCCTGGATGCCGGTACAAAAGCCGCGGATGTGCAGGTAATCTATGGCCGGAGCTTCTACGCAGGTGCCTCCAATGCCTCCACCCCCAATGCCGGAGAAGTCATCGGCATTCTGGCGGGGCCGGACCCCGGAACGGTACGCTCCGGTATGGAAGCCACCCTTTCCGCGCTGGAGCGGGTGGGCTTTCAGGATGTGGGGGTGCCGTGCCTGGCCCATACGGTCAGCAGCTGCGGCAGCTTTCTGGCTAAAGAAGCCGGTGTCCCGGTGGGGGCGGCCCTGGCCTATCTCATCGCGCCGCCACTGGAGAGCATGTACGCCATGGACGCGGCCATGAAAGCGGCGGATGTGAAGTTATGTAAACTCTACAGTCCCCCCAGCGAGACAAATTTCGGCGGCGGTCTGCTCACAGGCAGCCAGTCTGCCTGTGATGCTGCCTGCGCGGCATTTTTGCGGGCCGTGGAAGAAACAGCCCGGAATCCGAAGGGAGATACCAATGGAATTTGATAAGGATCTACAGGCCCGGCAGGAAGCGAGGCTTTTGCTGCGCCGGGCAGAGGAGGCCCAGAAGCAGCTGGCGCAATTTCCCCAGGAAAAGCTGGATGCCATTGTGAAAGCCGTTGCCGATGCCATCTACGGCGCGGCTGCGGAGCTGGCGGATATGGCCGTGCGGGAGACCGGCTTCGGCAATGTGGAAGACAAGGTGACCAAGAACCGATTCGCCTCCCGGACGGTATGGGAGTCCATCAAGGATATGAAAACCGTGGGCGTATTAAAAGCGCCCCCCGGGGAAAAGCTATGGGAGATCGGTGTGCCGGTGGGCGTTATCGCGGCCATCGTGCCAAGCACCAACCCCACCTCCACCGTGTGCTATAAAGCCATGATCGCCCTGAAAGCGGGCAATGCCATCGTCTTTTCGCCCCATCCCAAGGCCATCGCCTGCACCTTGCGGGCGGCAAAGATCGCCGCTGCAGCCGCGGAGCAGGCAGGCGCGCCCATAGGAAGCATCGGCTGCCTGAGTATTCCCTCCATGGATGGCTGCCGGGAACTGATGCAGGGGCAGCAGACACGGCTGATTCTGGCTACCGGTGGCCCTGCCATGGTGCGCGCCGCCTATTCCTCCGGCAAGCCTGCCATCGGCGTGGGTGCCGGCAACGGCCCGGCCTATATTCACCACAGCGCGGACCTGGGCCATGCCCTGGATTGCATTGTCCGGTCCAAGACCTTTGACTATGGCACCGTATGCGCCAGCGAGCAGAGCATTATTGTGGAAAAATCCATGGAAGAGGCAGTGCGCCGGGAAGGGGCTGCCAAGGGTTTGTATTTTATGAATACCCAGGAAGCCGGGGCCCTGGCGAAGCTGCTGTTCAAGCCAAACGGTACCCTGAATCCCCAGATTGTGGGCAAAAGCGCCCTGACCCTGGCGCAGATGGCAGGGTTTTCCGTGCCCGGCACCACAAAAGTGCTGGTGGCAAGAGAGCAGGAGGCAGGCCCCACCCGGCCCTATTCCATGGAAAAGCTCTGTCCGGTACTGGCCTTCTTCGTGATGGACAGCGAGGACGCGGTGCTTCACAAGGCGGTGGAGGTGCTGACCCATGAGGGTAGCGGCCACACCTTTGCCATCCATGCTGCCGATGAAGCGGTGGTGCGAAAATTTGCCTTGCAGATTCCCGTGTCCCGGTTCCTGGTGAATACCCCCGCGGCATTGGGAGGTATCGGCGCTACCACGGGGCTGTTTCCGGCGCTGACATTGGGCTGCGGCGCCGTAGGCGGCAGCAGCTCTTCCAACAATATCTCCCCGCTGGATCTGATCAATATCCGCCGGGTGGCCTGGGACAAAGGGGAAACCCCTGCCCCGGATGCCGACCTGGTGGAGCTGCTGACCCAAAAGATCCTGCAGCGGCTGAGATAATGAAAACGGAAAGGAAAGATTTTATGAATACCAATTCTCTGGGAATGATTGAAACCAAAGGCCTCATCGGGGCCATTGAAGCGGCGGACGCCATGGTGAAATCCGCCAATGTGCAGCTGGTGGGTAAGGAGCAGGTAGGCGGCGGCCTGGTCACTGTGATGGTCAGAGGCGATGTGGGTGCCGTGAAGGCTGCCACCGATGCCGGTGCTGCCGCTGCGGAAAAGGTGGGGGAGCTGATCAGCGTTCATGTGATTGCCCGGCCCCACACGGAAGTGGATGCCATCCTGCCCCACGGCCGCAGCAATTCCACCCCCGCAGCCGGCAAGTAAATGCTCTACGATGAAGCGGCGGTAAAGGCCAATATCCGCAACCGGGAGGGGAAGCGGGTGTTCGTGCTGGGCAAGCACGATACTCTCACCCCCTCCGCCCGGGATTATCTGAATCGGGAGAGAATTGCGGTTCTTACCCCGGAGGAAATGCGAAAAGATCGCTGGAAGCTTTTGGACGGCAGCTTTGTGGAGGGAAAGCCGGAGCATATGACCCATCTCAATGGGGATGTGCTGGTGAGAAAAACCCATCCGAGAATCCGGTTCCGGGGGGCTATGGATACGCTGGAAGCGGAATTGCTGCTGTGCGGCAGGGAGACAGCGCCGGTTCTGGAGCTGGCAAGAAAGCTGCTGCGGTGTGATGTGCTGGAAGAGCCGGTGGGGGAAATTACGCTCTATGGGCTTACGGAGGACAAGCAGCGGCAGCTGTCTCATTTTCCCCAGGAGCATTTCGGCATTGCCCATTTTATGCCGGATTTTTCCGATGGTGCACAGCTGCTGCAGCTGAACCGATGCCGCTGCGCGGCCAGAGCAGCAGAACTGGCGGCGGCGGAAGCCTTTGCGGATCGGGATGGGCTGCCTACCCGGCCGGATATTCAGAAGGCGCTGAACCGCATGAGCAGCATGCTGTATCTTCTGATGCTGCAAGCAAAGGCAGGGAAGCCCCTGCCGAAAGGATGATCGCAATGAATGAATCCATGGAGCGCCTGGTGGAGGCGGTGGTGGGAAAGCTCTTTATTCCCCTGGAAGCCTCCGGGCGCCATGTCCATGTTACCAAAGAACAGGCCATGACCCTTTTCGGCCACGGCCTGACCCCGGTGCGGCCCCTTTCTCAGCCGGGGCAGTATCTGGCAAAGGAACGGGTTACGGTGAAAGGCCCCAAAGGGGAATTTCACAATGTGGCGGTGCTGGGGCCGGAAAGAAAGGAAGCTCAGGTGGAAATCTCTCTCACCGACGGCAGAACCCTGGGGCTGACACCTCCGGTGCGGCCCTCCGGCAATGTGGCAGGGAGCCCCGGTGCGGCGCTGATCGGCCCTGTGGGAAGCGTGGAAATTTCCCAGGGCGTGATCGCTGCCCAGCGGCATATCCACATGACCCCGGCTGATGCCGCCAATTTCCATGTGACAGACAAGCAGGTGGTGCGTCTGAAAACCTTTACAGACCGGCCTGTGATTTTGGAAGATGTGCTGATCCGGGTGAGCCCGGACTTTGCTACCTTCGCCCATCTGGACTATGACGAAGCCAATGCCTGCGGCTTTCAAAACGGTGATCTGGGGAGGATTCTCCCATGAAGGCCCTGCTCATCGGCCGGGAGCCGGAGAGAGACCTGGGCTACAGCTATGTGACCCAGCCGCCCTATGATGCGGTGGTCATCGGGTCGCTGACATTTTCGCAGCTGCTGCAGTTTTCGCAGGAACCGGCGCTGGAAGCCCTTGCCCAGGGGAAAAGCGTACTGCTTTACACCCCGGGGCTGCCGGAAGCACCGAAAAACCGGGCCATGGCTGCGTCCATAGCCGGGGCGCGGCGGCAGCTGAAAAACTGGGGCGTGGTGTTTTCCGATGGACAGCACCGGCATTTGATTACAGCCCAGGAAGCCAGAGCCATGAAGCTTTCAGGCAGAAACCCCGGGCCGGGAGCGGTGCTGACGCCCCTGGCGAAGGAAATTTTGGAGGGATCGGAATGAAGATCGGAACTGTCATTGGCTCTGTGTGGGCAACCCGGAAGGCAGGCTGCCTCATGGGGCAGACATTTCTGGTGGTACGCGCCGGAGAAGAGGAACTGGTAGCTGCGGATCAGGTGGGGGCCGGACGGGGAGACCGGGTGCTGCTGGTTACCGGCACCGTAGCCAGCCGGTTCTGCATGGAATCCCCTGTGGATGCGGCGGTGGTAGCCATTCTGGATCAGGAGGAACACCATGTCTGCCCATGAGATGCTGATTCTGGTGATGGCTGTTTTTGCAGGCCTGGGGGCATTGGACAGAATCTGCGGTGACCGGTTTGGCCTGGGCAAGGAATTTGCCGACGGCATTCAGGCCATGGGCTCTCTGGCCCTGGCTATGCTGGGGATCATCTGTCTGGCACCGGTGCTGGCGGCATTGCTGAAACCCATCGTTGTGCCGGTATTTTCCTTCCTGGGGGCAGATCCCGCTATGTTCGCCGGAACCATCCTGGCCTGTGACATGGGCGGCGGCAATCTTGCCATGGAGCTGACCCAGGATTCCCAGGCAGCCATGCTGGGGGGCGTGATTACCGGCTCCATGCTGGGAGCCACGGTGGTATTCACCATCCCAGTGGCGCTGGGAATTCTGGAGAAAGCAGACCGGCCGTTCCTGGCAAAAGGCATCCTCTGCGGTATCGTCACCATCCCTGTGGGGATTCTGGCGGGGGGTCTGGTGGCGGGGTTCCCCCTGGGGATGGTAGCCAGAAACCTGATTCCCATTGTGCTCATTGGGGCAGGGATAGCGGTGGGATTGTGGAAAGCGGAAAGCGCCATGATCCGGGGGTTCGGCTACTTCGGCAAGGGTGTCACGGCGGTGATTACCGTAGGTCTGGCTGCCGCCATTATTGAGCGGCTGACGGGCTTTGTCCTGATTCCCGGCCTGGAAAGTCTGGAAGTGGGATTCCGGACTGTGGGGGAGATTGCCATTGTCCTGGCAGGTGCCTTCCCTCTGGTATATACCGTCACCCGGATTTTCCGCAAGCCCCTGATCCGCTTCGGTAAGCGCCTGGGGATCAACGATGCTTCCGCGGCGGGATTGGTAGCCAGCCTTGCCAATTCCATTGCCACCTTCGGTATGGTGAAGGATATGGATGACCGGGGGAAAGTGGTGAACATTGCCTTTGCCGTCAGCGCGGCTTTCGTGTTTGGGGATCACTTGGGCTATACCGCGGGCTTTGCGCCCCAGATGCTGCCGGGTATGATCGTGGGCAAGCTGGCAGGGGGTGTCAGCGCCGTGGCGCTGGCGCTGCTGCTTACCCGAAAAGAGAAATAAATGGGGTTGACAAAATCCTGCTTTTTGGGATATAATGGCACTTGGTATGAATAAAAGGCAATGAAAAGAAGAGTACGCAGCAAATGCCTTTCAGAGAGCCCCGGTTGGTGAAAAGGGGTAAGCGCGGAAGCTGCGGAACATGGTCTTGGAGCCGGGATTCCGATAGGTAGGCTTCCCCGGGGTGCGCCCGTCACAGCGTCAATGAGATGTCCGGGCGTGGCTTGCGTTTGGACGAACAAGGTGGTACCGCGTCGATTTCGTCGCCCTTGATTTTTCAAGGGCGATTTTTCATTTTTAAGGAGGTCCAATATGAGCGAAAAGAAACCCTATTATATTTCCACTGCCATTGCCTATACTTCCGCAAAGCCCCACATCGGCAACACCTATGAAATCGTGCTGGCCGATGCCATTGCCCGTTATAAGCGGCAGCAGGGCTACGATGTGTATTTCCAGACCGGCACCGATGAGCACGGCCAGAAGATCCAGCTGAAGGCTGAGGCTGCCGGTATTAGCCCTCAGGAGTATGTGGACAATGTGGCAGGCCAGATCAAGAGCATCTGGGATCTGATGAACACCACCTACGATCGGTTCGTCCGCACCACAGATCCCGAGCACAAGAGCAAGGTGCAGAAGATCTTTAAGCGGATGTACGAGAAGGGCGACATCTACAAGGGCAAGTATGTAGGCAAGTACTGCACGCCCTGTGAAAGTTTCTGGACCGACAGCCAGCTGGTGGATGGCAAGTGCCCCGACTGCGGCCGGGAGTGCGTGGATGCCGAGGAAGAGGCATACTTCTTCAAGATGAGCAAGTACGCCGACCGGCTGATGCAGCATATTGAGGAGCATCCCGAATTCATCCAGCCCGAGAGCCGGAAAAACGAGATGGTGAATAACTTCCTGAAGCCCGGTCTGCAGGATCTGTGCGTATCCCGCAGTAGCTTTACCTGGGGCGTGCCTCTGGACTTTGCCCCCGGCCATGTGAGCTATGTGTGGCTGGATGCTCTGAGTAACTACATCACCTTCTGCGGCTATGACCCCGATGGCAATCATGACGCCCAGTATAAGAAGTTCTGGCCCGCCGACCTGCACCTGATTGGCAAGGACATCGTCCGCTTCCACACTATCTACTGGCCCATCTTCCTGATGAGCATGGGCGAAGAGCTGCCCAAGCAGGTCTTCGGCCACCCCTGGCTGCTGGTGAAGGGCGACAAGATGTCCAAGAGCCTGGGCAATGTGATCTACGCCGACGATCTGGTGAATCTCTTCGGTGTGGATGCCGTGCGTTATTTCGTGCTCCACGAGATTCCCTTCGCCGCTGACGGCATCATGACCTATGAGCTGATCATCGAGCGGATCAACACTGAGCTTGCCAACATTCTGGGCAACCTGGTGAACCGTACCATCGCCATGGATGCCAAGTACTTTGGCGGCAAGGTGATGGAGCCCTGCGCTCCCGAGGCTCTGGACGAAGAGCTGAAGGCTGTGGCTCTGGCTATGCCCGGCAAGGTGGCAGAGAAGATGGAGCAGCTGAAGGTTGCAGATGCCATCGACGAAATTTTCGTGCTGCTGCGCCGCGCCAACAAGTATATTGACGAGACCATGCCCTGGTCCCTGGCCAAGAGCGAGGAGACCCACGCCCGCCTGGGTACCGTGCTGTATAATCTCTTGGAGTGCATCCGCTTTGCTGCTGTGGCTTTGGAGCCCTACCTGCCCGATACCGCACAGCGGATCCTGAAGCAGCTGAACATCGAAAACGGCGGTCTGGAAAGCCTGACCTCCTTTGGTGCTATGGTTCCCGGGGCGCAGCTGGGCACCGGCGAGATCCTCTTTGCCCGCCTGGACATGGCCAAGAAGCTGGAGGAAATCGACGCCTACCATGCTGAAAAGGCCAAGGCTGCGCTGCCTGCTCTGGAGATCGAGCCCTACGCCCAGGAGAATGTGGATTTCGACACCTTCTGCAAGAGCGATTTCCGTGCCGTGAAGGTCAAGGACTGCAAGAATGTGAAGAAGTCCGATAAGCTGCTGCAGTTTACCCTGGACGATGGCACCGGCACCGACCGCCAGATCCTCTCCGGCATTGCCAAGTTCTATAAGCCCGAGGACCTCATCGGTAAGACATTGCTGGCCATCACCAACCTGCCTCCCAGAAAGATGATGGGCAGAGAGTCCTGCGGCATGCTGCTGAGCGCTATCCACACCGAGAAGGGTGAGGAAAAGCTGAACCTCATCATGCTGGACGACGCCATCCCCGCCGGCGCAAAGCTCTGCTGATTCCCCCGGCAAAGGCCCCCATAAAACAGTTAACAGGCACAGCAGTTTGATCTGCTGTGCCTGTTGTTTATTCCACCCAATCATGATAGAATGAAATATATTAGAAGAACCTGAAAGGAGAAAACACAGTGAAGAAAATATTAGGACGCCTGATAATCGTTGTGCCGGCGGTACTGCTGCAGGTATTTTGGTACTTGGTGCTGCTGGGGCTGATGAATAACCTGCTGAACGAACACTTGGGAGATGTGCTCAATGCTGTGTTTTCTGTGCTGGCAGCGATTTTTGTCACAGGTCTTGTGGCAAAAAGAGAGGAGAGCGCCTATAAGCTGCTTTGGGTTATGCTGATGGTGGCAATGCCGATTTTGGGAGCCATGCTGTATTTCTTCCTGGGCAATAAAAGCACGGGAAGAAACCTGAAGAAAAAGCTGACCCAATCCTCCAAAAACCTGGAAGGTACATTGCCCATCGGCATGGTGGAGGAAATCAAGGCGGAGGATAAAAGACTGCATCAGACCCTTTCCCACCTTTGCAAAACTACCGGTTTCCCCATGGTGAAAAATGAAGATACCCGTTTTTACGCCTTCGGGGAGGATATGTTTCAGGATATGTGCCAGGATTTACGAAATGCCAAGCGCTATATTTACCTGGAATATTTCATTATCCAAAAAGGCAAGTTTTGGGACACTCTGGCAGATATTATGGCAAAAAAAGTAACCGAGGGTGTTGATGTCAGAGTTATGTATGACGATCTGGGCAGTATAGGAACCTTTTCTGTTGTAGATGTAATGGCGCTTTCCGAAAAGGGCATCAAGTGTATCCCATTCAATCCGTTTTTGTTCATCAAATCCCAGCTGAACAACCGGGATCACCGGAAGCTTATGGTGATAGACGGCAAGGTGGCTTACAGTGGCGGCATCAATCTTGCCGATGAGTATATCAATGAAACCCATCCTTTCGGCAGATGGAAGGATATCGGTTTTCGGGTTACCGGAAAAGCCGTCAATAGCTACACCTACATGTTTGCGGAATTTTGGAATGCTTTTTCCAACGATACAATCATAACCGCCGGTATTCACGCCCCGGAAGAGGAAAAGAAGCAAGCAACCAACGGTTATATTCTCCCGTATTACGATTCTCCCATGGGTCAGGAGCATGTAAGCAACGAATTGTTCATTGAGATCCTGTCTTCGGCGACAAGTTATGTCTGGTTCTATACGCCTTATCTTATGTTGGGAGATGCTTTGTATGATGCATTCATCAGAGCCGCTAAGCGAGGTGTAGATGTACGGATCATTATGCCCGGAATCCCGGATAAAAAGCTTGTTTACAGATTGTCAAGAAGCTACTATATGGATTTGCTGGCAGCAGGCGTAAAAATCTATGAATACACGCCCGGATTTGTGCACGCAAAGGCTTTTATAGCCGATGATAAAATTGCGGGGATTGGTACAGTAAACCTTGATTACAGAAGCCTGTTCCTGCACTTTGAATGTAACGCCGTCTTTTATAAGGCTGACATCATTGGAGATCTGAAAAAGGATTATCTGGCTACCCAAAATGAAAGCCACGAAAAAAGGGCAGGCGATATTAACAGAGGGCTGCTATATTGCTTCGGAAACAATGTTCTGCGGCTAATCGCGCCGTTGCTATAAGGATGCTTGACTTACCCAAAGAGAGATGCGTAGGGACACCGCTCCTGCGGTGTCCGCGGACTGTTAATGAAACAGGAAGAACCTTTGGCATTCCTGTTTTTTGCTGTGGGAGCATAGAAATTTGCAAAAAGTTCTTGACATTCCAGCAGGTGAAACCTGTATATTGGGATCAGGAGGGAAGACCTATGCACGAAAGAATCAATATCAACCAAGTGGAAAAAGAAACGGGCGTGTCCAAGCGCAATATCCGCTTCTATGAAAGTGAAGGGCTGCTGCAGCCAACCAGGAACAGGGAGAATGGCTACCGGTTGTATGAGCAAAATGATATCCGGAAAATTAAAATCATCAAAATGCTCCGGATGCTGGACATGCCCCTGGAAGAGATCAAAAAGGTTCTGCACCGGGAACAGAGTCTGAGTACTGCGGTTACCGATCAGCAGGCAGAACTGCGCAGAAAGGATAAGGAACTGCAGGCGGCGATTTCCTTCTGCGATCATCTAAAGGGGACCGAATTGGATACGCTGGATGTGGATGGCTGCCTGCAGGATATCGCGCAGGCAGGTCAGGGGAATTTCTTTACCAAGTGGGTGGAGGACTATCGGTGCGTCCTTCAGGCCAATAAAGATATGGACTTTACCTTTATCCCCAAAACCGCCATTACCAATCCCCGGGAATTTACACAGGCCCTGTGCGACTATGCAAGCAAGGAACAGATCGATCTGGTGATTACCAAGGAATCCATGTATCCGGAATTTCTGATTGACGGCGTTGCCTATACTGCGGAGCGGAATTACAGTGTGGTCAGCCGGGTGCCTGTGGCGGTGGTAAGCTGCCGCCGTGTGGACAGAACGGTCTATGGCGACGGTGTGGAGGAATCCCGAAAGCGGCGGCAATGGCTGCTCCACAGGTGGGGTGGCGTGCTTCTGGCAGTGCTGTTTTATTCAGTTATTATCGCTCCGTCGCTTTTGCAGGATGGTGTGACATGGGATGATCTGCTGATATTTGTTGCGCTGTTGGTGCTGGTTGTTACCATGGCGTACAGGGGTCTTGCTTTGCATTACAACGATAAGAGCCAATAAAAAATCCCCTGCAAAGTTTGATTCCTTTGCAGGGGATTTCCTTTTGAAAAGTAGGAGAGCGTCTTGACGCTCCTGCTGGTTTCCTACAGGGTGTGTCCTTATTCCAGCTCAAAAGCGCCGGTGTAGAGCTGATAGTAGGTGCCCTTCTGAGCGATGAGGTCTTCGTGGGTGCCACGCTCAATGATCTTGCCGTGATCCAGCACCATGATGCAGTCGGAATTCATGACGGTGGAAAGCCGGTGGGCAATGACGAAGGTGGTGCGTCCATGCATCAGAGCGTCCATGCCCTTCTGCACCAGAGCCTCGGTGCGGGTATCGATGGAGGAGGTAGCTTCGTCCAGAATCATCACCGGGGGATCTGCCACGGCAGCCCGGGCAATGGCAATCAGCTGCCGCTGACCCTGGGACAGGCTGGCACCGTTGTTTGTCAGCATGGTGTCGTAGCCTTCCGGCAGACGGGTGATGAAGTCGTGGGCGTTGGCCAGCTTAGCGGCGTGGATGCATTCTTCATCGGTGGCATCCAGCTTGCCGTAGCGGATATTGTCCATAACGGTGCCGGTGAAGAGGTTGGTCTCCTGGAGCACGATACCCAGGGAGCGCCGCAGGTCGGCTTTCTTGATCTTGTTGATATTGATACCGTCATAACGGATCTTGCCGTCGGCAATGTCGTAGAACCGGTTGATCAGGTTGGTGATGGTGGTCTTACCGGCGCCGGTAGCACCGACGAAGGCGATTTTCTGACCGGGGCGGGCATAGAGAGTAATGTCCGTCAGCACCTGCTTCTCCGGCACATAGGAGAAGTCCACCATGTCCATCACGATATCGCCCTTCAGCTCCGTGTAGGTGATAGAGCCGTCGGCCTGATGGGGATGCTTCCAGGCCCAGTGGCCGGTACGCTCCGGGCATTCGGTGACAGTGCCATCCTTTGCCACATGGCAGTTGACCAGGGTCACATAGCCGTTATCCACTTCAGGCTCCTGATCCATCAGCTCAAATACACGTTCCGCACCGGCCAGAGCCATAACGATGGCGTTGATCTGGTTGCTCATCTGGGCGATGGGCTGGTTGAAGGTGCGAGACAGCAGCATGAAGGTCATCAGGTTGCCCAGGCTCAGCAGTCGGCCTTCGGAAAGCACGGCAATGGTACCGCCCACGATGGCCAGAATCGCATACTGGATGTAGCCCAGGTTGTTATTCACGGGGCCCATCATATTGGAGAACTTACCGGCGCTGTAGGCGTTGCGGCAAAGCTCCTCGTTGAGCTGATCAAATTCTTCCTTGCAGATGGCTTCGTGGTTGAAGACCTTTACCACTTTCTGGCCGGTAATCATTTCTTCCACATAGCCGTTGAGAGCGCCCAGGGACTTCTGCTGGCCGATGAAGAACTTACCGGCCTTGCCCACGATCTTGGCGGAGATAAAGAACACACCGGTAACGGAAACCAGGGTCACCAGCGTCAGCATCCAGGAGGCCCGGAGCATGGCGATGAACACCACCGCGAAGGTAACAACGGAGGAAACGCTCTGGGGAATGGACTGGGAGACCATCTGTCGCAGGGTGTCAATATCGCTGGTGTAGCGGGACATGATGTTGCCCGCGGTGGTGGAATCGAAATAGCGCAGGGGAAGGGTCTGCATCTTGGTAAACATCTGATCCCGGACAGTTTTCTGAGTTCCCTGGGTGACAGCCACCATCAGATATTGCTGCAGGAATGCGGCAACCATGCCGCAGGCAAAGATCGCTGCGATTTTGACGAGATAGCGAACCAGGGGCGCAAAGTCCGTGCTGCCGGAGGCCACCATAGGCAGGATGTAGTCATCCACCAGGGCACCCAGGTTTTCGCTGCCCCGGGTCTGGGCAAATGCGGTGATAAAGATACAGATCAGTACCAGGATCAGGTTGGGGATATACTGCTTCATGAAGCCGAAGATCCGCAGCAGGGTTTTGCCGGGATTCTTGGCCTTGCGGCCGTCGCCGCGCATACGCACAGGAGGCATTATTCGTCCCCTCCCTTCTTCTGGGAATAGTAAACTTCCTGATAAATGGTGGAGGAAGCCAGCAGCTGCTCATGGGTACCTACGGCGGCAACCATGCCGTTATCCATAATCACGATCATGTCCGCGTCCTGGACAGAGGCCACACGCTGGGCGATGATCAGCTTGGTGGTGCCGGGAATCTCTTCGGCGAAGGCCTTGCGGATCATGGCATCGGTGTGGGTATCCACGGCGGAGGTGGAGTCGTCCAGAATCAGGATTTTGGGCTTTTTCAGCAGGGCCCGGGCAATGCAAAGGCGCTGCTTCTGGCCGCCGGACACATTGGTGCCGCCCTGCTCAATGTAGGTGTCGTAGCCGTCGGGGAAGGCAGTGATAAAGTCGTGGGCACAGGCCAGGCGGCAGGCATGCTCCATTTCTTCGTCGGTGGCATTGGGGTTACCCCAGCGAAGATTCTCCTTGATGGTGCCGGAGAACAGCACATTCTTCTGCAGCACCATGGCTACCTGGTCACGAAGCACTTCCAGATCGTAATCTCTTACATCCACACCGCTCACCTTTACGCTGCCTTCGGATACATCGTAAAGCCGGGGAATCAGCTGCACCAGAGTGGTCTTGGAAGAACCGGTGCCGCCCAGAATGCCCACGGTGGCACCGCTGGGGATATGCAGCTCCACTTCTTTCAGGGCCCGGTGCTTGGCGGTGGCAGAATAGCGGAAGCTGACATTTTCAAAATCAATGGTGCCATCACGCACTTCCATAACGGCATTGCGTTGGGGGCTGGTGAGGTTGGGCTCCTCGGTCAGCAGCTCATAGCAGCGCTTCAGGGGGGTGCGGCTCATGGTGAGCATCACGAATACCATGCTCAGCATCATCAGCGAGGAGAGGATCTGTGTCACATAAGTAAACATGGAGGAAAGCTGGCCGGTGGTAAGACCCATTGCGGGGTTGTTGCCGGAGGCCACAACCATTTTGGCGCCGATCCAGGAGATGGCGATCATACAGCCATAGACACAGAACTGCATAATGGGACTGTTCAGAGCCAGAAGCCGCTCAGCCTTGCTGAAATCCTCGTAGATGTTGGTGGAGACGGAGGTGAATTTCTCCACTTCCTTTTCTTCTCTGACAAAGCTCTTCACCACCCGGATGCCCCGGATATTTTCCTGCACGGTATTGTTCAGCTTATCGTAGGTCTTGAAAGCCCGGTCAAAGATCTTAAACACCACAGGAACCAGGCTGACCAGGGCAACGACGAGAATGGGAAGGGCAGCACAGAACACCAGGCTCAGCTTCACATTGATCCGCATGGCGGAAATCATAGCCAGGATCAGCATCATGGGGCTGCGGATGGCCATCCGGATCATCATCTGGAAGGACATCTGCAGGTTGGCAACATCGGAGGTCAGACGGGTGACGATGGAAGCCGAAGACAGCTTATCAATATTGCTGAAGCTGAAGCTCTGCACCCGGTGGAACATATCATGGCGCAGGTTTTTGGCAAAGCCGGTGCCCGCACGGGACGCAAACCAGGCAGAAGCTACGCCGAAGCACAGGGAAGCCAGCGCCAGGATCACCAGCTGCAAGGACTTGGTCAACACCATGGTCATATCCTGCAGCACGATGCCGTAGTCATAGAGGTCTGCCATCACCAGCGGAATCAGCACCTCCATCGCCACTTCGCCCACCATGCACAATGGGCTCAAAATGGCGTATTTCTTATATTCCCGGATACACCGGGAAAGGCGTTTTATCATAATGTATTTTCCTCCTCCAAAAGCGGAATGCCGCTCCTACGCCAGTATAATGATATTTTATTGTAACATAGGAACCCCTTATGTCAAGGTTGCCGGAAAAAGTTTACAATTTACAGGCTGCCTATGGTAGGGGCGAGCTCGTCCGTTACCCGGTGCGATGAGGAAACGGATTCTTCGGCGCGCTGCGCTTGCTCAGAATGACAGAAAAACGGGGAAAGCTTTCCGGTTTTCTCTGTCATTGCGAGGGCCTTTAGGCCCGTGGCAATCCGCATCTCCATTACCCAGGTGGGATTTTGCGACCCGGTAGCGGACGAGCGATGCTCGCCCCTACAACAGCGACCGTTATTGGTCTGTTCTTCGGTTTTCCATGTGTCCGGATTGGATTACCGGGGGCTTGGGGTCCTTCATTTCCCAATTGGGGGATTTTTTCTCTTCCTGTTTCATGGCACTCCCTCCTTCAGCGCTAGTTTTCCCCCGGGGCTGCATGTCAATGCATTTGACTTTTTTTCCGGTGCTTTCTATAATGGAAATACCAATCTCAAGGGGATGTTGTTATGGAACTTGCCAACGCTTTGCAAACTATCAAGCTGTATCTGTTTGACATGGACGGAACCCTGTATCTGGGAGACCGGCTGTACGATTTTACCATCGACCTGCTGCAGACCATCCGGGCCACAGGAGGCCGCTATCTGTTTATGACCAACAATTCCTCCAAAAGCGTGGAGGACTATATCAGGAAGCTGGAGAAAATGGGCATCGCGGCTACGAGAGAGGATTTTATTACCTCTTCTCAGGCAACAGCCTATTATCTGCACAAGCACCACGAAGGCCAGACTCTTTATGTCTGCGGCACGGAATCTCTGAAGGCAGAGCTGCGCAGAGAGGGATTTGCCCTGACGGAAAATACGGACGATACCGACTGCATCGTCATGGGCTTTGATACGGAGCTGACCTTCCGGAAACTCCATGATGTAAGCTATCTGCTGCTGACAAGGCCGGAGATTCCCTACATTGCCACCAACCCGGATTTAGTGTGTCCCACGGAATTCGGCAGCGTGCCGGACTGCGGCAGTGTGTGTCAGATGCTGCAAAATGTCAGCGGCCGTCTGCCTGTGGTCATCGGCAAACCCTCTGCCCTGATGCCGCAGCTGGCTATGGAAAAATGGGGTGTTACCGGAAGCCAGACCTGCGTCATCGGCGACCGGATCTACACCGATATCAAGAGCGGCCTCAATGCCGGTACCCTTACGGTGCTGGTGCTCAGCGGCGAGACTACCCGGGAAATTCTGGAAGCGTCTGAGGAGAAACCCCACCTGGTACTTTCTGACGCGGGAGAAATTCGGGACACATTGCAAAATCTGTGACACCCAGGGGTTTTTTGGAACTTGAAAAGCGGGCTGTATCTGTGCAAAAATATCGATAAAGTTGCATTTTTTTCGTTTTATAGTGAAAAATGTGGTTTTGTAAGTTTACAAAATGAGAAACTTGCGATATGATGTAGGATGTTAAATATGCGGCTGATATGCCCGAAAAATAATGAGGTGATTGGCAATGGCGTTTTCTTTTTTCGGCGGAATCCATCCCAAAGAAAAGAAAGAACTGGCAGAACATAAGGCTGTGCAGGTGTTTCCGGAGCCGGATATTCTGGTAATTCCCATGGCGCAGCACATCGGTGCTCCCTGCAAACCCCTGGTAAAAAAAGGCGATACCGTGACCATGGGCCAGAAGATCGGCGACAATGAGGGCCTGTGCGTGCCTGTCCACGCATCTGTTTCCGGTACGGTCAAGGCTGTGGAGATGCGTCCCCATACTTCCGGCACTACGATGATGAGCGTAGTGATCCAGAACGACCATCAGGATACCCTGTGCCCGGAGATTCAGCGCCGGACCATTGAACAGGTGGAAGCCCTGTCTGCCCAGGAACTGATGGGCATTATCCGGGAAGCCGGTATTGTGGGTATGGGCGGTGCTACCTTCCCCACCCATGTGAAGCTTTCCTCCGGCATGGGTAAGGTGGATACCATCATTGTAAATATTTCCGAGTGTGAGCCCTATATCGTGGCGGACGATCTGCTGTGCCGGGAATATCCCGCCCAGATCATTTCCGGTCTGAAGCTGGTGATGAAGGTGCTGGGTCTGAAGACCGCGCATATCGCCATGGAGAACAATAAGCCTGCCGCTGCCAAGGCCCTGAAATGGGAGCTGGCACCCAAGGATGGCATTACCATCGATATTCTGCCCACCAAGTATCCCCAGGGCGCGGAAAAGCAGCTGATCTATGCCATTACCGGCCGGGAAGTTCCTTCCGGCGGTCTGCCCGCTGCTGTGGGCTGCGCGGTGTTCAATGCGGCCACCTGTAAGGCCATCCACGATGCTGTGTATGAGGGCATGCCCCTGATCCGCAGAATCGTTACCGTATCCGGCGACATCGTGATGGACCCCAAGAACCTGCTGGTTCCCGTGGGCACCTGCTTCAATGATCTTCTGGAAGCCGTGGGTACCCGGGAAAATCCCTACAAGGTTCTCTCCGGCGGCCCCATGATGGGTGCCTCCCAGTATGACCTGGCGGTGCCTGTGATCAAGGGCACCAATGCCGTGACCATTCTGGGCGCGGTCAATAAGTATGTGGTGGAGCAGTCCCGGTGTATCCGCTGCGGCAAGTGCATCGATGCCTGCCCCATGAAGCTGATGCCTGTTTTGATGTATAAGTCCCTCCAGAGCGGCAACATCGAGGAGATGAAGGCTCAGAACCTGATGGACTGCATCGAATGCGGCTGCTGCGCTTATACCTGCCCTGCCTGTGTGCCCCTGGTGCTGGGCTTCAAGGCCGGTAAGCAGCATATCCGGGATGCGGCTCTGGCTGCAGCAAAGAAGTAAGGAGGTAGCGTAATGGCACAAATGAAATATTTCTATGAGCTGACTATCTCCGGCTCTCCCCATGTGCATTCCCCCGTTACCACCAAGACCATCATGCGTGATGTGCTCATCGGTCTGGCACCTGCCCTCATCGGCAGCGTGTATTTCTTCGGTTACCGGGCGCTGATTGTGACCCTGATTTCCATGGCGGCATGCGTGTTCTTTGAGTGGGCCTGGTGCCGAGCGATGAAAGTCAACTGCAAGGTCTACGATATGTCCGCTATGGTTACCGGCGCGCTGATTGCCTTTGTCTGCCCTGTGACCATTCCTTACTGGTGCCTCATCATCGGCGATTCCTTCGCCATCATCGTGGTGAAGATGCTCTTCGGCGGCGTGGGCAAGAACCTGGTGAACCCTGCTTTGGCAGCCCGTGCCTTTATGTTTGGCTGGCCCGTGCTGATGACCAACTGGGTCAAGGTGGGCTTCGAAAATGCAGCGGGCATTTTCTCTACCGCGGATGTAGTTACCGCGGCAACCCCTCTGGCAGCTATGCATCAGGGCCAGATGCCCGAGGAATCCCTGCTGGATCTGTTCCTGGGCAATGTGGGCGGCTGCATCGGCGAAACTTCCGCTGCGCTGCTGCTTCTGGGCTTTGGCTACCTGCTGATCCGTAAGGTTGTCAGCATCCGGATTCCCTTGACTTACCTGGGTACCGTGGCTGTGCTGAGCCTGCTGTTCCCCATGGGCAACGACCCCCTGCAGTGGATGGCAGCGCAGCTTTGCGGCGGTGGCCTGATGCTGGGCGCGCTGTTCATGGCTACCGACTATGTCACCAGCCCTGTGACCCACCTGGGCCAGATCGTCTACGGTATGGGCTGCGGCGCACTGACCATTCTGATCCGCTACTTCGGCGGCTACAATGAGGGCGTCAGCTATGCGATTCTGATTATGAACTGCTGCGTTGTCCTGCTGGACCGCATTGGCCGGCCTACCAAGTTCGGCGCACCCAAGAAGGAGGCGGCAAAGAAATGAGCAATGTGAAATACATACTGCGCATCGCGTTGATGCTGCTGCTGATTACCTCTGTGATGGCTGCTGCCCTGGCAGCAGTAAACAAGTTTACCGCACCCATGATCGCCAAGTTCCAGGAAGAAAAGACCCAGGAGGCCATTGAACTGGTGCTTCCCGGCGGCGGTGAGGAAATTTCCTTTACCGATGCTTCCGGCCTGGTTTCTGCGGTGTATGCTTCGGAAAACGGCTATGCTGTGGAAGTAAACCCCGTGGGCTTTGACGGTGCCGTTACCATGATGGTGGGCATCGATACCCAGGGCAGTGTGCTGGGCATCAGCGTGATTTCCCACACAGAAACCGCAGGCCTGGGCGCTGTGGCTGCTGCGAAAACCTCCGCAGGAGAAACCTTCCGGGGCCAGTTTGTGGGTATGAACGGTACCCTGGCAGTGACTAAGGACGGCGGCGAGGTAGATTCCATTACCGGCGCTACCATTACTTCCCGGGCCATTTGCACCGGCATCAACGCTGCACTGGCCTGTGTGGGCAATTTGGGATAAGGAGGTCGCGTTATGAATTTCAAGAAACAGTTTAACGAGGGCCTGCTGACCAAGAACCCGGTTCTGGTGCAGCTGCTGGGTATGTGCTCCGTGCTGGCCATTACCACCAGTCTCTTTAACGGCCTGGGCATGGGTCTGAGCGTTACCGTGATCCTCATCTGCTCCAATGTGCTGATCTCAGCTCTGCGCAATGTGATCCCCAGCCAGATCCGTATTGCGGCTTACATCGTAATCATCGCGGCTTTCGTGACCATCGTGGATCTGCTGCTGCAGGCACTGCTGCCGGAGCTTTCCGAAAGTCTGGGCGTATTTATCCCCCTGATCGTGGTGAACTGCATCGTGCTGGGCCGGGCGGAAGCCTTTGCTTCCAAGAATGGCGTCCTGGCCTCTGCGGTGGACGGCCTGTGCCAGGGCATCGGCTACACGGTAGCCCTGGTGATTATGTGCGTGATCCGCGAATTTTTGGGCAGCGGCACCTTCGGCGGCGGCATCCTCAACGGCGGCGAAGGCATCCGGATCATTCCCGAGGGCTATCCCGCCATGATGATGGTGATGCCCGTGGGCGGTTTCCTGACCCTGGGCTTTGTCATTGCCGGCTTCCAGTGGTTTACCCGGAAAATGAATAACAAGAAGAAGGAGGCTGCGAAGTAATGGAATATATTCAGTCTCTCGTAGGCATCCTGGTGGCTGCCATTCTCTCTGAGAACTTCATCCTTGTGAAGTTCTACGGTATCTGCCCCTTTATGGGCGTTTCCAAGAAAATCGACACGGCGCTGGGTATGGGCATGGCGGTTACCTTTGTTATGGCCCTGGCTTCCGCTGCTACCTATGGGGTGTACTATCTGATGCTGGTGCCGCTGGGCCTGCAGTACCTGCAGACCCTGGCGTTCATTCTGGTCATCGCCTCCATCGTGCAGGTGGTGGAAATGTTCCTGAAGAAGGCTGTGCCTGCCCTGTATAAGGCCCTGGGCATCTTCCTGCCCCTGATCACCACCAACTGCGCCGTGCTGGGTGTGGCCCTGCTGAATGTGCAGAAGGGTTACGATTTCCTCCAGAGCGTCTTCAACGGCGCCTGCGGCGGCCTGGGCTTCACGGTATCCATTGTGTTGTTTGCGTCTCTGCGTGAGCGTGTGGACAAGGCGGAATCCCCGGAATGCTTCAAAGGCTTCCCTCTGACCCTGATCGCAGCCGGACTGATGGCTCTGGCCTTTATGGGCTTCTCCGGCCTGAAGATTTTCTAAGGAGGGTGCATGATGGAAATTTTGATTGCCATTGCGATTCTCGGTGGCCTGGGCCTGGTTTTCGGTCTGATTCTGGCTGCCGCTTCCAAGGTCTTCTATGTGGAGACCGATCCCCGGCTGGACAAACTGAATGAATGCCTGCCCGGTGCCAACTGCGGCGGCTGCGGCTATGCCGGCTGCGGCGGCTATGCAGAGGCCGTTCTCAAGGGCGAAGCCGAGATTGGTAAGTGCGCTTCCGGCGGCAATGAATGTGCCCAGGCCATGGCGGAAATCATGGGTGTCAAGGTAGAGGCCATGATCCGCAAGGTGGCGCTGGTGCGCTGCTCCGGCTACCGCAGCGTGGATGCCAGCGGTAAGGAGCTGGGTGCCAAGCGTAAAGGCGAATACGAAGGCTTCCACGACTGTATGGCTGCCTCCAAAGTGGGCGGCAACGGCTATATCTCCTGTAAATTCGGCTGCCTGGGCTTCGGCAACTGTGTCAAGGCCTGTAAGTATGATGCCATCTCCGTGGTGGACGGCGTTGCCAAGGTGGACAGCGAGAAGTGCGTGGGCTGTATGAGCTGCGCAGCTGCCTGCCCCAGAAACCTCATTGTGCCTGTGGAGTATGATAAGCATGTGCTGATCGCCTGCAACTCCCACGCCAAGGGCGCCGTGACCGTCCGGGGCTGCACCCAGGGCTGCATCGGCTGCAGCATCTGCGTAAAGGTCTGTCCTCTGGATGCCATTTCCATTGACCGGAATCTGGCTGTCATCGACTATACCAAGTGCGATTCCTGCGGCCTGTGCGCCACGGTGTGTCCCAAGCACCTGATCGTGGATACCATGGCAGGTACCCCCGCGGAGATCGCTGCCGCGGCAAAAAAGTAAAAGAAACCTGAAAGACACGCCCATTAGGCGGGTACGCATAGGGATTTATACGGTTTTGACGGAATCTTTTTCCCCACAGGAAATCCAGCGTCCTTGGAAATACATCCAGTATTTCCGCGTCCGTGGTGCTACGCGCAGCGAATCAAAACCTATATGATTGCCGGTGGCAATCATACCTTAAAGTTGTCTTCCCTGTGAGAAAAATCTTTCCCTCAAAACTGCGAAGCACTCCAAAGCGAGAGATTTTACAGCAAGACAAGAGAAAAAGCCATGGCAAGGCTGACGCCTGCCATGGTTTTTTTGGTTAAAGAATACCACCAGCTGTGCTGGTGGTTCCAAAAAGCTTTAGCTATGCCCAATCCCGCCGCAGCGGCAAGCCTCCCTCTGATGAGGGAGGTGGCACGGCGT
>JAFSEW010000018.1 GCA_017435525.1 Oscillospiraceae bacterium | reverse complement strand
TTTTTCTGGCAGGGGCACAAGGACTTGAACCCTGAGCCTACGGTTTTGGAGACCGCCGCTCTACCAATTGAGCTATACCCCTATATGAAAAAGGCTGGAAGCCTGATTGTTTGTGGTGGGCCTTCAGGGATTCGAACCCGGGACTATCCGGTTATGAGCCGGAGGCTCTAACCAACTGAGCTAAAGGCCCGTTTGTTCAAGGCGCTGGGCACCATCACGCAGAGCATTGTATCATCTTTCTGGCGATCTGTCAAGGTTTTTCTTTTTAAGTTTTCCTGCATTTGGGAGAGCAAAATGATAATTCTGCAAAATATCTTGCAAAAGACTTGATTTCCTGCAAAAATGATGGTATCATTCCCATAGATGCAGGATGCGCGTCAAAATTATGATATGAAGAGGGTATCGTTATGAATTATCGTATGGAAGCGGACTCTATCGGCACCAAGCAGGTGCCCGCCGATGCCTATTACGGCGTACAGTCCCTGAGAGGCTATGAGAATTTCCGGATCACCGGTCTGTCTCTGCGCGCTGAATTTATTGAATCCATGGCACAGATCAAGAAAGCCTGCGCCATTTGCAACCACGCTGTGGGCGAACTGGACACCCGCCGCAAGGAAGCCATTGTGAAGGCCTGTGATGAGATCATCGCCGGCAAGCTCCACGATCAGTTTATCTGCGACCCCATCCAGGGCGGCGCCGGTACTACTGCCAATATGAACGCCAACGAAGTCATTGCCAACCGTGCCATTGAGATTCTGGGCGGCACCAAGGGCGACTATTCTATTGTGCATCCCAACGACCATGTGAACCGTGCCCAGTCCACCAACGATGTGATTCCCACCGCTGCCAAGCTCACCGCTGCCAAGCTGATGCACAAGGCAATCGAGCAGGTGGAACGGCTGAACGAGGCTCTGCTGGCCAAGGAAAAGGAATTCCACGATATTATCAAAATGGGCCGTACCCAGATGCAGGACGCCGTGCCCATCCGTCTGGGCGATGAGTTCGGCGCTTACAGCCGGGCCATTTCCAGAGATATCGTGCGTATGAACCGGGCTGTCCGGGAGATGTATACCATCAACCTGGGCGGCACCGCCATCGGCACTGCCCTGAACGCCAACCCCGCCTATGTTACCGCACTGGCACCCACCCTGGCCCGGATTTGCCAGCTGCCCCTGTCCAAGGCAGAGGACCTGATCGACGGCACCCAGAACCTGGATGCTTTCGCCTATGTTTCCGCTGCCCTGAAGACCTGCGCCATTTCCTGCTCCAAGATGGCCAACGACTTCCGTCTCATGTCCTCCGGCCCCCGCTGCGGCTTTGAAGAGATCAACCTGCCCGCTATGCAGAACGGCTCTTCCATCATGCCCGGTAAGGTGAACCCCGTGATTCCCGAGGTCATGAGCCAGGCTGCTTTCTGCATCATCGGCAACGATGTGGCCATCACTATGGCAGCAGAGGCCGGTCAGCTGGAGCTGAACTTTGCTGAGCCCGTGCTGTACCACAAGCTGTTTGAATCCATCGTGGCGCTCACCGGCGCTGTGCAGACCTTCACCGATAACTGTGTGGTGGGCATCACCGCCAACGCTGAGCGCTGTCGGGAACTGGTGGATGGCTCCGTGGGTGTCATCACCGCCATCTGCCCCAAGGTGGGCTACAAGGAGTCCGCGGACATTGCCAAGGAAGCCATCAAGACCGGCGCTTCCGTCCGGGATGTGCTGCGGCGCACCAAGCTCTTCACCGACGAAGAGATCGAAAAGATCCTGGACCCCGAAACCATGGTGTAACCCCCAACCGCCTGTAGAAATACAGGCGGTTTTTTCTTTTGGGAAAAGCACAAAAAATAAAGTTTTTCCAAGAATGGGTCTTTTAAACCAGGGAGAAATATGCTATAATATCGTGTCGTATGACCTTTTGCGGCAAGAGCCGCACAGAACCCAATGAAGAGGCGAATTACAATGAACGAACTATCCAAAATTTCTGTTGTGCTGCCTTCTCTGGACCCCGATGAAAAGCTGGTTGCTGTCATTGACGGGCTCCTGGAGCATGGCTTCACCGATATTATTCTGGTAAATGACGGCTCCAAGCCGGAGAACCTGCACTATTTTGAAGATGCCGCTGCGCAGCATCCCGAGATCCATCTGCTGCACCACCCGGTGAATCGGGGCAAAGGTGCAGCCCTGAAGACGGCCTTTGCCTGGTTTCTGGAGAACCGCCCCGATGCAGCCGGTGTCGTCACCGTGGATGGCGACAATCAGCACCATCCCGAAGATACCCGTGCATGTGCCCTCAAAATGCTGGAAACCGGCAAGATCATTCTGGGCTGCCGGGATTTCAGCCTGCCCCATGTACCCCCCAGAAGCCGCTTCGGTAACCGGATTACCTCCGGCATTTTCAAGATCTTTGTGGGCATGACCCTCTCCGACACCCAGACCGGCCTCCGGGCTGTGCCTGCCCGGGACATCAAGACCCTGACGCAGGTCTACGGCGACCGCTTTGAGTATGAGACAAACATGCTCCTGGCCATGAAGGACAAGGGCCTTCCCTATGAGGAAGTGAAGATCCGCACGGTTTACATCGAGGAAAACAAGTCCTCCCACTTCCGGGCTGTCCGGGATTCTTGGCGAATCTACAAGCTGATCCTGGGCCATTTCTTCCGCTACAGCATTTCCGCCATTGTCAGCGCTGTGGTGGATACCGGTTTGTATGCCCTGCTGAGCGCGTTGCTGAACGGTGTGCTTTCCGGCGTGATGCTTACCGGCGCCGCTGTTGTGGTGGCCCGTGCGGTATCCTCTTTGTGCAATTTCTTCATGAACAAGAAGCTGGTATTCCAGAGCAATGTGAACACCGGCAAGGCCATGCTGCGCTACTATATGATTGCAGTTCCCAATATGCTGCTGCAGCTGGGCTTTACCCAGGGCGTGTATGCCATCTTCCGTATTCCCGACAGTGCCGTTTTCCTGCGCAGCGTGCTGTATGTGGTAGTGATGTGTGTGCTGTTTGTGCTGACCTTTGTGTTGCAGCAGCGCTGGGTATTCGCAGGAAACAAATCCCGAAACGAGGGCTGAGATTATGAGCAATACTTACAACAATCCGGAAACTGCCGCCGCCGCGCCCAAGCGCACCGCCCCGGTAGGGAGACGGCAGGCAAAGAAGGCCGCAAAGAAGAAAAAGCGGGCAAGCATGTTCTGGTGCATCGTGCGCCGGACGCTGCTGGTGTTCTTCACGCTGATTCTTGTTGCCTTTGCAGCTTTTGTGCTGCTGTGCCACACCATTTTTAACGGCCCCTCCGTGAACGCCAGAAACCGCCTGACCATGTCTATGCGGGAATCCAGCGGCATGAAGTGGTTCCCCCAGATCTTCATCGGCGCGGATACCGTGGCAGAGATCGAAAAGGCATCCAGCTACGAGCTGCCCGACGAACTTTCCGACTATTCTCAGATCAACATCAATCTGGACAGTAATCTCTCCGGCGGCGATGCCTGGGCAGATGCTGTGGATGGCATTCGCCTGGAAAAGATCAAGGGCGATACCTTCAATGCCTATGTCATGCTGATCCGGGACCCTTCCCGGGTGTATCTGGCAACTTCTACAGATAAGTTTGCCCGGCATATCCCCGGCGAACGCATCAACGATCAGATGGAGAAGGAAGGCGCCGTGGCAGCCATCAATGCCGGCGCATTCTACGATAACGGCACTTCCAGCAAGGAAGTCGGCTCCACCCCCGAAGACCTGACCATTGCCGGCGGCAAGGTAGTGTGGAAGACCGGTTCCGCTCCCGAAGAGGGCTTTGCCGGCTTCAATCAGGACAATATTCTGGTGGTGGCCAAGACCATGACCGCTGACAAGGCCATGGAGCTGGGCATCCGGGACGGCTGCTGCTTCGGCCCCGTGCTGATCATGAACGGCGAGATCAACGAGGAAGCCTACAATGTAAACTCCGGTTTGAACCCCCGTACTGCCATCGGTCAGTGCGCCGACGGCACCGTGATCTTCCTGTGCATCGATGGCCGTCAGGCCAGCTCTCTGGGCGCCACCTACGCCAATGTCATCGACATTATGATCGAGTACGGCGCGGTGAATGCCTGCAACCTGGACGGCGGCTCTTCCACCGTGATGTTCCAGCGGGACTATGAGACCGGCGAAATTAACATGATCAACAGCTATTCTCTGCTTCAGGAAGAACCCAGAAGAATGCCCACCTTCTACATGGTGCGGCCCAGCAGTGAGGATTAAGCCATGTATCACGGAAAATACGAAGCAAATGCAAAGGGCCAGAGAAATCCTGTCCGGGAGAATCAGCCTGCCCGGAAGAAGGCCCCTGCCGCCCCCAAAAAGAGAAAGAAGACCCTGGGTACAAAAATCTTCTACACCTGCTATGTGCTGATGCTGCTTGCAGCGGCTGTGGGCATCTGGTATGGCCACGGTCTGCTGACGGATTTCCTGATGGATTTTGAGGCTTCCCAGCCCGATACCAAATGCCAGGAAGTGTTTGACCGCTACTTTGCCGATCCCGATTGGAATGAGGTCTATTCTCTGCTGGATCCCGCTGTGCTGGGGCCCATTACCCAGGAAGAATTCGCCATGTATATGGAAAATACTGTGGAGGGCAGGGAACTGACTTATACCAAGACCTCTGCCGGTCTTACCGGCGGCCGGAAGTACATCCTGCGGCTGGACGGCGAGAATCTGGGTACCTTTACCCTGATGAATTCCGTTACCAATGAACTGGAAATCCCGGACTGGAAGCTGGATGCTGTGGAAGTATTCGTCACTGCCAAGGAGTATACCACTGTCATGGCCGATTACGGCAATAAGGTGACGGTCAATGGCATGGTTCTGAACGAGGATCACGCCATCCGCACCACCTCCACCGTGGCAGAGGAATATCTGCCGGAGGGCATGATCGGCCCCAGAACCATTACATATTATGTGGACGGCCTGCTGAACGCGCCGGAAGTGACCATAACCGATGCCGCAGGCAACGCTGTGGAAATGATCTATGACGCTGCCACCCAAACCTATACCCAGATTCCGGCAGATGCGCCTGCGCAGATTCCGGAAAAGGCAGCAAAGTTTGTGGAAGAGGCCACCAAAAGCTATTGCCGCTTTATGGTCAATGCCGGTTCGGAAGGTCAGCTGAAAAAGTATTTTGACGGCAGTTCCGAAACTTACAAGACTATTATCAGAAGCGACGACCGCTGGCTCCAGGACTACAAGACTTATAATTTTGGTGTGCCCACCTTTACCGATTACTGCAGCTACACGGAGGACTTCTTCTCCGTGCGTATCGCCATGGATCTGCTGGTTACCCGAAAGAACAACACGGTGAAGACCTTCTCCGTGGATTCCACCTACTTTGTGCGTGCTGAGGGAAATGACTGGATCGTAACGGAAATGACCAATGTGGATGTGGCCAAGGTTCTGACAGAAGTGCGCCTTACCTACAAGCAGGAGAACAAGGTGCTTTCCACCCAGATGATCAGCACGGAAGCTGCCTCCCTGCAGACTCCCGATGTCACGGTGCCCCAGGGTAAGGTGTTCTCCGGCTGGTTTACCCAGAGCGTGGATGAAGTCGGCAACACCACCTATACCCGTATGTTCCAGCCCGATGAAAACGGCGCTGTGCAGCTGCCCACCGGCTATACTCTGGAACCTATGGTTCTGTATGCGCTATTTGAGGAGGCAAAATAAGAATGGATATTCTAGGCTATCTGGCAGAGCATTTTGACCTGCCGATTCTGGATTGGATCATGGCCAATCTGTGGTGTCCCTTCCTGGATGCGGTTATGCCCGTGATCACTGTGCTGGGTGATGCCGGTATTTTCTGGATTGCCCTGGCTGCTGTGTTTCTGCTGCTGCCCAAGCACCGGAAAATGGGCCTTTCCATGGGTGTGGCATTGATGATGGGCCTGGTGATCTGCAATATGATCCTGAAACCCGTTGTGGGCCGTATCCGCCCCTATGACTATCAGCTGGAGTTCTTCCAGAAGACCATCCCGCTGCTGATTGAGCGGCAGCACGATTTCTCCTTCCCCTCCGGCCACACCATTGCTTCCTTTGAAGCTGCGGTGGCTATGCTGATCTGCAATAAGAAGCTGGGCATCCCCGCCATGATCCTGGCTGTGCTCATTGCCTTCTCCCGGATGTATCTGTATGTCCATTATCCCACCGATGTCATCGCGTCCGTGATTCTGGGCACCGGTCTGGCATTCCTGGCAGTGTTCCTGGTGAATAAGGGCTGGGCGCTCTGGGAAACCAGAAAGAATAAAGCATAAGAAAAATCCCGATTGCGAAAGCAATCGGGATTTTTTGTTGCTTGGATCAATCTACCTGAACGGTGCCGTTTTCGGTGATGGTAATCTGCATGCCGTGCTGCACATACTCCAGGAACTCGTCACCCAGGGAATCTACAACGGGCATCTGGGTGCCGTCCAGCCAAACGGAGGCCAGAATGGAACCGGCTGCTGCCAGGGAATCAATGGGCTTGCTGAAGAGCATACATGCAGGCTGGCGTCCCATGGCGCAGGCGGTGTAGATTACAAGACCGCCGGTGGTGGAGCCGATGGTCTGGGGCAGGCACAGTGCTTTACCGGCCAGCTCCTTGCCGTGGATATCGGGGTTGTTCTGGTCGCCGCAGGTGGCTTTCTTATCGCCAAACTGCAAGGCACCCTGCAGCGATGCCAGGGTATTGAAGCCGCCATGGGTCACAACTGCTTCTGCGGTGACGGTGCCGGGGGCAATGACGCGGCCTTTGAATTCTCTCATATCAGCGGCCTCCTTTCGTAATCTTCTCCAGAATTTCTGCTTCGGTGTAGTACCGGGCGGTGGTGTAGGTACGCAGCTTGTTGGAGGAGGTCATCACGGGCATGGACTTGCACAGGGGATTGTTCATATACATCAGAGGGCAGATGTAGCTGAGAATGACGCCGGTGGCCTTCAGTCGTGCGGCGTACTCGGTCTGCTCGAATTCCTTCTTTACGGCGGGGGCGGTGGTGAACACGGTGGGGATCAGCACCTTGGCATTGCCGGAAGCCTTCAGGCCTTCCTCTACGGCAACAGTCCAGTCCTTCAGCTGCTGCAGGCTCATGTGGGGGCAGCCCACAAAGCAGAGCTTGGGCTTGGCATCGGGATTCTTCCACATAACGGGATAGTTTGCTTTTACCCGCTCCAGTTCCGCATCGTCGATCACATATACCTTGGCGCCGGGTGCCACCAGGGAAGCGCCCTGCTCCCTGGCTTCGGGGGTCAGATGCTCAATGTGGTACAGGCCTACGGCACCGTTGGAAGCGGTGGCTGCGCCGAAGTCCTTCAGATAGGCGCAGGTCTCATCGGTCAGCTGGGTACCCAGCCACTGATCCATGCCGATGATGAAAGGCACATCTTCCATAACCTTCATGCCGATGGCAGAACCCAGCAGCTGGGCTTCGGGTTTGCTGGTAGTTTCCACCTTCACGATCCAGGTGGCCTTACGGCCCTCGTTGGTCAGAAGACCAAAGTTGGGCACGAAGCCAGCGATAGAGCCCATAATGTCCATGATGCCGGAGTTGCGGTTGCACCGGGCACCCAGCACGGAGTTGGCGTACACCACAGCGGAGGATTCTGCCCAGCTGAGCACATCGCCCATCTTGGGCTTGTTGCCCACCTGATCCAGGTAGCAGGCGCAGGTGAAAGCATCCTTGTCCATAAGACCCAGCTGATCCAGCTGGCCTTCATAGTAATCCTGGGTGGCGTACATGATCTTGCTGAAGATAAAGTTCTGCAGGAAGTTGGCGGGGACATTCTTGTCCACAGGCCGGGGATCTACGGAGAACTTCTGGCCGGAGGTAACACCGGCATCGATCAGCTGCTGCATCAGCTCAAAAACGGGCTTCATCATTTTCAGGCCGAAGGAAGTGACCAGGTGATTATACTCGGAGGTAACCGGCACCATCTTATCGGCACCGAAGGCCTCGCCGTACATTACCAGGGTCTTCCAAACCTTGGCCATGGTTTCACCCTGAGAACCGTTCAGTATGGCCTGTTGTTCGTCAGTTAAGTACATTGTTACTCCTTTCAGTAGGTACAGTCGGTACTGTGCGGACGAGCAATGCTCGCCCCTACAGAGTTAAATTTTCATGGCCACATCCCAGGCCTGCCAGATCACGGTGCGCAGGTTGCCCACCTTATCGCAGTCGCCCACGAAGTGCACATGCTTTGCCTTTTCCGCAATGGGAGCGGGCTTATAGCCCACAGAGAGAATTACGGAATCCGCGGCGATCTTGTACTCCATGCCATTCTTATCCTTGACACATACGCCGTCATCCTCGATCTTGGTGACACCGGTTTCCAGATGGACGGGAACCTTGTTGGCATTAAAGAAGTCCCGCAGGAAGCTGGTGTTGGCCAGGCAGATACCGGGGGTGGTGATCAGGTCGTCCTGCATTTCCACGATGGTGGGATTCTTGCCCTGGAGGAACAGCTCATAGGCGATTTCGCAGCCGGTAAGACCGCCGCCAATGATGGTCACATTCTGTCCGACCTCTGCTTTACCCAGCAGGAAGTCCACTGCCTGGATGCCCTTTTCCACGCCGGGAACGGGAATCCGGTTAGCCTTGGAGCCGGTGGCAATAATCACTTCGTCGGCTTCACAGGTAAGCAGGCTCTTCACTTCACAGTTCAGCTTCACGGTAATGTTGGGATACTTGGTGATCTCCCGGCGATACCAGGTAATCAGATCCCGGTCCTTTTCCTTGAAGGAGGGCGCAGCCGCAGCGATGAACACGCCGCCCAGCTGATTGCTCTTTTCGTACAGGGTAACCTTGTGGCCCCGCTTGGCGCAGACGATGGCGGATTCCATACCGCCGATACCGCCGCCGATGATGGCAACATTTTTGGCCTTTCTTGCGGGTTTGATGTAGTGCTTCTTGCTCTGCATGGTCTCAGCGTTCAGGGCGCAGCGGGCAAGACCCATTGTGTCGGTCAGATCCTGGGTGTTGTAGTGACCCTTGGAGGAGGAGAAGTTGAAGCAGCCGCTGTGGCAGCAGATGCAGGGCTTGATATCTTCCAGACGGTCTTCCAGGATCTTGGTGATCCACTGGGGATCTACCAGGAACTGACGGGCAACACCCATGCCGTCAATGCGGCCTTCGGCGATGGCCTGAGCGCCTGCTTCCGGCTCCATACGGCCTGCGCAGACCACGGGGATATCCACAAACTGCTTGATGTGTGCCACATCGTCCAGGTTGCAGTTCTGGGGCATATACATGGGCGGATGGGCCCAGTACCAGGAATCGTAGGTGCCGTTGTCGGCGTTGAGCATATCGTAGCCGGCATCCTGCAGATACTTGGCGGCACGCTCAGATTCTTCCATGTTGCGGCCCATTTCCTTGGCATTCTCGCCGGGGACGATGCCCTGGGCAAAGCCCTTCAGCTTGGATTCTACGCTGTAGCGCAGGGATACGGGGAAATCGCTGCCGCAGGCTTCCTTAATGGCGTGTACCACCTCCGCGGCAAAACGGTAGCGGTTTTCGAAGCTGCCGCCGTAATCGTCGGTGCGCTTGTTGAAGAATTCGATGGCAAACTGATCCAGCAGATAGCCTTCATGGACAGCATGGACTTCCACACCGTCAACGCCGGCATCCTTGCACAGTTTGGCGGTCTTGGCAAAGGCTTCGATGATCTCGTGGATCTGCTCCACGGTCATTTCAGGGCACTCAATATCCGGTGCCCAGCGGGCAGGCTGCGCACTGGGGCTGGCCAGCTCATGACTGGTGTCCAGGATGGGCTTCATAATAGCCCGGGTGAGCTTATTCTTGTGCAGGGGGCCAACCAGTTCGGTGATTGCCCAGCTGCGGCCCATACCGGCGGTGAGCTGCACGAACAGCTTGGCACCGGTTTTATGGATCTCATCCATAAATACCTTCAGTTCGTCGAACATCTTGGGGTTCTGCCACAGCCATTTGCCCCAGAAGGTATCCCGCAGAGGGGCAATACCGGGGATAATCAGGCCTACATTGTTCTGTGCCCGCTCTAGGAACAGCTTGGCTGCTTCCTTGTCAAAATGGCAGCCGCCCAGCTCGAACCAGCCGAAGAGGGAAGTGCCGCCCATAGGACACATGACAATACGGTTCTTGATCTCCACATTACCGATCTTCCACGGGGTAAATAAGGCTTCGTATTTAGCATCCATTGCAAAGACCACTCCTTTGTAATTTCAGGTAAGAGAAGAAAGCTCTTCTTGATATAAGTATATCGAATAGCTCCCAAACTGTCAAGAAAAGACAGAAAAAACCTGCGGCTGCGTTGACGAACCGCATCCAAGGGAGTATAATAGCCGGGATAACAACAAGGGGGGACTGCTATGCCAATCCTGCTGGATTTATTTCTGACATTTGCCAAAGTGGGGGCGTTTACCTTCGGCGGCGGCTACGCCATGCTGTCGGTGATTTCCGATGCCTGCGTGGATAAGAAAAAATGGATTACCCCGGATGATATGATGAATATCACCGTCATTGCCGAGACAACTCCCGGCCCCGTGTCTGTCAACTGCGCCACCTTCACCGGCTACCGGACAAAGGGTGTGGTGGGTGCCATCGCAGCCACTGCGGGACTGGTGATGCCCAGCTTTATTGTGATTTTCCTGATTTCTCTGTTCCTGGACCGGTTCCTGGAATACCCCATCGTTGCCAATGCCTTCACCGGCATTAAGATCGGCGTGGGCTTTTTGGTGCTGGAAGCTGCTCTGGGCATGATGAAGAAACTGGAAAAAGATAAAATGACCAGAATCTTCCTCTGGGGCGCTTTTGCCATCATCCTGCTGACAGATATCCTGGCCATTAACTTCTCCACCATTACCATGATGGTCATGTGTGCCGGTTTCAGTCTGGCTATTTATATGGCGGGTAAGAAGAAAGGCGGTGCGGCAGCATGATTTTGTGGGAACTGTTTCTGGGCTTTCTGGAAGTAGGCTGCTTCTCCTTCGGCGGCGCATACGCGGCAATTCCGCTGATTCAGGATGTGGTGCTGCGCTACGGCTGGCTGGATGAAGAAACCCTGCTGTATTTTATCGGCGTGTGTGAAAGCACCCCCGGCCCCATTATGATCAATCTGGCCACCTATGTGGGCAGCTCACAGGCAGGCATTTTGGGTTCTCTGTTGGCCACCTTCGCAGTGGTGCTTCCGGCGTTTCTGATTATTCTGGGCGTTGTGGCGATCATGGATAAGTTCATGCGCAACCCCTATGTGAAGGCGATCATGTCCGGACTGAAGCCCGGTGTCATCGGCGTGATCCTGGCCACCGGCGTGACCCTGATCCTGGGTAATGTGGCGGTGGAGGGCAAGGTGGATGTGCAGGCGCTGATTCTTACCGTGCTGCTGGGGATTCTGAATTTCGGCAGCCGCATTGTGCGTAAAAAGAAAATTGCTCCTATTCCGCTGATCGGTATTTCCGCGTTGCTGGGTATCCTGGTGTGCGGCATCCTCTAAAAGAAAGAAGGCTTTCTATCCATGACTGAGGTGTTTTTATCCACGCTGCAGAAGGTTGGTATGCTGCTGATCTTCATTGCTGTGGGGTATCTGCTGCGTCAGCGGAAACTGCTGCCGGAGGACAGCTCCAAAGTGCTTTCCAAGCTGTCCACCATGATTTTCTGCCCGGCTTACAATATTAAGAATCTTTCCCAGAATGTCACCATGGAGACCATCGGGCAGAAATTGCCCCTGGTCCTCTACGGTGCCGTCTGTGTGGCCGCTGTGATTGGCCTGGCATTTCTGCTTGCCAAGCTGCTGGGCCGGAATGATCTGGAAAAGCGCTCCCTGATCTACGCCTTTTCCATCCCCAATTACGGCTATTTCGGCTACCCCATCATTGAGGGCGTGTTTGGCTCGGAAATGCTGGCCAATGTGATGATCTTTGCCATCCCCCTGATGATAGCCACCAATACCTTCGGCTATATGCTCTTTGCCAAGGGCAGCAAGCTGTCGGTGAAGCAGGTGTTCAAGAGCCCCACGGTTATGAGCGTGTTTATCGGCCTGGCGCTGGGCCTGTCCGGTATCAAGCTGCCGGGCTTTGTGATGGATGTGCTTTCCGGCGCAGGCGGCTGCATGAGCCCAGTTGCCATGCTTCTGGCGGGCTTTGTGCTGGGTGCCTACCCGCTGGGGAAGCTGATGAAAGGTTTCCGGCCTTACATGATCTCCGGTATCCGGCTGCTGGGCATTCCGGCGCTATTCTGCGCAGTGCTGTTCCTGGTGGGTCTGCGTCAGGCCTATCTGCTGATGCCCCTGCTGATTTTCAGCATGCCCCTGGGCTTGAATCTGGTGGTGTTCCCGGAAAGCCTGGGAGAAGATGCCACCGAAAATGCCAAGCTCTGCTTTGTGTCCTACATTCTGGCGGCGTTTATTCTGCCGGTTACCTTTGCGGCGCTGACCTGGCTTGCCAATCTTGCGTAAAGACCTTCTGCCATCGATGCCCTTGGAAAGGTGAAGGAGGAGTATATTATGGAGTCTGCCCCCGGCAGAAAAAAGAATAACAAACCGCATCACCGCTGGATCGCTGCAGCCGTTGCGCTGGTTGTGATTTTCCTGTTCTTCCAGACTGCCCCCGGTGCTGCGGCTCTGGAAATCGTGAAGGAAGGGGTGGCAAGCTTCATCGAAACCCTGTTCCCGCCCAAGGATATTCCGGTGAGTGTGGAGGGAGAGACAGAAGTGATTCATCAGCAGGCAGGTGGCCAGGAGCCGGAAGTGCAGGAAGACGGCACCGTTACAGCCCCCGGTTTTGCCATCTACTATGATACTGAGCGCTACACCATGGAGGAAGAAAACGGCGTTACCTATATCCGATTTGTTACCGACAACGATCTTCCTCCCTGCGAAGTGGAGATCAAACATCTGGCAGGTTGTATGCCCGCCGATGCCGCGGCATCTGCCAACAAGGAAATGGCAGAAAGTTGGGATAGCGTTTCTGAAGTTTGTAGCTTGGATGCACAGGATGGATATGCTTTCTATTATGCCGCCGGTATGGACTGGGATTCGGCCTGTGGTTATGTTTACTTTTTGGGTGATGGGCGCAATGGCTGTTTCCAGATAACAGCCCGTTACTTTCTGGAAGCTACAGAGGGCCACGGCGCGCGATTCGGCCAAATGATACAAACCTTCCAGGTGATTGACCCATAGAAAAAGATCCCTTTCCCGTTATGGGAAAGGGATCTTTTTTACCAATTCTGCTTTACAGTTTCCAGGGCGGAAATGCCGCCTATGGAAATTTCTTCCGTAACAACGGGGCTGCGCAGAAGCCCCTGCTCCATGCATGCGGCGATATGGGCCGCTTCATACATCAGCTCATGCTCGCAGGGGAATTCCACGGTTTCAGGATTTTGGCCTGCAATATGGAAAACGGCTTTTCTGGCTTTCCAGTATTCCGGGATCTCCACATAGCCTTTGGCGCCAAAGATCCGGGCGGTATTATCCAGAATGGCCCGGGTGCTGTTTTTGGCATTGAACAGCACGCCGCTTTGCGTAGCACCGCTGAGCACATACTGCCATTCCACCCCGTTTTCTTTGGAAGCCACGCCGGAAATATGGGCAATAGGCCCAAAGAGCCAAAGCAGCAGCTGCACGGCATAGATACCGCTGGAAAGCAGCGGGCCGCCGCCCACGGTGGGGTCGAACATCCAGCCGTTGTAGGATGCGGCGAAGCTGTGTGCCATTTCCGCCATGTAAATCTGCCCCAGGTCACCGGCGGCGATGCGGCGGCGCACCTCTTCCAGGGTGGGCAGAAGCAGCATTTTCTCCGCTTCCATAAAGAACAGTCCCTTTTCCTTTGCCAGGGCAAACAGTTCTGCTGTGTGGGCGGCGCAGGTGGTGCAGGGCTTTTCACAGACCACATGCTTGCCTGCTTCCAGGGCTGCCTTTGCCCAGGGATAGTGCTGGGAATTGACAGCGGAGATATACACGATATTCACATCGGGGTCAGCCAGCAGCGCGTCATGGCTGCCGTAAGATCTGGGGATTCCCCAAAGAGCGGCCTTTTCCTGTGCCTTTTCCAGAGTCCTGGAGGACAGCGCCAGAATTTCACCGGCATCGGCGTGCCGCACACCGGCAATAAACCGGGGCGCGATGGAGGATGTGCTGAGAATTCCGTAACGAAGTTTCTGCATAGATAGATGCCCCCTTTCTTTTGAAAAAGCATAGCATAATTTTTCGGATTTTGCAATAAAAAAGCACCGCCTTACGGCGGTGCTTCGGGCTGTATGCTTAGTGTGTCAGATAGAATTCCACGCGGTCAAGGGCATACATAACGACGCTGAGACAAAGGATGATAAGCATAGTATTCATATACGGTTCCTCCTTAAAAATCTGCTTTACATTCGGGTTCATCTGTTGTATCATTATTATACCGTAATTATGGGATAATCATAGCAATAATAAGACAAATAATATAACAATAACGCCAGAAACGGAGAAATACTATAAGGATGTGATATGATATGAAGCTGCAGATACGAAGTGACCGGATGGAAGAAATTCAAGGCCTGCACAATGCGTATCCCTATGCCTTTCATGCGGTGGACATGGAAAAAACCGTTGTTCCGTGGCATTGGCATGAGGCGGTGGAATTCGGCTATGTGCGCAGCGGCGCCCTGCAGGTTTCCACAGTGGGGCAGACGCTGCACTTTCAGCAGGGAGAAGGCTTTTTTATCAACAGCAACATTCTCACCGCCATGGAGAATACGGAAAACTGTGTTCTGGAATCGCATCTGTTCCACCCGGTGTTTCTGAGCGGTCACTTTAAGAGCGTCTTTGAAACCAAGTATCTGAACCCGGTGCTGCAAAACCGGAGTCTGGAAGTGATTCCGATTCGGGGAGTGCGGGCAGAACAAAAACAGCTGCTCGCTAAATTACGGCAGCTGGCACAGCTGCAGGAGCTGGAAGACAATGAATTTTTCACCCGGAATACCCTCAGTGAAATCTGGCTGCTGCTGATGGAGGAACTGAAGCAGATTCCCGCAGAGGGCAGTCTGCCCAGAAATCAGGACAGACTGCTGTGCATGCTGGCGTATATTCACGAGAACTATCCGGAAAAAATTACCCTGGAGGATATCGCCGGTGCTGCGGCCATCAGCACCCGGGAATGCCTGCGCTGCTTCCGGGTATCCATCAAGCAATCCCCCATGGAATACCTGATCGGCTACCGCATTCGTGCTGCCAGAAAGCTGCTGGAAACCACCGATCTGCCTGTGACGGAGATTGCCCTGCGCTGCGGCTTTAACAGCCCTTCGTATTTCGGAAAACAGTTTCGACAGATCTGTGCCATGACCCCCAATGCCTGCAGAAAGCAGCGGAAATGATGCTTGCCCGGTCCAAATGCCAATTGACTTTTTTGGGAAATTACCTATAATGAAAATATATGGCAGAAGGGGGAATACACGGTGAATCCTTTGGTATTTCAAACGGATTTTGGTCTGGTGGACGGTGCGGTCAGCGCTATGTACGGCGTTGCCTACACGGTCAATCCCAATCTGCGTATCCACGATCTGACCCACGATATTACCCCCTTTAATATTTGGGAAGCCAGCTACCGCCTGATCCAGACCATTAACTATTGGCCTGCGGGCACGGTGTTTGTTTCCGTGGTAGACCCCGGCGTGGGCTCTGAAAGAAAGAGCATCGTAGCCAGAACCCATTCCGGCCGCTATATCGTTACCCCGGACAATGGCACGCTGACCCATGTACTTCGGATGGACGGTATCGAAGCCGTGCGGCAGATCGATGAAACCAGCAATCGCCTGCCCAGTTCCGGCGAAAGCTACACCTTCTACGGCCGGGATGTTTATGCCTTTACCGGTGCCCGGCTGGCTGCGGGGATTATTGATTTTGCGCAGGTAGGCCCGGAAATGCCGGTGGAGGAACTAATCGGCCTGCCCATTGTGGAGCCATACCTGGATGGCAGCGCGGTGTGCGGCACCATCGATGTGCTGGATGTGCGCTTCGGCAGCCTCTGGACCAATATTCCCAGAACCATGTTTCTGCAGACCGGTGCCCGCTACGGTGACCGGGTGAGTATCACCATCGAAAATGATACCCGCTGCGTCTACCGTAATATCATCCAATTCGGCAAGAGCTTTGCGGATGTGTTTGTGGGGGAAGCCCTGACCTATGTAAACAGCCTGGACTGCATGGCGGTGGCTATCAATCAGGGCTCCTTTGCCCGGGCCTATAATGTGGGTACCGGCAATTCCTGGCGGATCAGAATCGAACCTTGCAAGGGGATCTTTTAATGTATTTTTGGCGTAAGCCTGAAATAGAGAAACAATTATGGAGGTAGAAACTATGAAGAAGTTTTCCGTGAAAACAATCGTTGCCATCGGCATCGGCGCAGCCCTGTTCTTTGTTCTGGGCCGTTTTGTGGCAATCCCCAGCCCTGTGCCTAATGTGAATATCTGCGTGCAGTACGGCCTGCTGGCCTTCATGTCCGTGGTCTTTGGCCCTGTGGCAGGCGCTCTGATGGGTCTGATCGGCCATGCTTTCATCGACTTCAGCTACGGCTGGGGCATCTGGTGGAGCTGGGTTATCGCTTCCGGCGTTTTCGGTCTGCTGGTTGGCCTGGGTGCCAAGCTGCTGAAGATGGAAGAAGGCGAGCTGGGCAAGAAGGGCCTGATCAAGTTCAACATCGTGCAGCTGATCGGTCATGTGATCTGCTGGGGCGGCGTTGCGCCTGTGCTGGACATCGTGATGTATAACGAGCCTCTGGATAAGCTGTTTGCCCAGGGCCTGTTCTCCGGCATCTCCAATGCTGTCACCACCGCCATCGTGGGCAGCCTGCTGTGCATCGCATACGCAGCTACCAAGACCAAGGCCGGCAGCCTGACCAAGGAGTAAGCTTACACAAGTGCAAAAGGCAGGCCCAGTGCCTGCCTTTGCTTTTAGGAGGACCCACCATTGGAACCTATCATTTCTTTTGAGAATTTCGGATTTCAGTATACTGCTCAGGCGGAGCCTACCCTCTACGATATCAATCTGCAGATCCGCAAGGGGGAGAAAATCCTGATCGCCGGACCCTCCGGCTGCGGCAAATCCACCCTGGCCCACTGCATCAACGGCCTGGTGCCCGGCTCTTATCCGGGCAAGACCACCGGCAGCCTCACCGTGGGCGGCAAGAATGCCCTGGAGCTGGGGCTTTTCGGCCTGTCCAAAACCGTTGGCACGGTGCTGCAGGATTCCGATGGCCAGTTCATCGGCCTGACCGTGGCGGAGGACATTGCCTTCGCCCTGGAGAATGACTGCATTCCCACGCAGCAGATGCACCGGCAGGTGGAGCGGATTGCGGAGCTGGTGGATGTGAAGGCTGTGCTGAATCACGCGCCCCATGAGATCTCCGGCGGCCAGAAGCAGCGGGTAGGTCTGGGCGGCGTCATGGTGGGCCAGGTGGATGTGCTGCTGTTTGACGAGCCTTTGGCCAATCTGGACCCTGCCACCGGCAAGCAGACCATGGTTCTGATTGACGAAATTCAAAAGCGCACCGGCTGCGCGGTAATCATCATTGAGCACCGTGTGGAAGATGCGCTGTACCGGCCGGTGGACCGGGTGATTGTCATGGGCGAGGGAAGAATCTGCTATGATGGCGACCCGGATTCGCTGCTGTGTTCCGATCTGTTGCAGCAGCGGGGCATCCGGGAGCCGCTGTATGTAACGGCGCTGAAATATGCGGGCATTCCCCTGACACCGGATATGCGGCCTTCGTACCTTCCGGAGCTTTCCCTGTCTGAAAGCCAGAAGCAGCGCTTGCTTGCCTGGTTTGAAGCGCAGCCCCGGCAGGAACCGGAACAGCTGCGTGAGGAACTGCTGCGCATTGAAGATCTGGACTTTACATACGACGGCGGTCACCATGCCCTGCGGGGCATCGATGCCGTGATTCATAAAGGCGAGATGCTCAGTATCGTGGGCACCAACGGCGCCGGTAAATCCACCTTCTCCAAGGTGATCTGCGGCTTTGAAAAAGCCCAGTGCGGAAGCATGACTTTAAGCGGTGTGGACCTGAATACCCTGTCCATCAAGGAGCGGGCAGACCATATCGGCTATGTGATGCAGAACCCCAACCAGATGATTTCCAAGACCCAGATTTACGATGAAGTGGCCCTGGGCCTGCGCAACCGGGGTGTGGCGGAAGAAGAAATCCGCACCCGGGTGGAAAAAACTTTGAAAATCTGCGGCCTGTATCCCTTCCGGAACTGGCCGGTATCTGCTCTGAGCTACGGCCAGAAGAAGCGTGTGACCATCGCTTCCATTCTGGTACTGGAGCCGGAAATGATTTTGCTGGACGAGCCCACCGCCGGTCAGGATCTGAAGCACTATACGGAAATTATGGATTTCCTGACGGAACTGAACCGGCAGGGTGTTACTGTGGTGCTGATTACCCATGACATGCACCTGATGCTGGAATACACCCCCAGAGCCCTGGTGTTCCACGCGGGCAAGGTGATTGCGGATAAAGCCGCGGCCCAGGTGCTCAACGCCCCTGAAATCGTGGAAGCGGCCCACCTGAAAGAAACCTCCCTGTATCATCTGTCCGCCCTGTGCGGCATTGCGGACCCGGAGGAATTCACACGGCGCTTTATCGCCCGGGACCGGGAGGTGCGCAAATGATCAATCTGTTCAATTATATTGACCGGCCTTCTCCCATCCACCGGCTCACCGGTGCCTGCAAGCTGGTGTGCCTGGTTACCTGGAGCGTTGCCGCCATGACCAGCTTCTACACCCCGCTGCTGATCGCCATGACGGTGGCAGCGCTGGTGCTGTTCCGGTGCGCCAAACTGAAGTTCAAGGACATCTCCTTTGTGGTGGCACTGATGCTGATCTACATTGCCATGAACAATATCCTGATCTTCCTGTTCAGCCCGGATCACGGTGAGAATATCTACGGCAGCCAGACGGTGCTGCTGAAGCTCTTCGGACCCTATGTGGTCACAGCGGAGCAGCTGTTCTATCACCTGAATGTGATTTTGAAGAATGCCTGCACCATTCCCATTGTGCTGCTGTTTATCTGCACTACCAACCCTTCGGAATTTGCCGCTTCTCTGAACCGCATCGGTGTCAGCTATAAGATCAGCTACGCCGTGGCGCTGGCGCTGCGCTATATTCCGGATATCCAGCGGGAATACCGGGATATTTCCCTGGCGCAGCAGGCAAGAGGCACTGAAATGAGTAAAAAAGCCAGCCTGGTGAACCGGCTGAAAGCTGCCAGCACCATTCTGATTCCGCTGATCCTTTCTTCCCTGGATCGGATCGAGGTGATTTCCAACGCCATGGAGCTGCGGGGCTTCGGTAAGACGGGTAAGCGAACCTGGTACTCCGGCAGGAAATTCTCCAGGTCGGATGTCCTGTTCATGGCAGCCTGCGTCTTGATTATGATTGGCTCGCTGATGATTACCTGGCTCAACGGCAGCCGCTATTTCAATCCATTCCAATAAAACGAAACAGCACATTGCCAAGGCAATGTGCTGTTTTGCGGATTACGGGTCAGGCACATAATCCGGAACTGTTACCTGCCGGACGATGGTGTGTTCACTGAGCTCCGATACGGCTTCCAGCCGCTTGTTGACCATCAGATGCATACAGGCTGGCAGATGCATGCCGTGCCCCCGGTGGATCTGTACGCATTCGAAGCAGTTGCCGTGATGCTTGCAGGTGGCATCCTTGCAGGGACAATGATCCATGCCTTCTTTCCGGGCGGCTTTCAGCTGGGCCAGAAAGGTGTCCTGCAGGGCGTGTCCGCCCTCACCGTCACCACGGAAGAACGCTTCCATGGCTTTGATTTCGGTTTCGTTAAAATCAATTTTCATGCCGATTCCTCCTGCATCATTTCGATCAGCCTTCTGCCGATGGCCGCAGAGAACTGCAGCGCCGGCATCAGAAGACCGTAGTCAGCATAGCGGGAGAGGAAACCCCGAATTTCCAGGGTCATATCTCCCTGATAACCGGTTTCCCGCAGGGCGGCGATCATATCGTGGTAATCCAGCTCTGCCAGCCAGGGCACCAGATGCTCATCTTCTCCTTTGCGGATGCCGGCGGTATCATGGACATGGAGACCGCAGATGGGGCGCTCCAGCTGCCGGATATAGTCACCCGGCTGCATATCCGCCCGTACCCAGGTATGGCCCACATCCACCAACGCCTGGAACCATGGGGAATCCAGCCTCCTCAGGATCTCGTTCATCAGATCCGGGTAAGTAAAGGACTTTTTCAGGTTCTCTACCGCAATCACAATGCCGTATTTTTCACAGAGCGGCTCCAGCTTTTTATAAAAGGCATAGTTGTAGTCCAGATTCAGGTAAGAAGCAGGGGGAGCGGGTACTTCCATACCTTCCACCACGATGTGGTGGATGCCAATGATAGAGGCGCTTTCTATAGAACGCTTCAGCCGTACCCAGGCAGGATTGCTGTCATCCAGGGCCATGCCGTAGCACATCTCGATGGGGCCGTGCGCCTGGGTGCAGGAAAGACCATGGCGGGCAAGGGCAGCCTTTACTTCCAATGCCTTTTCCCGATATTGCACATCCAGGAAAAAATCTCCGGCATCGTGATAGTAAGACATATCCATGGCGTCGAAGCCCGCATCCTTCAGTGCTTTGATACCTTCGTCGATGCCCCAGGCTTCCCAGGCATCGTAAAATTCTACCGCCAGTTTCATTAGCCGTTCAGGTAGGGGGAGTCCCACAGCTTCAGCTCTACGCCCAGGCCCATTTCCTTGGCCTTGGAGTAGATCTCATAGCCCCAGCCCACATCCCATACGGGCAGGCCACCGGTGATGAAGCAGATCCGCTCATCCTCGGATTCGCGGCCGGGGCGGGTGCCGTTGATCACATCGCCCAGGCTGGTGGACTCAGTAATGGGAGGTAGCTTGCCTTCATACATCATCCGGTAGATCTGCACGCCGATGCCGTTGATGAAACGCTCATTTTCAGGCAGTTGTAGATGCTCGTCGTAATACACTTCATGCATGCCGGCATGATCCCACACGATCTTGGCGGAGGAGAAATACTCCTCGTCGATGTTACAGCGGCCGGTGAACATGATCACGCTGCCCTTTTTCAGCCAATCGTTTTTCATGTAGATGGGCTTGACGGAGGAAGCGGCCACGCTGACAATATCGGCGCAGCGGACGGCGCTCTCCATCTCGGTGGTGCCCCGGGCCTTCAGGCCAAACTTTTCTCCCATTTCCCGGGCAAAGGCATCGGCCTTTTCCTGGAACAGATCCACCACGATCAGTTCTTCCAGATTCTTGGCTTCCAGCGCGATGGCTTCGGCGCAGGCCTTGCTCACAGGGCCTGCGCCGATGCAGGTGCAGATTTTGGCATCTTTGCGGGCCAGATGCCGGGTGGCAACGCCGGGCACACAGCCGGTACGGACGGAACTGATCAGGTTGCCGCTCATCAATGCCAGAGGCTCGCAGGTGTCGGCATCGTTGAGCATTACCATCAGGATACTCCGGGGCAGACCTCTGCCGGGATTGATAATGTTGGAGCCGTACCACTTCTGTCCGGCCACATGGAATCTGCCGCCCACATAGGCGGGCATAGCCATAAAACGGCGGTCAGGTGCGTCAATGGGCATATTGGGAAAGGGACTTTCCTTGGGGAACTTCAGGGCGATGCCGTGGGCATTGTGCTTATCGCCGCCCATCACATAGTCACCGGCGCTGAGGATGCGGAAAAGCTCTTCTTCCACATCAATGCACCGGGCGCTGTCCAGTACGCCGGCTTTGATCATATCCTCTTCGTTCAGGTAGAGGAAACTTGTGGCTTTACCCATAGTGTTGCACAGTCCTTTCTGTTGGGGTGAACCCCGAAATGTGGTGCTGGATTGCTGCTTCGATTATATGTCCCGCGGAAGCAAATGTCAATCCGAGCCGGCACACAGATGGAGAAAAAGAAGAAAACCGTGCTGTTTGGTCAATGGGCAGTTAAGAAGCGGTTAAATTTTCTGCTGATGAGCTTGCTATCCCCGAGAAAACCGATATAGTTATAATTGCGTAAGTTTGTGACAACAATTTAATAATTTTGTGAGAAGGAGAGAAAATCATGAAGAAAACCTATACCCAGTGGGCGCAGGATGTGCTGCAGGAGCTGGGCGTTGGCGCGGAAGGATTAACCTCTGCTCAGGCAAAAGAGCGGCTGGAAAAGTACGGCCCCAACAAGCTGAAAGAGGCCGAAAAACCTACCCTGCTGCAGCGTTTTTTGGCACAGCTGAAGGATCCCATGCTGATCATCCTGATGGTGGCAGCTGCCGTCAGCGCACTCACCGGTATGCTGGCAGGTGAAAACGAATGGGCAGAAGTTATTATCATCCTGGCAGTTGTGCTGCTGAACGCCATTCTGGGCGTGGTGCAGGAGAGTAAGGCGGAGGCAGCCATTGAGGCGCTGCAGACCATGACGGCGGCTACCTGTAAAGTCATCCGTGACGGCAAGCAGGTAGTGCTGCATTCCGATGAGCTGGTTCCCGGCGATATCGTGGTGCTGGAAGCCGGCGACGCTGTGCCTGCGGACGGCCGTATTATCGAAAATGCTTCCCTGAAGATCGAAGAAGCTGCCCTCACCGGTGAATCTGTCCCGGTCAACAAGATGATTGATGCCCTGTTCCTGCAGGACAGCCAGGCCGATGTGCCTCTGGGCGACCGCAAGAATATGTGCTACATGGGTTCCACCGTGGTCTACGGACGCGGCAAGGCTGTGATCACCGAGACCGGCATGGGCACCGAGATGGGTAAAATCGCCGGCGCTCTGGCTGCCACCGAGGAAGAGGAGACCCCCCTGCAGCGCAAGCTGGATGAGCTGGGCACCCTGCTTTCCAAGATGGTGCTGGGTATCTGCGTGTTTATCTTTGCCTTTAACCTCTTTATGGCCCGGGGTGAGCTGTCTGTTCCCGGCCATACCCTGTCCGTAATTCTGGAGACTTTCATGGTGGCCGTGTCTCTGGCTGTTGCCGCCATTCCCGAAGGCCTGGCTACCGTGGTTACTGTGGTGCTGTCCATCGGCGTGACCAAGATGAGCCAGCGCAATGCTGTGATCCGCCGCCTGACCGCTGTGGAAACTCTGGGCTGCACCCAGGTCATCTGCTCCGATAAGACCGGTACCCTGACCCAGAACAAAATGACTGTGGTGGATCATGTGGGCGAGACCAACCTGGTTGCCACCGCCATGACCCTTTGCTCCGATGCCAATCTGAACGAAGAGAATCAGGCAGAAGGCGAGCCCACGGAGTGCGCTCTGGTCAATTTTGCCTATACTGTCGGCCTGCACAAGGCGGAGCTGGAGAAGTCCATGCCCCGTGTGGATGAAGCGCCCTTCGATTCCGGCCGTAAGATGATGTCTACTGTCCATGCTGTGGACGGCGCTTTCGTGCAGTACACCAAGGGCGGCCCCGATGTGGTGCTGGCCCGCTGCGCATACTACTATGAAAACGGCGAAACAAAGCCCATGACCGAAGAAAAGCGCGCCGAAATCATGGCCCAGAACAAGGCCATGGCTGACCGGGCTCTGCGTGTGCTGGCTGCCGCCAAGCGCGACTGGGCGGAGAAGCCTGCCGACAACACCCCCGAGTTCCTGGAGAAGGAGCTGGTGTTCCTGGGCCTCACCGGTATGATCGACCCTGTCCGTCCTGAGGTTAAGGCCGCTATCGACGAGTGCCGCAGCGCAGGCATCCGGGCCGTCATGATCACCGGCGACCACAAGGATACCGCCGTTGCCATCGCCAAGGAGCTGGGCATCATTGAGGACGCTTCCCAGGCCATCACCGGCGCTGAGCTGGATAACATCTCCGATGATGAGATCTGCGAGTTCGTGAAGAAGTACGGCGTGTACGCCCGGGTGCAGCCTGAGCACAAGACCCGCATCGTCACCGCATGGAAGGCCAACGATGCCATCACCGCCATGACCGGCGACGGCGTCAACGATGCGCCCTCCATCAAGTCTGCCGATATCGGCGTTGGCATGGGCATCACCGGCACCGATGTTACCAAGAATGTGGCCGACATGGTTCTGGCTGATGATAACTTTGCCACCATCGTTTCCGCTGTGGGCGAAGGCCGTCGGATCTACGATAACATCCGTAAAGCCATCCAGTTCCTGCTGGCTTCCAACATGAGTGAGGTTCTGGGCGTGTTCTCCGCAACCCTCATGGGCTTCACTCTGCTGAATCCCGTGCATCTGCTGTTCATCAACCTGGTTACCGACTGCTTCCCCGCCCTGGCTCTGGGTATGGAAGACGCCGAGCCCGACACCATGAACCGTCCTCCCCGTGATTCCAAGGAAGGCATCTTCGCCGGTGGCCTGTTCTTTGACATTGCTTATCAGGGCTTCCTGGTTACCGCCATCACCATCGTGTCCTATATCCTGGGTCACTGCTTCGAGGTGGGTTACTTTGAGATGCCCCGCGGTATTTCTCCCGACGGCATGACCATGGCCTTCCTGACTATGAGCATGTGCGAGATCTTCCACTCCTTTAATATGCGCTCCCAGCGGAAGTCTGTGTTCAGTCTGAAGGGCCAGAACAAGATCCTGTGGGCCGCTATGATTGGCTCCCTGCTGCTGACTACCCTGGTTCTGGAAGTGCCCTTCCTGGCCAACGCCTTCGGCTTCGAGATGATCTCCTGGACTGAGTACGCTGTGGCTATGGGCCTGGCATTCCTGGTGATCCCCATTGTGGAAATTGTGAAGTTCTTCCAGCGCAAGTTCGCCAAGAAGTAATTCCGGCTATGAAATATCCGCAGCCGCACGGCTGCGGATATTTTTCGTTCCTTTACAATGGAAGCAAAAACTGCTATACTAAAGAAAATTGCCAGGGAGGGCTTCCCATGAATCAAAGAACATTGGATATGACCCGGGGAAAGCCCCTTTCTCTGATCACATCTTTTGCGCTGCCCCTGATGCTGGGCAATGTGTTCCAGCAGTTTTATACCGTGGTGGATACGGCGGTGGTGGGCAAGGCCCTGGGCGTGGGCGTGTTGGCGGCCATGGGCTCCACGGACTGGATCGGCTGGATGATGGTCAGCTTTATCCAGGGTCTGACCCAGGGCTTCGGTATTCTCATGGCGCAGCGCTTCGGTGCCCGGGACGAAGAGGGCCTGCGTAAGGCCGTGGGCGCGTCGGTGGTGCTGTCGGCCATTGGCGCGGTGGTGCTGCTGATTGCCGGACAACTGGCGACGGTGCCGGTGCTGCGGCTGCTGAACACCCCGGAAGAGATCCTGCACTACGGCGTGCAGTATCTGCGCTATATTTTTGCGGGCGTACCCATTTCTATGGCCTATAATCTGCTGGCCTGTACCCTCCGTTCTCTGGGGGATGGCAAGACACCGTTACATGCCATGATGGTGGCCAGCTGTGTTAATGTGACGCTGGATCTGCTGTTTGTGCTGGTGCTGCACTGGGGAATCCCCGGCGCAGCCATTGCAACCTTGATTGCCCAGGCTTGCTCTGTGGTGTTCTGTCTGGTGCGGATTCGCAGACTCCCGGTGCTGAAGCTGAAAAAAGGCGATTTCCGGCTTTCCGGCCTGCTGGCCTGGCGGCTGCTGCGGCTGGGCTTCCCGGTGGCTATGCAGAATGCCATCATTTCCATCGGCGGCATGATCGTGCAGACGGTGGTCAACGGCTTCGGCGTGGCGTTTATCGCCGGCTTTACCGCCACCAATAAGCTCTACGGCGTTCTGGAAATTGCGGCCACCTCCTATGGCTATGCCATGACCACCTATGCCGGGCAGAATCTGGGCGCAGGCAATATTCCCAGAATCCGGCAAGGCATCCGGGCGGCTTCCTGGGTGTGCCTGGTGATTTCGGCGGTGATCGCGGGAATCATGATCGCCTTCGGCAGAGGCATCGTGGGGATGTTTATTTCCGGCACACCGGAAGAAACCAGAGCTGCCACAGATGTGGCCTATAAGTACCTGACCATAATGGCCGCCTGTCTGCCCACGCTGTATCTGCTGTATGTGTTCCGCAGCACCATTCAGGGCGTGGGCAACACGGTGCTGCCCATGGTTTCCGGCATTGCGGAATTTGTGATGCGTATTTGTGCCGCCCTGCTGCTGCCTTTGGCGGTGGGGGAGATGGGCCTGTACTATGCGGAGGTGCTGGCCTGGATCGGCGCGGACTTCATTCTGATTCCCAGCTATGTTATCGTCCTGAAGCAGAGGGAAAGGCGGTTTACCCATGATAAGAGAACTCATGCATGATCCCATCCTGCTGTCCCGGGTATCCCGGGAGGCTGCGGCGGCAGATATTCCCATAGCCGCAGACCTGCTGGAAACCCTGGCGGCACACAAGCAGACCTGCGTGGGGATGGCGGCCAATATGATCGGCGAATTTGTGCGGATCATCGCCTTTGACTGCGAGGGCAAGTATATGGTGATGCTGAATCCGGAGATCATCAAGGCGGAAGACCCTTATGAAACGGAAGAAGGCTGCCTGTCTTTGCTGGGTGGCCCCAGAAAGACCAAGCGCTTTCAGAAAATCAAAGTGCGCTACCAGACGGAAAGTATGCAGGTTCGCCTGAAAACCTTCACCGGCTGGACAGCGCAGATCATCCAGCATGAAATTGACCACTGCCAGGGTATCCTGATATAAAAGGGGCAGCCTCCGAAAGGAGGCTGCTTGAGCGTGTCAAAAAAGTTGTTTGTAGGGGCCGATGACCACATCGGCCCTTTCGTGAATGTTGCGAAATCTATAGAAATATGGGTAAAATCTGAAGATTTTACCCATGGGCCGGTGTAGTCACCGGCCCCTACATTCATATGAGCAGA
>JAFSEW010000017.1 GCA_017435525.1 Oscillospiraceae bacterium | reverse complement strand
CCGCTCCTGCGGTGTCCGCGAAAACATCAATAAACATAAAAAACCGGCACAATTTGTGCCGGTTTTTCCAGTTTGGACACCCCGGAGGGGTGTCCCTACGAGATGAAATGTGAGGTTTATGCCTTAGTGAGACAGCCCCTTTTTGCTTGTTTAAAGCCTTGCCAGAATCTCTTCCATTTCCGGAACGCTGTTGGCACCGCCTTGCTTCATGGTGGAAAGGCCGGCTGCGGTGCAGGCAAATTTGGTAATGTTCCGCAGTTCTGCTTCCGTCAGATCCTGTGGCTGCTTACCGCTGCGCAGCAGCTGCCACAGGGTGCTGCCGCCGAAAATATCCCCGGCGCCGGTGGTATCCACAACCTGAATGCCGGACAGGGCAGGGGTATGTCCAAAGGCCTGCTGATTTGCGAAAATCACACCCCCTGGGCCGCAGGTCACCAGCACCAGCTTCACGGGAAAATGCGCCAGGATATAGGCGGCGCTTTCTTCCGGTGCCAGCCCAAAGAGAAATTCCGCCTCTTCGTCGCTGATTTTCACCACATCCGCATGGGCAAGCCCCCACAGCATCTGCGCTTTGGCGTCTTCCAGGCTCTTCCACAGGGGCTTGCGCAGGTTGGGATCAAAGTGGATCAGCTTCCCCTGGGCGCGGGCATACTCCACTACCCGGTAAGTGGTGCTGCGGGAAGGTTCGTCTGTGAGAGAAAGGGTGCTGAAATGGAACGCCCTGGCGTTATCGATATAGGATAGATCCACTTCCTCAAATTTCAGCTGGGTATCGGAGCCGGGCTTCCGGGCGAAGGAGAATTCCCGGTCACCGGTTTCGTCCAGGGTCACAAAGGCCAGGGTGGTAAACACGCTGTCATCGCAAATGACGGCGCTGTTGTCAATGCCCAGCTGCAGCAATGTCTTTTTCAGAAGATTGCCGAAGGCATCGGTGCCCACTTTGGCGATCAGGGCGGTTTTTGCACCGAATTTACTCAGAGCAGCCAGGAAATTGGGTGGGCCGCCGCCGGGATGGGCAGCCATGGTGGGATATCCGGTGGCATCGGTGCTTTCACAGGTGAAGTCGATGAGCAGCTCACCCAAAGCGGTTACATCATACATGCGCGTTACCTCACTTTCTTCCGGGGCGTTTTCTATATTATAATGGTCGAAAAAGAAAAAGGCAAGGATAGAATCGGCGGGGAAACCCAAAGAAAGCCCTTGCTTTTTTTCGGTTTTCCCGGTATAATAAGCTGATTTGTTTTTACCATTTGATAAGATGAGGTAGTTGTGTGTACTTAAAAAGTTTGGAAGTGCAGGGCTTTAAGTCGTTCCCGGATAAAACGCTGATCCGGTTTGGCGACGATATCACTGCCATTGTGGGCCCCAACGGTTCCGGAAAATCCAATATTTCCGATGCCATTGTGTGGGTTATGGGTGAGCAGAGCAGCAAGACCCTTCGTGGTGCCAAGATGGAGGATGTGATCTTCGGCGGCACCCAGAAGCGTGCTGCGGTGGGCTTCGCGGAAGCCACGCTGACCCTGGACAACAGTGACAGAGCCCTTGCCTATGATGCCGATGAAGTGATGGTCACCCGCCGGTATTACCGCAGCGGTGACAGCGAATACTATATCAACCGCCAGTCTGCCAGACTTCGGGATATCCATGAGATGTTTATGGATACGGGCCTGGGCAGAGAGGGCTATTCCAATATCGGCCAGGGCAGGGTGGATGAGATCCTCTCCCTGAAGAGTGCCGACCGCCGTGAGATCTTTGAGGAAGCTGCGGGTATTTCCAAATACCGCCACCGCAAGGAGGAAACCGAGCGCAAGCTGATGCATACCGAGGATAATCTGCTGCGCATCGGCGACAAGGTATCCGAGCTGGAACTGCAGCTGGAGCCTTTGAAGCAGCAGTCTGAAAAGGCAAAGCGGTATCTGGAACTGAAGGAAGAACTGCAGGGCGTGGAAATTGCCGTGTGGCTGGATACTTTGGAGAAGCTTTCCGCAGCGGCGCAGAAGGCCCAGGAGGACTATGCTTCCGCCTCCTTTGTGCTGCAGCAGGCCCATGATGAGCTGGACGAGCTGTATAACCGCTCGGAAAACCTTTCTCTGGCGCTCCGGCAGAAGGATGCGGATCTGGAATCCGCCCGAATCCATGTGTCTATGCTGGAATCCACCCATCAGCAGCTGGAAGGCCAGGCAGCGGTGCTCCGGGGCAATATGGATAACAATCATGCCAACATTACCCGGGTGCAGGAAGAACTGAAGAGCCAGGAAGACCGCAGCGGCGGCATCGCTGCCCAGATGGAGCAGGTGCAGCAGCGCATTGCCCGGATCGAAGAAGAAACCGTGGCAAAACGCCGGAATCTGGAAACGCTGCAGCAGGAGCTGGCAGCCATGATCGCCGGTGCCCAGGGTATTACCAGGCAGTTCCTGGAACTGCGCAGCAAAGAAACCAACCTGGCCTCTGAGATTGCCGGCTGTGAAGCGGATGTAAGGGGTCTGGAAGAGAGCCTGCGGCTCAGCGATGAACGCCGTCAGCAGCTGAAAGCGGATCTGGCCGCTGCGGGGGACCGGCAGCAAAGCGCCAATACTGACCTGACGGACTGCCGCAAGCAGCTGCGCCGGGCTCAGGAGGATGTCACCGCCGCCAATAATACCATTGCCGGTTATAACCTGCGCCGCAGCAGCCGCGTAAAACGCCGGGATGAACTGGCGCAGAATATGCGTCAGCTGGAATCCCAGCTGGATGGCATCAAGGCAAAAGTCAAGGTGTTCCGGGCTATGGAGCAGGATTACGAGAGCTACCAGAAGTCCGTCAAGCTGGTGATGCAGGAAGCCAAGCGGGGCGCCCTGCGCAATATCCATGGCCCCGTATCCCGTCTGATCCGCACAGAGGACAGTTATACCGTAGCCATTGAGATCGCTCTGGGCGGCGCTATGCAGCAGATCGTGGTATCAAGCGAAGCCGACGGCAAAGCTGCCATTTCCTATTTGAAACGCAGCGGCAGCGGCCGTGCAACCTTCCTGCCCCTTTCGGTAATCCGGGGCAAGAAGCTGCAGGAAACCGGGCTGGAAAGCTGCCGGGGTTTTGTGGGTATCGCATCCCATCTGGTAAAAACCCAGGATACCTACCGGGAGATTGTGGAAAATCTCTTGGGCCGTATCGTGATCGTTACAGATATTGACGCCGCCATTGCCATGGCGAGAAAATATGCAAACCGATTCAAGATCGTCACCCTGGACGGCCAGGTGATGAATCCCGGCGGTTCCATGACCGGCGGCGCCGTGAATCGGGAAGCCGGTATCCTCTCCAGAGCCAATGAGCTGGAAAAGCTCGTTGCCCAGGAGAAAGAACTGGAGCAGAAGAAACAGGTGCTGGAAGCCGACCTGCAGGAAGCCGCCCGCCTGGCAGACCAGGTGGAATTCCAGATGGCAGCGGCAGCGGATCAGCTCCGGGAAGCGGAGGATCAGGTGCTGCGGCTGCAGGGCACGGAAAAGCAGCATGAAATTCTGGTGCAGAGCATCGCGCAGGCTATGGAAGCTGCCCGGAAGGAACTGGATTCCCTGACGGAGCGCACCGGCAGCGACCGTGCCCGGTTTGCGGCGCAGCAGACCAAAATCCAGCTGCTTACCGCGCAGCTGGAACAGACCCGCTGCAGCATTGCCGCGCTGGAAGACAGTCAGACGGAAGCTGCCCAGGCTACTGCCGGTATTCAGGAGCAGGTAGCGCAGTGCAAGGCGGACGAAGCGGCGCTGGAAGCCGAGAAGCTCACAGCGCAGACCCATATTGCCGATTTGCAGCAGCTGCGCAGCGCCATGGAAGGCGACCGGGATCAGAAGCTGGCGCTGATTGCCCACATTACCCGGGAGAATCAGAATCTGGAAGCGCAGCTGGCGGACTTGCAGCAGCGCAGTGCGGAAAATCAGGGGCAAATCCAGCGGAAAAAGAAAGAGCTGGATACCATCCTGACCCAGCGCGCAGAAGCCGAAGCGGAAAAAACCATGGCAGAGCGGCAGGCCCAGGAAAAGAACAAGGATATTATCACCATGGAGCGCGCCTGCGGCCTGCTGGAACAGAAGAAGGCTACCACCGCCATGGAAGAGCGGCAGATCATTGATAAACTTTGGGATTCCTACGAACTGACGCCCTCCACGGCTTTGGACAAGCGCACGGAAATCGAATCCGTGGCGGCCGGTAACCGCCGGATCGGTGAACTGAAACGCAAGATCGCAGCCATCGGTACGCCGAACCTGGGTGCCATTGAGGAATACGCCCGTGTCAATGAGCGCTATACCTATTTGGCAACCCAGCGGGACGATGTGCTGAATTCCAAGCGGGAGCTGGAAAGCATTATCCGCAATATTACCCAGGAGATGACAACCATCTTCGTGGAAGAATTTAAGAAGATCGACCATTATTTCGGCAAGACCTTTGAAGAAATGTTCGGCGGCGGCAAGGGCCAGCTGGTGCTGGAAGATCCGGAGCAGCCCCTGACCTGCGGCATCGAGATCCGGGTGCAGCCCCCCGGAAAGCAGCTGAAAACCATTACGCTGCTGTCCGGCGGCGAAAAGGCATTTGTGGCCATCGCATTGTACTTTGCCATTTTGAAAGTGCGCCCCACGCCCTTCTGTATGCTGGACGAGATCGATGCGGCCCTGGATGACCGGAATGTGGAGCGGTTTGCCAACTATCTGCGACGTCTGAGCAAGAAGACGCAGTTCATCGTCATTACCCACCGCAGAGGCACCATGGAAGCTTCCGATGTGCTCTACGGTGTGACCATGCAGGAGCAGGGCATTTCCAAGCTGCTGCGGCTGGACCTGAACCAGATGGAACATCAGCTGGGAATTGTGGAATAAAGGAGAATAACAATGGGATTTTTTGATAAGATCAAAGCCGGTCTGACCAAGACCAGAGATGCCATGGCATCTACCCTGGGCAGCGTCTTTTCCGGCTTCAGTGAGATTGACGACGATTTTTATGACGAGCTGGAAGAAAGCCTGATCCTGGCAGACCTGGGCGTGGACACCGCAGTGAAGGCTACCGACCGGCTGCGCAAAGCTGTCCGGGAGCAGCACCTGAAGACCACCGAGGAGGCTAAAAAGGCTCTGAAAGACATTCTGGTGGAGATGCTGCATGTGGGCGATACTGCCCTGAATCTTTCCACCAACCCCGCCGTGATCCTGGTGATCGGCGTCAACGGCGTGGGTAAGACCACCACCATCGGCAAGATTGCTACCCGGCTGGTGAATGAAGGCAAGAAGGTGCTGCTGGTTGCCGGCGATACCTTCCGGGCTGCCGCTGCGGACCAGCTGGAGATCTGGGCGGAAAGAAGCGGCGCTTCCATTGTGCGTCAGTACGAGGGCGCAGACCCTGCTTCCGTTGTCTTTGACGGCATTCAGTCCGCCAAGGCCAAGAATGTGGATGTGATCCTCATCGATACCGCAGGCCGCCTGCACAACAAGCAGAACCTGATGAATGAGCTGAATAAAATCAGCCGTATCGTGGAGCGGGAGCTGCCCGATGCAGCCCGGGAAGTGCTGCTGGTGCTGGATGGTACCACCGGCCAGAACGGTCTGATCCAGGCCAAGCAGTTTAAGGAGATCGCCGGTGTAACCGCCATCGCCCTGACCAAGCTGGATGGCACCGCCAAGGGCGGCATCGTCATCGCCGTGGCGGACGCGCTGCAGATTCCCGTGAAGTTCGTAGGCGTGGGTGAAAAGGCCGACGACCTGATGCCCTTTGAAGCAAAGGACTTTGTGGAGGCGCTGCTGTGATGAAAGTTGTGCTGGCAAGCAAGAACCGCCACAAGCTGGTGGAAATCAGCAAAATCACCGAGAAGTTCGACATGGAGCTGGTGCTTCAGAGCGAGCTGGGCGTGGATATCGATGTGGAAGAAACCGGCACCACCTTCGAGGAAAATTCCTTCCTGAAGGCAGAGGCTGTGATGAAAGCCACCGGCCTGCCTGCCCTGGCAGACGATTCCGGCATTGCTGTGGATGCCCTGAACGGTGAGCCCGGCGTGTATTCTGCCCGGTACGGCTTCGATGAAAGCCTGGATGACTGGGGCCGCCTGGAATTGCTGCTGAAGAATACCGAGCATGTGCCCGACGGAGCGCGCCAGGCCCAGTTCGTGTGCGTCATCACCATGGTTACCCCTGATGGCCAGACCATTCAGGCCAGAGGTGAGATCCACGGTGAACTGACCAGAGAACCCCGGGGTGAAAACGGCTTCGGCTACGACCCCATTTTCTATTATCCGCCTTTGGGCATGACCACGGCGGAGCTGAGCCCTGAGGTGAAGAACTCCGTTTCCCACCGGGGCAATGCACTGAAGATTTTCTATGAGAAGTTAAAGGAGGCAGGTTATGCTGACAAGTAAAGAGCGCGCCGAGCTGCGGGCTCAGGCCAACACCCTGGAAACTACCCTGATCGTTGGCAAGAGCGGCGTTACCGATACCGTTATCGGTGAAGCGGAAAACCAGCTGACAGCCAGAGAACTGGTAAAGGGTAAAGTGCTGGAAGGCGCCCTGATGAGTCCCAGAGAGGTCAGCGATGCCATTTGTGAGGCCACCGGCGCTGACGGTGTGGCGGTGATCGGCACCAAGTTCGTGATCTACCGTTTCAGCGAAAAGCTCCAGGAGGAGCGCAATCAGAGCGGCCGCGCCAAGCGCAAGGCTGTGTCTGTGGCAAAGTCCAACCCTGTTCGCAAGGGTGCCAAGGCCCGCCGCCAGGCAGCCAAGACCCAGCGCGAGCAGCGCAATGAATATTTCCGCCAGCAGGCCATCGACAGAGCCATTGAGCGGGAAAGAGAAAAGCAGCTTCGTAAGGAACAGTAAACCCGTTATCAACCAATAGGGGGAATGGCAAATGGAGCGCATCGGTATCTACGGCGGAACCTTTAACCCGCCCCATCTGGGGCATTTTCGTGCTGCCCGGCATGCGGCGCAAGTGCTGCATCTGGACAGGCTGTTGCTGATCCCGGACAGGATTGCACCCCATAAGCAGATCCCGGAGGGCTCTCCTGCGCCCTGGCAGCGGCTGGAAATGGTGCGCCTGGGTGCGGAAGATTTTGCAGAGGTTTCCGATCTGGAACTGCGCAGGGAAGGCCCCAGCTACACCTATCTGACGGTGCAGCAGCTGCATCAGCAGTATCCCGATGCTAAGCTCTTCCTGCTGATGGGAACGGATATGTTTTTGAGCTTTTCCGCCTGGCGCAATCCTGAGATTATTTTGGAGCATGCGGCGCTGGGGGTATTCTACCGGGGCGATGCCGATGAAGCGGCGCAGATCGAAGCGGTGAAGGCCCGGATGGAAGCGGCCGGCGCGGAGATCCACCTGGTGGATAATCCGGTTACCGCCATTTCCTCCACCCAGCTGCGGCGGATGCTGGTGTTCCGCTGCGCTTCGGAATTTCTGCCGGAAAGCGTGGAGCGCTATATCTATGAAAACGGCCTTTACGCAACAGACCGGGATTACAAAAACCTATCCATCGATCAGCTGCGCCAAACGGTTGTGAAGCTTTTGAAGCCCAACCGGGTGGCTCATGTGCTGGGCTGCGCCCAGACTGCCGGGGAACTGGCAAGGATCTACGGTGTGAATGAGACCGATGCCGTGCGGGCAGGCCTTCTGCACGATATTACCAAAGCCCTGGACGGCCCTCTGCAATTGACTTTGTGCCGCAGTTATGGTACGATGTTGGATGATTTTTCCACAAAGAATCCCAAAACCCTCCACGCGCTGACAGGCAGCCTGGTGGCACAGCGGATTTTCGGAGAAAACGAGGCTGTGGTTCAGGCCATCCGCTGCCACACCACCGGCAAGGCGGATATGAACCTGCTTGAAAAGATCATCTATGTGGCAGACTATATGGAGCCAAACCGGGATTTCCCCGGGGTGGAAACTCTCCGCAGCCTTGCCTATGAAGATATTACCCAGGCCCTGAAGCTGGGGCTGAATATGACGCTGGATATGCTGCGCAGCCAGAACCGGGAAATCTCTCCGGAATCTCAGCAGGCGCTGGCGTTCCTGGAGCGCTGAGAAAGGAAGATACTATGAAAAGTGCCAATGAAGTTGCTATCACCGTAACCAAAGCCCTGGATGAAAAGAAGGGCATGAATATCAAGCTGCTGAAGATCGACAAGGTCTCCAGCCTGGCAGATTATTTCCTGATCTGCACCGGCACCTCCAACACCCATGTCAAAACCCTGTGCGACTATGCGGAGTACGCCATGGAGCAGCTGGGCGAGCCCATGCTGGGCCGGGAAGGTCACCGGGGTAATACCTGGGAACTGCTGGATTACGGCAGCGTTGTGATCCATGTGTTTACCGAGGAAGCCCGTAAATTCTACGATCTGGAGCGTCTGTGGGCAGATGCTGAGCAGGTCAATCTGAAAGATATTATTATCGAGGAGATGTAAGGCTATGCAGTACGATTTTTCCGCCATTGAAGCCAAATGGCATAAATACTGGGAAGAGAACCATACCTTCCGCACCGATGTGTGGGATTTCTCCAAGCCCAAGTACTATGTGCTGGATATGTTCCCGTACCCCTCCGGCGTAGGCCTGCACGCAGGCCATCCCGAGGGCTATACCGCTACCGATATCATGTCCCGCATGAAGCGTATGCAGGGCTACAATGTGCTGCACCCCATGGGCTATGATTCCTTCGGCCTGCCTGCTGAGCAGTACGCCGTGGACACCGGCAACCATCCCAACGGCTTTACCCAGAAGAATATCGAAACCTTCTCTAATCAGCTGAAGGAGCTGGGCTTCGACTATGACTGGTCCAAGGTCATTGCCACCTCCGATCCCTCCTTCTACAAATGGACCCAGTGGATCTTCAAGAAGCTGTGGGAAGCAGGCTATGCCAAGCGCATTGAGATGCCCGTGAACTGGTGCGAAGCCCTGGGTACCGTTCTGGCCAACGACGAAGTGATCGACGGCAAGTCCGAGCGCGGCGGCTACCCCGTGGAAAAGAGAATGATGATGCAGTGGGTCATTGACCAGCCTGCATTTGCCGAAAAGCTGCTGGACGGCCTGAACGAGATCGACTGGCCCGAATCCACCAAGGAGATCCAGCGCAACTGGATCGGCAAATCCACCGGTGTGGAAGTGGACTTCCAGCTCCTGGGCGGCGGCGCTTTCTCCATCTACACCACCTGTATCGAAACCATCTACGGCATCACCTTCATGGTTCTGGCACCCGACGGCAAGATCGTGAAGACGCTGATGGACCGCATCGAGAATAAGGAAGAAGTGGAAGCCTACATCAAGGCAGCCGCTGCCAAGAGCGAGATCGACCGTACCGATGCCACCAAGACCAAGACCGGCTGCCGCCTCCAGGGTGTGTATGCCATCAACCCCGTTAACGGCCGGGAAGTGCCCGTGTTCATCGGCGACTTCGTCCTGGGCAACTACGGCACCGGTGCTGTTATGGCTGTTCCCAGCCATGACCAGCGTGACTTTGAGTACGCCGTGGCCCACAACATTCCCATGATCCAGGTCATTGAAGGCCGAGATGTTACCGAGTGCGCCTTTGAGAAGCAGGATTACCTGGGTAAGGGCTGCCGTCTGTGCAACTCCGAGGAATTCACCGGCCTGACTGTGGAAGAGGCCAAGGAAGCCATCACCTGCAAGCTGGAAAAGGCAGGGGTGGCCAGAAGAAAGAATAACTATCACTTCCGTGAGTGGATCTTCGCCCGTCAGCGCTACTGGGGCGAGCCCGTTCCCTGCGTCTATACCGACAGTGGCGAGACTGTGTTCCTGCCTGACAGCGAGCTGCCCGTGATCCTGCCCGAGCTGGAGGACTACAAGGGCCGCGGCGGTAAGGCACCTCTGGAAAATGCCACCGAGTGGAAGCACTATGATAAGAACGGCATCAAGGGCCTGCGGGAAACTTCCACCATGCCCGGCAGCGCCGGTTCTTCCTGGTACTTCATGCGCTACATCGACCCCGAGAACAACGAGACCTTCTGCGATCCCAAGCTGCTGGAGCACTGGATGCCTGTTGACCTGTATATCGGCGGCCCTGAGCACGCTGTGGGCCACCTGATGTATTCCCGTATCTGGAACCGCTTCCTGTACGATAACGGCCTGTCCCCCGTGAAGGAGCCCTTCAAGAAGCTGGTGCACCAGGGCATGATCCTGGGCGAGAACGGTATCAAGATGGGTAAGCGCTTCCCTGAGTTCGTGGTCAACCCCTCTGATGTTGTCCGGGAGTACGGCGCTGACACCCTGCGCCTGTACGAAATGTTCATGGGCCCCCTGGAGGTTTCCAAGCCCTGGTCCACCACCGGTGTTGCCGGTGCCAAGAAGTTTATCAACCGCGTGTGGAACTTCTTCACCGAGGCCGAGAACATTACCGAAACCGACGACGGTAAGCTGACCAAGATCTATCATCAGACCGTTAAGAAGGTCACCTCCGATTTCGAGGTGCTGGGCTTCAATACCGCCATCGCCCAGATGATGGTCTTCGTCAACGAGGTTTATAAGAACGGCACCTGCCCCAGAGAGTATGCAGAGGGCTTCATCAAGATGATCTCCTGCATCATCCCCCATGTGGGTGAAGAGATCTGGCAGCTGCTGGGCCATGACAGCACCATCGCCTATGAGAGCTGGCCCACTTACTCCGAAGAGAAGTGCAAGGACAGTGAGGTGACCATCGCTGTGCAGGTCAACGGCAAGATGCGCGGCACCGTGAATATGGATGCCGACCTGGATAATGACACCGTGGTTGCCAATGTCCTGGCCAATGAGAAGATCGCGGCGTTCCTGGCAAAGCAGGAGGGTCAGATCCGCAAGACCATCGTGGTCAAGAACAAACTGGTGAACCTGATTGTAAAATAACACCAAAGACGCTGCGGAATCTTGCGCAGCGTCTTTCTCCGACAGACAGGGTGTACCTTTGCGTATTTGCGGCAGTTTTTCTGCTGAAACTGTCAAAAATAAGGAAAAATACTCTTGACATTATGGCGTTCGTGCTTTATAATAGTCGAGCCTAGTGTTAGGCCCTGAACGCATCCAGGATCTAGCCGGATGCCATCGGAGGGAGGGAAAACCATGTCTGAAATTCGCGTTAAGGAGAACGAATCTCTGGAGAGCGCTCTGCGCCGTTTTAAGCGGAGCTGCGCCAAGGAGGGCGTTATCGCTGAAGTTAAGAAGCGCGAGCATTATGTCAGCCCCAGCCTGAAGCGTAAGCAGAAGTCTGAAGCTGCCCGTAAGAACAAGAGAAAGTTCTATTAATATCCCTCTATCTTACTATGCTCAAAACTCCCCGTCATTTGGCGGGGAGTTTTTTCATTTCCTGATACAGGCTTACAGCCGTGGTGACGCCTAAGGGTGCAACGCCTGCAAGCAGCTGCTGCAAATCTTCCGGTGTGCGCTGCAGCGTAAAGATGGCCCTGTCGGGCAGAATCTGGGTTTTGTAGCGGCAGCAAAGTGTGTCATCCCGGAAAGGTAAGTCCCGGGAAGTCTGCGAAGAAATCCTCTGCCTGCGGCTTCCTTCGGTATCCACTGTGATCTGCAATGCTTCCACAGCCGCGTCCAGCCAAATCTCCCGGCCTGTCCAGGGCTTTATGTGTTCCTCCGGGGAAACATCCGGCGGCACCGGGGGAAGAAAGACGGCGCAGGGTAAATTGTCTGCGAAGGCAGCGCTGACCCCGATGGGGAGGGGGCTGCTTCCAACCAGATGCTTTACCAGTTCTGTCGGCGTATCCGGCCTCTGGAAGTCCAGCAGCAGACAGCGAAGCTGCAGCTTCTCAACCCGGCTTGCCAGTGCAGCGGCGATTTGTTTATAGTCATGGCCGCAGAAGGGAATCCTGTCGTTCAGAATCAGCATGGCCCGGGGCGGCAGCTGCGGCGGCTGCGTAAGGCCTGTGGTATATGGAGAAAAATGGCAGGCCATGTAAGCCAGATGCTTCGGAAGTGCGTCGGCATCGGCAATTTCCCCGTCTGTCATGGCAAGATAATGGGAGATTCCCATGGACAAAAGCCTCCTCCCGTGGTATAATCACTGCAATTCTATGAAAGAAAGGTTTCTTATATGCCGTTTTCTTTTCTGCCCTCTGTGATGGTCACATCCGTTACGGAGATTACCCCCGCCTTTTTGAAGTCCCGGGGCATTGATCTTCTGATGCTGGATTTTGACAATACCATCGTTCCTTACACCACCAGCCAGCCTACAGCAGATATGGAGCTGTGGATCAAATGTATGCTCCGGGTGGGCGTCAGGATGTGTGTGGTATCCAACAGCCATAAGGACCGGGTGAAGGTGTTCTGCCGCAAGTACGGCCTGCCCTGCATTACCCATGCCAAGAAGCCTTTCAGCAAAGGCATCCGGGAGTGCCTGGAGCAGTTTGCCATGGAGAGCGCCCAGTGCGCCATTGCCGGTGACCAGATCTTTACAGACACCCTGGGCGGTAACTGCGCTGGTCTGCAGACCATTCTGGTCAAACCCATCTGCAATCATAATTTCTGGCTGAAAGCACGGCATGTGCTGGAAAAGCCGTTTATATTTGCCGCAAGAAAAAGGAGAGTTTCGCTATGAAAAACATGGAAAAGTATCTGTCCCTGCTGACCGGTGAGGTGGATGGCCTGCTGCTGACCAGCCGCTACAGCCGCTATTACGGCGCCGAATTTGACATTGCCGAGGGTGTTGCCATCGTCACCAAGGCCGGCTGCCGCTACTTCACCGACAGTCGTTATATTGAATCCGCCCAGAACAATATCCGCGGCTTCGAGGTCATTGAGACCAATCGCGCCAATCCCTATGCCCAGCTGCTTAGTAAGGCCATTGCCGATTTCGGCGTTACCACCCTGGGTTATGAGGAAAACTACCTGACTGTGGCAGAATTCCAGTACTACGAAAAGAACCTGAATGTGAAGTTCGTGCCTATGCACAAGGCTATCAGCGCCTTCCGCTGCACCAAGGAAGACTGGGAGCTGGAGCTGATGCGCAAGGCCCAGGACATCACCGATACCGCTTTTGCGGAGATCTGCACCAAGATCAAGGCAGGTATGACCGAAAAGCAGGTCTGCGCCGAGCTGATCTACTGCCTGCTGAAGAACGGTGCCGACGGCCTGGCCTTTGATCCCATCGTGGTCTCCGGCCCCAACACCAGCATGCCCCACGGCGTCCCCGGCGACAGAGTGCTGCAGCCCGGCGATTTCATTACCATGGACTTCGGCGCTGCCTACAAGGGCTACTGCGCGGATATGACCCGCACCGTGGCACTGGGCTTTGCCACTGAAGAAATGGAGAAGGTATATAACACCGTGCTGAAGGCCCAGTGCGCTGCCATCGCGGCTACCAAGGCCGGCGTCAAAGGCAAGGAAGTGGATGCCGTGGCCCGTGACATCATCGGTAAGGCCGGTTACGGCAGCTTCTTCGGCCACGGCTATGGCCACGGTCTGGGCCTAGAGGTCCATGAAGCACCCAACTGCAATCCCGCAGGGGAAACTGTGATGGAAGCCGGTGTGGTCAGCTCCGCGGAACCCGGTATCTATCTGCCCGGCAAATTCGGTGTGCGCATTGAAGATGTGGTAATTTTCCGGGAAGGTGGCTGCGAAAACATTACCCACAGCCCCAAGGAACTGATTATTCTGTAAAAAACCGCAAATAAAGCTTGCATTTACAGAAGTTTTGCGCTAGAATATATTAGCTAAAGCTATGTAAATATTCACCCCCTGAAAAGGGGCGTATCTTAGGAGGATAAATCAATGATTTCTGCAGGTGAATTCAGAAACGGTATCACTTTCGAAATGGACGGCAAGGTTATGCAGGTCGTCGAATTCCAGCATGTTAAGCCCGGTAAGGGTGCTGCTTTCGTCCGCGTCAAGATGAAGAACGTCATCACCGGCGGCGTGACCGAAACCAGCTTCAACCCCTCTGCCAAGTACCCCACCGCTTTCGTTGAGAGACGCAAGATGGAGTACTCCTACAATGACGGCGCTCTGTACTACTTCATGGACCAGGAGACCTACGAGCTGGAGCCCATCGATGCTTCCGTTCTGGACGATTCCTTCAAGTTCATCAAGGAGAACGATGTCTGCACCATTCTGAGCTACAAGGGCAGCGTCTTCGGCGTGGAAGTTCCCAACTTTGTTGAGCTGGTCGTTACCGACACCGAGCCCGGTTTCGCCGGCAACACCGCTACCAACGTCACCAAGCCCGCTACCGTGGAGACCGGCGCTGAGATCAAGGTGCCTCTGTTCATCAACGAGGGCGACAAGATCCAGATCGACACCCGCTCCGGCGAGTACCTGGGCCGCGCAAAGTAAGGAGAACCGCTATGACGATTTCTGAAAAGTCCGCCTACCTCAAGGGCCTCATGGACGGTCTGAACCTGAACACTGAGACCAACGAGGGAAAAATGATTGCAGCTATCGTGGATCTTTTGGGTGATGTGACCCGCCGTCTGACCGACGTGGAGGAGACCACCATTGCCATTTCCGACGAGCTGGATGAGATCGAAGAGGATCTGGACGCCATCGAGGATTTCATCCTGGACGAGGATGATTACGACGATGACGAAGACTGGGACGACGAAGAAGACGAGGATGACTGGGACGACGAGGATGAAGACTACGAAGAAGGCTTCGACTTCGGTGACCCTGACACTACCATCTACGAAGTAGAGTGCGCCTGCGGCAGCATCATCAATTTTGATGAGGAAACCCTGGAAGAAGGCAGCATCGTTTGCCCCAACTGTGGCGAGACTCTGGAGTTCTCTCTGGAAGACGAGGACGAAGACGAGGAGTAATCCTTTCATAAATCACTGCCGCGGCCATTGGCTGCGGCAGTTTTTTGCTTAAAAGAAAAGCTTCGTGGTGAGACTTGCCATGAAGAATCCTACAAAATCCGCAAACAGTGCTGCGATGACTGTGTAGCGTGTCTGCTTAATGCCCGCAGCGCCGAAATATACGCTGATGGTATAGAATGTAGTTTCGGTGGAGCCCAGCATAATGGCGGCGGTTCTGCCGATTTGGGAATCCACACCGTAATTTACCATCAGCTCTGTGCCTACTGCCAGGGCAGCGCTGCCGCTGATGGGCCGTATCAGAATCAGCGGTGCCGTTTCCGGAGGAATACCAAACAAGCCCATCACCGGCGAGAGAAGGCGGCTCAGCAGCTCCATAGCGCCGGAAGCGCGAAGCATCGTCACAGCGGTGAGAAGCAGAACAAGAGAGGGGACAATGGAAAGCAAAATTTCCAGCCCTTCCCGGCTTCCCTGGAGCAGATGCTGATACGCGTTTTCTTTTCGCCCCAGTGCCAGCGCGCAGATGAAGGTCAGAAGCAGGGGAACCAGATAATCAGTCATGGGGCCACAGCTTTCCCAAGGCCCAGGCAGCCCCAAGCCCCAATCCCGCAGAGCAGATACTGCTGACCCATACTGCCGGAAGAATATCAAATGGGGTGGCGCAGCCCAGACTTCCCCGTATAGCTGCAACAGTGGCAGGAATCAGCTGAATGGATGCTGTGTTCAATACAATCAGCCGACACATTTGGTCTGTGGCAATTCCGGGTCGGCTGGGATCGCACAGCCGCTGGGCGGAAAGAATACCCATGGGTGTTGCGGCGTTGCCCAGGCCCAGAATGTTGGCACAGATATTGGCGCTGAGGCTGGCGGAAAGCGCTTCGTTATCCCTGGTATCCGGAAAAATCCGGTGCAGCAGCGGGCGCAGCAGCCGTGAGAGCATGGCGGTCAGACCGGATTTTTCCATCAGCTTTCCGGCCCCTGTCCAAAGGCATAGAGAACCCGCCATCACCAGAACCAGATCAATACCGGCTTTCGCCCCTGCGGGAATCGCCGCAGCCAGTTCGCTGCCACGGCCGGTCAGCAGCGCGGCGCCCAGACTTAAGGTGAGAAACATCATATATACCCAGCTAATAATCATCAGAACCACTCCTTTTTCCGTAAAATATACCAAGAATTGAATAATTTGCCTGTGCAAATACGACAAAACGCAAACATCCCTACAAAAAAGATTTGACAGATATGTATATACAAATTATAATATTTTTAACGCGTTAGCGTATTCGACTGGAAGGGAAGCGATGATTGTGAAAGCAACAGGTATTGTGAGAAAAGTAGATGAACTGGGCAGAATCGTGCTTCCGATTGAGCTTCGCCGCACGCTGGATATTGAAGAGAGAGATTCTCTGGAGATTTATCTGGATGGGGAAAAGATCGTGCTGCAGAAATATGAACAGGCTTGTCTGTTCTGCGGTTCTGCCCGTGGCCTTACTGCTTACCGGGGGAAGAATGTCTGCCATGAGTGTATTCGCAATCTAAGTAAAGTATAACAAAGCCGCTGCAGATGCATCTGCAGCGGCTTTTCTGTTTGCCAAAGCAAGGCGCTTGTGTTAGAATATTCCCAAAGGAGGGATCGGTATGACGATTCTGCTGTGCCAGTTTGGTAATGAAACCAATACCTTCGCGCCTGGGCGTTTGAATTTTGAGATGTTGGCGCCCCAGGGGTGGACGGAGGGAAAACAGGTGGAAGCCGTGTTCAGCGGCACCCGCACCTATCTGGGCGGCGCGCTGCAGGCCATCGCGGATGCCGGAGAAACGGCGCTTCCCATCGACCTGGTGACTAACAACGGAAATTTTGGCGCAGGCCCTTTGATGACGGGGGAATGCGCCCAAAGGGTGGTGGATCGGGTGTGCGCCTGCCTGGAAGAAAAGAACGGGCAGTTTGACGGCATCTATTTTGCCATTCACGGCGCAGGCTGCTGTGAGCTGGATGAAGACCTGGAAAGCTACACCCTGCGCAGAGTACGCCAAGTGGTGGGCCGGGAGATGCCCATTGTCTGCTCTCTGGATCTCCATGCCAATGTGACGGATGAAATGTGCGCCCTGGCAGATGCCATTTTCTGTATCAAAGAAGTGCCCCATACCGATTGCTATGAGGCGGGCTATCAGGCAGCGTACCATCTGGCTGCCTGGCTGCGGAGCAGGGAAAGGCCGGTCATGGCGATGCGCAAGCTGCCTCTGCTGCTTTCCCCGGTGCTGGGCTCTACCCTGACCGGCCCCGGTAAACAGGTGAAGGATTACTTTGCCCAGTACTGCCGGGAACACAATTTGCTGGATTGCAGCTTTGTGCACGGTTTTTCCGCCACAGACCGCAGCTGTTCCTCTGCTTCCGTTCTGGTGATTGCCGATGGATATGCGCCGGAAGAACACGCCCAGCATCTGGCGGACTATGTGTGGAATCTTAGGAATCGGTTTGCCGATCCCGATGTGCCGGATGCTGCCGGAGCTGTGGAGGCTGCCCTGCAAGTGCAGCAGCCGGGCTATGTAATCATCAACGAAGGCTCCGATAATCCCGGCAGCGGCGGTCCCGGGGATGCTACCCATCTGCTGCGGGAATTCCTGCGGCGGGATCTGCCGGGAACCATTATGGGCCCGATGTACGACCCGGAGGTGGCAGAATATCTCCACACCTGCAATGTTGGCGACAGGGTCAGCATCCGGCTGGGCGGTAAGACCATGGCCCTGGCGGGAGCACCGCTGGAAATTGAAGACGCGGAGATTCTGAATCTGTGTGAGGGAAATTTCATTTCCGAAGCACCTCTCAATAAGGGGCTTCCCATGTCCTACGGAAAGTCGGCCAGATTGCGTAAGGGGAATGTGGAGTTCATTGTGGTCAGTGTCCGCTACCAGATTCTGGACGAAGGGCCGTTCCGGATGACAGGCGCCGATTTGAAGGACTATCGCATTGTGGGCCTGAAATCCATGAATCATTTCCGTGGCTATTTTACCTCCCGGGCAGCGGCGATCATTTCCGCCGATACCCCCGGTGCAAGACCCGGCAATATCCTGCTGTATCCGTATGAACATGTGCAGCGCCCCATCTACCCTCTGGACAGGGATACCCAGTGGCCCTGATGAAGAAAACCGCCGTGCAGCTGCACGGCGGTTTGTTTACAGATTGAGGGCGGCGTCGTATACCGTATTTTTGGGAAGATTCAGATCCTTGGCAGTCTGCTTGATGGCATCCTTGCGGCTCATACCTTCTTCCATCAGCCGTGCTACATAGGCTGCGGCATCTTCTGCGGTGGCTTCTTCCTTCGTTTCTTCCGGTGCACCGGCTACCACCAGGACAAATTCGCCCCTGGGAGCGTTCTGGGTATATTGGGCAACGGCTTCACCCAATGTGGTGCGCACAACCTCTTCGTGGAGCTTCGTCAGCTCCCGGCAGAGGCTGATGGGGCGGTCGATGCCGAACACCTGGGCCATATCTTCCAGGGTGGTCAGCAGCTTGTGGGGTGCTTCGTAGAAGATCATGGTGCGCTGCTCTTTGATAAGAGATTCCAGATGTTCCCGGCGGCTCTTTTTGGCAGTGGAGAGGAAGCCCTCAAAGCAGAACCGTCCGGTACTTTGCCCGGAGATGCTCAGCGCTGTGATTACCGCGCAGGGGCCGGGAATGGCGCATACGGTGATGCCCGCTTCGGCGCACTGCTTTACCAGCTCTTCTCCGGGATCGGAAATGGCGGGGCTGCCGGCATCGGATACCAGCGCGCAGGTTTCACCTGCCTGAATGCGTTCCAGAATCACATTGCCCTTAAAGGCCTTGTTGTGCTCATAGTAGCTGACAAGGCTTTTTTTAATGCCGAGATAGTTCAGCAGCTTCATGGTCACGCGGGTATCTTCCGCGGCGATGAAGTCCGCCTGTTCCAGGGTCTCCCGGCAGCGCTGGGAAATATCACCCAGATTGCCGATGGGGGTAGGAACCAGATATAACATTCCAGCCATAGCAGCCTCCTAAAGGTTGTATAGTGTGCGGTACGCCCCGGAGGGGCTGCCGTCAGATTCATATAGATGGAGTTCTTCCCATAAAAGTCCCGGCTTTGCACCTTTGCGGCACTGCACCAGTACCAGACTTACGGGATCTGCGGGCCTGTGCCGGACAAGGCAAAGCCGTTTGGGTTCCAGCTTGACTTGGGATGCCAGAAAAAAGAGTTCTGCCAACCGTTCCGGCCGGTATACCATGCAAAAATCCCCGCCGTATTTCAGCGCCCATGCAGCGCTGGCCAGCAAGCTTTTCAGATCGCAGCTGTCTTCCCGGCGGGCTTGGGGAACAGTCTTGCTGGCGGGTCCCGCGGCGAAGTACGGCGGGTTGCTGATGCAGAAGGAAAAGCTGCCCGGGGAGAAAAGATCGGGAACTTGCCTCAGATCGGCGCATATACTTTCCATGCGTGCCGTCAGACCGTTGCGGCGAATGTTTTCCAGGGCGGTGGCGTGGGCCGCAGGGTCCAGCTCAATGCCTGCTACGGCGCAGTCTGCATGCCTGGCACAAAGCAGAAGACCAAGGGTACCGCAGCCGGAGCCAAGATCCAGCACGTTTGCGTTTCGGGGCAGTTTGGCAAAGCCGGAAAGGACAATGGAATCCGTGCCCAGGGGAAACGCGCCGGGGGAAATTTCCAGCGTAAAGCCGCCGCTCAGTTGCTCCATAACAGCCTCCTGTATAAAAAATCGGCCTGTGCAGCGAATGCACAGGCCGACTGCGAATCCCGGAATTACTCTTCCACGATTGCCTCAGTGGGGCAGTTATCAGCGCAGGCGCCGCAGCTGACACAGACATCAGCGTCGATGACGTACTGCTCGTCGCCCTCAGAGATAGCTTCAACAGGGCAGTTGTCGGCGCAGGCGCCGCACTTCACGCAAGCATCAGTAATCTTGTAAGCCATGATATTTCCTCCATATGTTTGTTGTGGGGCATTCAATAATGCAAGACTATTCTAGCATGTATTTTTAAAAATGCAATTCCTTTTTCTGAAATTGTATATTTTTTCCTCGGCCTGGAAAAAATCTTCTAAAGACAGGGGGTGCGTTATGCGTTACGAACAGCGTTCGGCGGATTTGATTCTGGCAGCTGCCGACCAGGCCAGACAGCTGGGACACAGCTGTGTCAGCAGCGTACACCTGCTGCTGGCCATGAGCTGCTGCGGGGGAAATGCGGAGAATCTGCTGCGCAATGTGGGCATGGAGCATGCGCTAGCGCAGTTGGCGCTGCAGGGGCTTTATGGCTGCGGAACACCGGGAATGCCCTTGCCCCAGGGCTGGACACCTCAGGCAAAGAAGATTCTGCATACGGCGGGTATGGAAGCCAAGAGCCTGGGAAGCCGGGAAGTCAGTCCGCTGCATATTCTTCTGGCGATACTCCGGGCGGAAGAATCCGATGCCTTCTCACTGCTGCAGATGATCTGCGTGGAAACGGATATTCTGTTTACATCGGCACTGGAGCAACTGCGGCGGGAGCGGTATCATTTTGAGAAAAAGGAGGCAGCAACCATGAAACTGTTGGATCAATTCAGTGAAGACCTTGTGATCAAGGCTGCATCTATGGACCCTGTGATTGGCAGAGAGAAGGAAATCGACACGGTAATCGGCATCCTCAGCCGGAAAAATAAGAATAATCCGGCGCTGATCGGGGAGCCCGGGGTGGGAAAAACTGCCATTGCAGAGGGACTTGCCCAGCGAATGGCTGCCGGGAATGTGCCGCCGCAGCTGAAAGAAAAGCGGCTCATCAGCCTGAATATGGCCAATATGGTGGCGGGAACCAAGTATCGGGGTGAATTTGAAGAGCGGCTGCGGGATGTGCTGGCAGAGATTCGCCGCAGCGGGGATGTGATATTGTTTGTGGATGAGATGCACACCATTGTGGGGGCAGGTGCCGCAGAGGGTGCCATCGATGCGGCCAACATTTTCAAACCTGCTCTGGGCAGAGGAGAACTGCAGATGCTGGGTGCCACGACGCTGACGGAATACCGCAAATTCATTGAAAAGGACCCTGCTCTGGAGCGGCGGTTCCGGCCGGTGACGGTGGAGGAACCCGGCGGCGAGGCGACCATGGCAATTCTTCACGGCCTGAAACCGGGACTGGAGCGTCACCATGGCCTGGCGATTACAGAAGAGGCCATGCGGGAAGCGGTGCGCCTGTCACAGCGGTATTTGCCTGACTTGTATCTGCCGGATAAGGCCATTGACCTTTTGGATGAAGGCGCTGCTCATGCCCGGCTGGAAGAACTGCATCGGGGAAGAGGGCAGCGTAAGTATCTGGAGCAGGAACTGTCGAATGCTGTCAGGGAAGGCCATTTTGAGAAAGCCGCGGAGCTGCGGGACAAAATGCAGAGCATGCGGGAAAAAACGAAGGATCTGCGAAAGCAGCGGCAGGTTACCGGCGCGGATATTGCCTGGGCGGTGTCTTGCCGCACAGGGATCCCCGCCGGACGGCTCACAGCCAATGAACGGGAGCGCCTGCTGAAGCTGGAGGAAATCCTGGGCGCCAGACTGGAAGGGCAGCAGGAAGCGGTTGTGGCGGTGGCAGAGGCGGTGCGCCGGGGTTTCAGCGGCTTCCGGGACGAAAGCCGCCCCATTGCATCCTTGCTTTTCACAGGCCCTACCGGAGTAGGTAAGACGGAGCTGTGCCGGATTCTGGCAGAAGAGATCTACGGAAGTAAGGAAGCCATGATCCGGCTGGATATGACGGAATTTATGGAAAAACAGGCGGTATCCCGGCTGATCGGGGCACCTCCCGGCTATGTGGGTTATGAAGAAGGCGGCAAGCTGACGGAAGCGGTACGCCGCAGGCCCTACTGCCTGGTACTGCTGGACGAACTGGAAAAGGCACATCCGGATGTGGCGGGAATCCTGCTGCAGATCATGGAAGAGGGTGTCCTTACGGATTCCACAGGCCGCAGAGTCAGTTTCCACAATGTGATTGTGGTGATGACCTCCAACGCAGGCAGCGAGGTGCGTTCCGAGGGCCTTGGGTTCCGGCCTGTGGGCAGAGAGTCAGCCCATGAAGCGGCGCTGCGCGGCGTATTTACTCCGGAATTTTTGGGGCGTCTGGATAAAATCGTATGCTTCCGGCAATTGACAGATGATGCAATGGAGGGAATCGCGGGGAAATATCTGCGCCAGCTTTGTGAGCGGGGAAAGCATGCGGGAATTCAGTTGCAGCTTCCGGAAGAACTGGCGGCGCATTTGAAGAGTCTGTGCACCAACCGGGGCGGTGCGCGGCAGCTGCGGCATCTGGTGCAGGAAAAGGTGGAAGGACCCTTGACCCAGTATTTGCTGCAGACGGAGAAACACCCTGCGAGAATCTATGGCAGGCTGGAACATGGAACGCTGCAGTTCCACAGCTGAAACAAGAGGGGCACGGCCCCTCTTTTATTTTAGAACAAGTGTTCTAAAATACGGTTTTTGGATAGTTTTTGCGTCTTTTTTTGAAAAATTTCATAAAAAAGATTGATTTTCTTTTTCGGCAGCGCTATACTGTAGCTACATGGAGCAAAATGGTAGCGAAGTGGAGTAAAATGGAGTGGAGGTGACCGCCTGTGATCGGAAAGTATCCCGCAAAACTGGATGAAAAGAACCGGCTGTTCGTGCCTGCGAAGCTGCGCAGCGAACTGGGCGGTGATTTCTTTGTGACTCTGGGCGTCAACTGCGGCCACCGCTGCCTGACTGTGTATACCGCGCCGGACTGGGAAACCCTCAGCAACAACTACAACGCTTTGCCAATTTCCCAAAGAGGCGCTGCCACCAGCCTGATCTTTATGAATGCCACACAGTGCAGCCCCGATAAGCAGTTCCGCTTCGGCCTGACCCAGTTCCTGCTGGATTATGCCGGCATCCGGCGGGATGTGGTGATCGTGGGCCGTGCCGGTCAGGCGGAAATCTGGGATGCGGAAGAATTCGCAGCCTTTGAGCGGGAGAACCTTACCCCCGAAAAATTGCTGGCATCTCTGGAGGCTATCGGTCTATGAGTGAGTTTTTCCATATATCCGTCCTGCTGCACGAATGCCTGGACGGACTAAACATCAAGCCTGACGGCATTTATGTGGACGGCACTCTGGGCGGTGCAGGCCATTCCAGCCAGATTGCGGCCCGGCTTACCACCGGCAGACTCATCGGCATCGACCGGGACCCTGTGGCGCTGAAGGCTGCGGGAGAGCGGCTGGCACCCTATCAAGACCGGGTGACCCTGGTGCATTCCAATTTCTGTGAGGTGAAGCAGATCCTGCAGGATCTGGAGATTCCCGGGGTGGACGGCATTTTGCTGGATCTGGGCGTATCCTCTCCGCAGCTGGATGACGGTGCCCGTGGCTTCTCCTATATGGCGGATGCCCCTCTGGACATGCGCATGAACAGCGGCGATGCCCTCAACGCCCACACAGTGGTCAATACCTGGCCCTATGAAGAACTGAAGCGTATTCTCTACGATTACGGCGAGGAACGCTATGCACCGCAGATCGCTTCCGCTATCTGCCGCCGCAGAGAGGCGGCACCTATTGAAACAACTTTGGAACTGGTGGATGTGATCCGCAGCGCCATGCCTGCATCGGCCCTGCGGGAAAAGCAGCATCCGGCCAAGCGCAGTTTCCAGGCCATCCGCATCGCGGTAAACGATGAGCTTGGTTCTGTGGAAAAGGTAATGACGGACGCGGTGGAATGCCTGAATCCCGGCGGACGGCTGGCGGTGATTACCTTCCACTCTCTGGAAGACCGCATCGTGAAAAACGGTATGGCGGAAGCGGCCAGAGGCTGCACCTGCCCGCCCAATTTCCCGGTGTGTGTATGCGGCAAGAAGCCGAAAGTAAAACTGATTTCCAGAAAACCCATTGTAGCATCTCAGGAAGAGCTGGATGCCAACCCCAGATCCAGAAGCGCCAAGCTTCGGGTCTGCGAAAAACTGTAACGCAACAAGAAAGGGGAGAAGAATATGGCACGCAAACAGGAATCCCGCTATATTCAGTATTATGTCGGCACGGCTGCACCGAAGCTGATTCCGCAGCAGCCCAAAAAGAATAAGACCAAACTCCCCAAAGTATATAAGCAGCAGTCCTACACGGTGCAGGTGGATCCTCTGGCATTGGGCGGCATTCTGGTTTCCGCGGTTATGCTGATTCTGATGGTTGTGGGAATTTTCACCCTGAGAAATGCCCGCCAGGAACTGCATACGGTGCAGGAGCAGGTAAGTACGCTGCAGAGCCAGAATCTGCAGCTGGAAGAGGACTACCATTCCCGCTATGATCTGGAAACCGTGAAAGAGGCTGCTCTGGGTCTTGGGATGATCCCGGTAGAGGAAGCCCAACACATCACCATTTCCGTATCTGCGGAGGAGTTCCGGGAAAATACCCTTTGGGAGCGGATCAATATCTTCCTTGACGGACTTTTTGCATAAAACCCGTCCCGGCCAATACAATTAGGATAGAAAGCTGAATGGGCGGTGAGGATTTCCTTGCTGCCCATTGAAAGCATTCGCACCTTTTTGCGGAAGGTCGGTGGCAATGAAACGAAGAAAATATCCTCAGCGAATCCGCCTTGACAGCGCGCAGCATGCACGCATCCGCCTGATCGCTGCTTGCCTGGGGCTTCTGGCCTTTCTTCCGGTGGCGCTGCGCCTGTACTTTCTGATGGTGGACAGATACGCGTATTACGCCCAGAAAGCGCTGCGCAACCAAAGCAGAAGTACATCGGTGGCATCTGACCGGGGACGGATATTTGATCGTAACATGAATATTCTGGCAGACTCCCAAGGCGTGGAGTATGTCTATCTGAATCCCCATGAACTGAAACAATCCAAAGCGGATATTCCGGCCATTGCCCAAAGATTAGGAGAAATTCTGGAGCTGGACCCCCAGTGGATCCAGCAGCAGGCGGCCGACCAAAAGCTGCGCTATAAGCTGCTGAAAGCCGGAGTATCCCCTGCAACAGCGGGGCAGATCCGCAGCTATATCAATGAGAACCAAATTGCGGGTGTTCACCTGGAACCCGGTTCTCAGCGTGTGTATCCCTACGGAACACTGGCATCTCAGGTGATTGGCTTTACCAATGCTTCCGGGCAGGGCTCCGAAGGGGTGGAGGCAGCCTATAATAGCTTCCTGGAAGGAAAAGCCGGAAGCGTTGTTACCACCAAAGGGAATAATGAGATGGATATGCCCTTTTCCTACGAGGCATTTCTGGCCTCCCGGCAGGGCTGCGATGTGGTGCTGACCCTGGACACTGCTGTGCAGGCATGTCTGGAAAAGCAGATGGAAGCTGCCATTGCCCGCTACGATGTCCGCAACGGAGCCTTCGGCATTGTGATGGATGTGGATACCGGCGAGATCCTGGCTATGGCTACCCTGGGGGGTTACGATCCCAATGATTATCTGGAGATTGCGGACCCTGCTGCGGCGCAGTCCCTGGAACAAATGAAACTTGCTTACCTGACACATCCGGAAGGCAGCGCAGCTTACACCGAGGGGAAAGCAGCCTATACCAAGGCTTTGCGGGAAGCCCAGCTGAAGCAATGGCGCAACCGCTGCATTTCCGATGGCTATGAACCGGGCTCCACCTTTAAGGTGCTGACCCTTGCGGCAGCCCTGGACTGCGGCGCGGTGACACTGGATACAGCCTTTCACTGCACAGGCTCTCAGCAGATTCCCGGGCGTTCCCAGCTGCTGCACTGTTGGCGTTCCACCGGTCACGGTGCGGAAAAAACACCCCAGGCGCTGCAAAACTCCTGCAATATTGCATTTGCCCATATTGCCCTGAAACTGGGAGGCGAACAGTTTTATTCCTATATCAGCCGCTTCGGAATCCTGGAGAAAACGGGCATCGACCTGGCAGGGGAAAGCAAAGGTATTTTCTTTGATAAAGCGCTGGTAACGGATACGGATAAATGGGGCACCGCATCCCTGACTTCCGGTTCCTTCGGGCAGACCTTTAAGATCACGCCGCTGCAGCTGGTGCGGGCCATTGCATCCGTAGTCAATGGGGGAAATCTGATGGAGCCGTATCTGGTGGCAGAGGTGCTGGACAGCGACGGCAATACCGTGATGAAGCAGGAACCTACATTTGTCAGGCAGACCATATCCCCGGAGACATCAGCCACCATGTGCGGCCTGATCGAATCCGTAGTCACGGAAGGAACTGCAAAAAATGCCTCAGTTGCCGGGTTTTCCATAGGAGGAAAGACCGGTACCAGTGAAAAAATCGATGTTTTCGATGAAAATGGCCAGCGGGTTCAGGATAAAATCGTATCATTTGTGGGGATTGCGCCCATGGATGATCCGCGGTATATTGTATTGGTTGCCCTGGACACGCCCTCCCGGGAAACCGGGATCTATATTTCCGGCGGTGTTATGGCTGCGCCCACGGTAGGCGCGGTTATGGCAGACATTCTGCCGTATCTGGGGGTGGCGCAGCATTTTGAAGAGGATGATGCGGCGGGGCGCACGGTGATCCTGGAAGATATGACAGGGCTGACCCTGAAAGAAGCGGAAACAATACTCAAACAGCAATCCCTCACCGCCCGTGCGCAGGGCAGCGGCGAAACAGTCACAGCGCAGCTACCCGCCCCGGGAACCGGTGTGCCGGGTGGCAGCCAGGTGCTTCTGCATTTCGGGGAAGTGCCGGAAATCCCCAGGGCAGAAGTGCCGGACTTCACGGGGATGCACAGGCAGCAGGCTGCAGATGCGGCGCAGAAATTGGGACTCTATATACGCGTCACCGGCAATACGGATCTTTCCGCGCAGGTAACCGCAGTCCGGCAGGATATTCCTGCGGGCACACAGGTAGCCCAGGGAACCACCGTAGTGCTGGAATTTACAGATACAAAGGCCGTGGACTAACGGCAAAAGGAGCATCATGATGAAACTGAAAGATTTACTGGTAAATATTCCGGTACTGGAAACCAATGCGGATGTTGAGATGGAAATCGGGGGCGTTGCCTATGATTCCCGGAAGGTTACACCCGGCAGCCTGTTCGTTGCCATCAGCGGCTTTGCCACCGACGGCAACCGGTTTATTCCCATGGCTATGGAAAAAGGCGCTGCGGTTGTGGTGACTGCCAGAAAGCCGGAAGGGGAAATTCCCTATGTGCTGGTGGAATCCGACCGGAAGGCCCTGGCAATTCTGGGTGTGAACTACTTCGGCCATCCTGCCGAAAGCATGACCATGATCGGTATTACCGGAACCAACGGTAAAACTTCCAGCACACTGCTTTTGAAGCATGTGATCGAAACCGTGCTCCACGGTAAGGTGGGTCTGATCGGCACCATGGAGAACCGCATCGGCCACGAAGTGGTTCCCACGGAGCGCACCACCCCGGAAAGCTTCGAGCTGCAGCAGCTGTTTGGCCGTATGCGCGATGCCGGCTGCACCCATGTGGTGATGGAGGTTTCCTCCCATGCCATCTCTCTGGATCGTGTGGCGGGTATCCACTACCATGTGGCAGCCTTTACCAATCTGACGGAAGATCATCTGGATTTCCACAAGACCATGGAAAGCTACTGCGATGCCAAGGCAGAGCTGTTCCGCCGGTGTGACCGGGCCGTACTGAATTGCGATGACCCCTGGTTTGACCGTATCCGCGCCAATGCCACCTGCAATATCTGCACCGCATCCGTAGCCGGCAATGGAGATCTGCAGGCAAAGGATCTGGTGCTGCTGTCCGATGGCATTGCCTTTACTGCGGCCATGGGAGAAAAGCAGGTTCCGGTGAAACTGCCCATCCCCGGCAAGTTTACCGTGTATAATGCCCTGACCGTGCTGGGTATCGCCGTACAGATGGGAATTTCCCTGGAGGATGCGGCGGCAGCGCTGGCGACTGCCCAGGGTGTCAAGGGCCGCGTGGAGGTTGTGCCTACCCCCGGCAAGGATTACACCATCCTCATCGACTATGCCCACACACCGGATGGCCTGGAGAATGTGCTCTCTTCCGTAAAGGACTATTGCAAGGGCCGACTGATTGCGCTGTTCGGCTGCGGCGGTGACCGTGACCGCACCAAGCGCCCCATCATGGGAAGAATCGGCGCAGAGCTGGCTGATATTGCCATTATCACTTCCGACAATCCCCGCACGGAAGTTCCCTCTGCCATTATTGCGGATATTGTGGCGGGAATTCCCGAAACCGCAGGTAAGTATGAAGTGATCGAAAACCGGGTGGAAGCCATTCATCACGCTATGGACATTGCGCAAAAAGATGATATAATTGTACTGGCAGGAAAGGGCCATGAGACTTACCAGGAGATCTGCGGTGTGAAAAATCACCTGGATGAGCGGGAAGTGGTGGCTGACTATCTGCGGAAATGAGGAAGAAAAATGGCTGAGATTACATTACGGCAGGCGGCACAGTGGTGCGGCGGCCGTGTGGAAGAAAAATACGCGGACATCAAATTCCTGGGTGCCAACAACGATTCCCGGACCATCAAACCCGGTCAGCTGTTTCTGGCGCTGCGGGGTGAGCGTGACGGACATGACTTTATCCCCATGGCCATGGAAAAGGGCGCAGCCGCCGTGCTGTGTTCCCGCAGCTGCGGCGATGTTCCGGCGATTATCGTGGAAGACACCAGAATTGCCCTGGGCTTGATTGCAAAGCATGAATGTGCCCGCATCGGCATGAAGGTGGTGGGCGTTACAGGCTCTGTGGGAAAGAGCACCACCAAGGAGATGATCTCCTGTGTGCTGGAAGAATCCTTCCGGGTGGCAAAGACCCCGGCCAACCACAATAACGATATCGGCATGCCTATGGCGATTCTGTCCATGCCGGAAGATACCCAGGTGGCAGTGCTGGAAATGGGAATGAACCACTTCCGGGAGATTGCCTACCTGAGCGACATTGCCAAGCCGGATGTGGCGGTGATCATCAATGTGGGAACTGCCCATATTGAGTATCTGGGTTCCCGGGAGGGTATCCTGCAGGCCAAGATGGAAATTCTGGAAGGCCTGAAGCCCGGCGGCAAGGCGATCCTCAACGGCGATGACGATATGCTCTGGAGCCGCCGGAACAATGCGCCGGTGAAGCCGGAGTACTTTGGCTGTGAGAATACCGGCTGCCGGATCCGTGGGGAAGAGATTGTAATGGGCGGGGGCATGCTGCACTTCCGGGTTGTTACGGAGAATCGGAACTTCCCTGTGGAACTGAATGTGGAGGGCAGACACTATGTGCTGGATGCGCTCTCTGCGGTGAGCGTGGGCCTGGCTTTCGGTGTTGCACCGGAGCAGATCTGCAAGCGGCTGGCGGGTTTCCGCAATATGGCAGGACGGCAGGAGATCTTTGAAAAGAATGGCTTCACCATTATCAAAGACTGCTATAATGCCGGACCCGAGTCCATGGCGGCAGCCCTGGAAGTGCTGGGGTCTAAAACGGGTCGCCGTGTGGCGGTGCTGGGGGATATGCTGGAGCTGGGGCCCAGAACCCAGGCAGAGCACTACCGTGTGGGCAGAATTGCCGCAGAGAAGGCCGACCTGGTGCTGACCTATGGACCCAACGGCAGCCGTGTGATCAGCGGCGCCATTACCGGTGGCATGCCGGATACAAAAGCAATGGCCTTTGAGGATCGGGAGAAGCTGGTTGCCGCACTGCGGCGGATGGCAAAGCCCGGTGATGTGATTCTGTTCAAAGGCAGCCGTGGAATGCGTATGGAGCTGATTCTGGAGGCGTTCCTGAATAAAGAAACATAAGCGGAGGAAACGTACATGACTAGAATTTTTGTAACAGCAGCTGTGGCAGCTGTGCTGACCGGTGTGATCGGGTATTTTCTGCTGCCGGTGCTCCGGGCGCTGAAGGCTGGCCAGTCTCTGCGCGATATCGGCCCCACCTGGCACAACAACAAGGCGGGTACCCCTTTGATGGGCGGCCTGATGTTTATTTCCGCAGCGGTGCTGTGCCTGCTGGGAAACCTCTTTACCACGAAAGAGTATTCCGCTTTCTATGTGCTGGCCCTGGGCCTGTGCTTCGGCCTGGTAGGATTCCTGGATGATTTCTGTAAAGTAAAATATAAGCGGGATCTGGGCCTGACGGCGATTCAGAAGGCCATGCTGCAGATGGCGGTATCTGCCGTGTATCTGTATGTGCTTTACCGGCAGAACATTATGAGCAGCACCATTTGGATCCCCTTCGTAAATGTGACCTTCTATCTGCATCCCATTGTGTATATCTTTTTTGCCATGTTTGTCATGGTGGGCTGTGTCAATGCGGTGAACCTCACCGACGGTATCGACGGTCTCAGCAGCAGCGTGACCATTCCTGTTATGGTGTTCTTTGCTGCCACTGCCGTATCCGTGGGCAGATTTGATCTGGCGCTGCTGCCTGCCGCTATGGTCGGCGGCCTCGTCGCCTACCTGTTCTACAACTGGCATCCTGCCAAGGTCTTTATGGGCGACACCGGCTCTTTGTTTATGGGCGGCCTGGTATGCGGACTGGCCTTTGCGCTGGATATGCCTCTGATTCTGGTGCTTGTGGGCTTTGTGTATATCGTGGAGACTGTCTCCGATATTATTCAGGTGTTCTATTTTAAGGCTACCCACGGCAAGCGATTCTTTAAGATGGCACCCATCCACCACCATTTTGAGATGTGCGGCTGGAAGGAAGTCAAGATCGTGCTGGTATTCTCCGGCGTGTCTGCGTTGATGTGCCTGCTGGCTTGGCTGGCTGTCAGCATCCGATAATGATCTGAAAGGAGATCTGTGGCTGTGCAGAGAACTTCTGCGTATGCCAAAGAGAACCGCCCCGGCGGAAGAGCCGTCGGGGAAGAAAATGTTGATACTGTTTTTCTGGTGCTGCTGTTGCTGCTCCTGGGGATCGGACTGGTGATGCTGTATTCTGCCAGCTGCGCCCAGAGCCTCTATGACACCGGCTACCGGACATCCACCCGTTATCTGCAGAAGCAGGCGGTGTGCGCCGCCATTGGCCTTCTGGCTATGGCGGTGCTTTCCCGTATTCCGGCAGTTTTGTGGCAGAAGTTTTCCTGGCATCTGTACGGTGTCAGCATTGTGCTGCTGCTGAGCGTGCTGGTGATGGGGCAATCTGTCAACGGCGCAAAGCGGTGGATCAATATTGCGGGGCTGCAGTTTCAGCCCTCGGAGATCGCGAAATTTACCATGATCGTCCTGTTTGCCAGGCTTACCAGAAGCTTCGGCGCAGAAGCGAAGAAATTCCGCTATGGCGTTCTGGGATTCGGCAGCGCCCTTTTGGGCATTCTGGTGCCCCTGGCGCTGGAAAAACATCTCTCGGCTATTATGCTCATGGGCATGGTGGCTGTGGTAATGATGTTTGTGGCGGGTACATCCCCCAAGTGGTTGATAGCTGGGGCTTGTGCTGCGGCTGTTTTTGTGATAATATATATCAGTTTTATGGGATATGCCGGGGACCGCGTATCGGCCTGGCTGTATCCTGAGGGAGATCCCAGCGATACGGGCTACCAGATCCTGCAATCCCTCTATGCCATCGGCTCCGGGGGACTTCTGGGGTTGGGGCTGGGAAAGAGCAGGCAGAAGTACCTGTATCTGCCATTTCAATATAATGACTATATCTTTGCCGTTGTGTGTGAAGAGCTTGGCCTGGTGGGGGCGCTGCTGATTATGGTGCTGTTTGCTGCCCTGATCCTGCGTGGCTACTGGATAGCCCTGCATGCTGCCGACCGGTTTTCCACAGTGCTGGCGGCCGGCCTGGTGACCCTCATTGCGGTTCAGACCATTTTGAATCTTTGCGTTGTAACCAACCTTTTGCCATCTACCGGAATTGCATTGCCGTTTTTCTCTTACGGCGGAACAGCCCTGGCAGTCAACTTAGGGGAGATGGGAATTGTACTGGGCATATCCCGATACAGAAATCAAGCCAAAAAACAGGAGGATTTCCTATGAATGTGATTTTTACCTGCGGTGGTACCGGCGGCCATATTAATCCTGCCATTGCAGTTGCCAATACATGGAAAGAACGCTACCCCGACAGCAATATTCTCTTCATCGGTGCAACCGGCCACATGGAAGAGAAACTGGTGCCTGCGGCAGGCTACGAACTGCGCACTTTCCCCACAGCCGGTATGCGCCGGAAGCTGAATCTGGCGGGTATCAAGGCCAATATTCAGGCGGTGTCCAATGCAGTCAGCGCCGTATCCGGCTGCAAGAAGATTATCAAAGCGTTCAAGCCCGATGTGATCGTGGGTACCGGCGGTTATGCCAGCTTTCCTGCGCTGCTGGCGGGCAAGCTGATGAAGATCCCCACCTGTGTCCATGAGGCCAACGCCATGCCCGGCCTGACTACCCGCATGGCAGCTGCCTGGGCAGACCGGGTGCTGATCTGCTTCCCGGAAAGCGCCAAGCACTATAAGCATCCGGAGAAGACCGAAGCTGTGGGCATGCCCGTCCGGCAGGAATTCTTCTTGGCGCAGAAGGCTGCCGCCAGGGAAGAGCTGGGGCTGGACAGCCGTCCGCTGGTGGTTTCCACCTTTGGCAGCCAGGGCGCAAAGATGATGAACCTGGCAATGGCAGATCTGATGAAGCTGGAGCAGGAGGCCGGATTCCCCTGGCAGCATATCCACGGCGTCGGCAGCTTCGGTTGGGAATGGTTCCCCGATAAGCTGAAAGAACTGGGCGTGGACGCGGAAAACAGCGGTGCCATCGATATGCGGGAGTATATCTACAATATGCCCACCGTAATGGCAGCGGCAGATGTGATTATCAGCCGTGCCGGTGCTTCCAGCTGCAATGAGATTGCAGCCAGTGGAACACCCTGCGTTCTGATTCCGTCTCCCAATGTTACCGATAACCATCAGGAAAAGAATGCCCGGGTGATTTCCGATAAGGGCGGCGCGGTGCTGCTGCTGGAAAAGGACTGCACTGCCCAGCGCCTGTATGAAGAAATCCGCGCAATCCTGGAAAATCCCAACCGTCAGGCGGATATGGCAGCAGCCATGAAAGAAGCCTGCGTACCCGACAGCGCCCAGCGCATTTGCAACATTATGGAACAACTGGCCAAGGCCGGAAAGTAAATCCATAGGAAGGAGAATCCGATGGATACAAAAGAAAAGAAACGCTCTGCGGCGGCAACTACCCGCAGCAAGGCGGGAACTGCGGTTCGGAAAAAGCCCTCGGCTGCACCGCAGAAGAAGCGTTCCGCAGCGCCTGCGGGCAGAAAACCCGCGCCCACTGCAGCGGCTCCCAGCCGCAAAAGAACCGCTGCGCAGCCAAAACGCAGGGCAGCGCCGAAGCCTAAGCAGGCACAACCTGTCAAAAGACGGCCAACGCCGGATGTGGTGTATACCCCGGCCAAGCCTTTCAGCCGCAGCCGTCTGATTCTGCAGCTGATCACGGTGCTGGCGGTTGTGCTGGCGCTGACCTTTGGCCTTTCCATTTTCTTTAAGGTGGAAAAGGTGGTTGTGTACGGCACCCAAAAGTACGATGCCTGGACCGTGAAGGAAGCATCCGGCATTCAGGAGGGAGAAAACCTTCTGAGTTTCGGTAAAATTCAGGCAGTTGGCAAGATCCAGGCAGCACTTCCGTATGTAAAAAATGTGCGGATCGGTATAAAACTGCCGGATACGGTAAATATTGTGATAGAGGAACTGGATGTGGCGTATGCTGCCCAGGACGGTGCCAACCGCTGGTGGCTGATCACAGCCGACGGTAAGGTGGTGGACCAGGTGGACGCGCTGACTGCCGACGGCTATACCAAAATCATGGGTGTGCATATTGCCGACCCCGTTGTCGGGGAACAGGTTTCCGCCTGGGAACATCCGGTGGATTCCACAGACCCCACAGCGGAAACGCTGGTAATCACCGTGCCGGCACAGGAACGGCTCAATACAGCGCTGAGCATTCTGCAGTATCTGGAAGACAACAGTATCATGGGTCTGGTGGATACGGTAGATGTGGAGGACCTGGCGGATATTGAACTGTGGTACGGTCAGCAGTATCAGGTGCGTCTGGGCGATAATTCTCAGCTCAGCTATAAAATCCGCTGCATGTGTGAAGCCGTTGCCCAGCTGAAGGACTATGATACCGGCCTTCTGGACATCAGCTTTATGCTGATTCAGGATCAGGTGATTTACGAGCCGTTCCTGGAGTGAGATTGTAACACTTTGCAAATTTTTTGACGAACATTGATATTTTCTATTGACCAATTGCAAAATTCAGGATAGAATGTACGAGTAAGATTGTAAGTACTGCGCGGGTGCTCCGGTATCCGTGCCAAAGGATACATAGGAGGAAAGCATAATGGCTGATTTTCAGGAACGCGTTGTTAAGATCAAAGTGATCGGTGTTGGCGGCGCAGGTAATAATGTTGTTAACCGCATGATCGATGCCGGCGTTGGCGGCGTTGATTTTGTCGTTGTAAATACCGATAAGCAGGACCTCAACAAGTCCGTTTGTAAGAATAAGATCCAGATCGGTGAGAAGCTCACCGGCGGTATGGGCGCAGGCTCCAAGCCTGAAGTGGGCAAGCAGTCCGCCGAGGAAAGCCGCGCACAGATCGCCAAGATTCTGGAAGATACCGACATGGTGTTCATCACTGCCGGTATGGGCGGCGGCACCGGTACCGGCGCTGCACCCATCGTTGCAGATCTGGCTCATGAGGCCGGTATCCTCACCGTTGGTGTTGTGACCAAGCCCTTCAAGTTTGAAGGCGCCAACCGTATGCGTCAGGCTGATGCAGGTATCGCTGAGCTGTCCGGCAAGGTGGATTCCCTGATCATCATCCCCAACGACCGCCTGAAGTATGTCACTGACCAGAAGATTACCTTCGCCAATGCCTTCGGTATTGCTGATGATGTTCTGAAGCAGGCTGTGTCCTCCATCTCTGAGCTGGTCGGCTTCTCCGAGAATGTGATCATCAACCTGGACTTCGCTGACGTTTCCGCCATTATGAAGAACGCAGGCCGCGCACACATGGGTGTCGGCGTTGCCACCGGCCGGGAGAAGGCTGAGCAGGCTGCTCTGGCCGCTGTTTCCAGCCCCCTGCTGGAAACTTCCATCAACGGCGCTATGGGCGTTCTGGTGAATGTTACCGGCTCTGCAGAGCTGACTCTGGACGATGTGGAGACTGCTGCCAGTATCGTGCAGGAGAATGCCAACCCCAATGCCAACATCATCTTCGGTGCTACTTCTTCCGATAGCTTCCAGGATGAGATGCGCGTTACCGTGATTGCCACCGGTTTTGACCACATTGATGACGAGTTTGTTGCTCCCAGAGCTGCAGCTGCTTCCACTGCTGCACCCAAGGCTGCAGAACCCGTGTCCACCGGCGACATTAGCGAGATTGACGAAATCTTCAAGATTTTCGGCAGATAAGAAAACCGCCGCAGCATCCCGGACCGTTGGCCCGGGATGCTTTTTTGTGAGGAGTGATGGGTATGGATGCATACGGTGCATTGGCTGCCAGCTATGACCGTCTGACAAACGATGTAGACTATGCCGCTGTGGTGGACTTTTATTTTCAGATTCTGCGTGGTGAGGGCTTAAGACCCAGAACGGCAGTGGATCTGGCTTGCGGCACCGGCTCTGTGACGGCGCTGCTGGCCCAAAGAGGACTGCAGGTAACCGGCGTGGATATGTCGGAGGAAATGCTCTGTGTGGCCAGCCAGAAGGCACAGGATGCGCCCTGTCCGCCTGTGTTTGTATGCCAGCGGTTGGAACGGTTGCAGCTGCCCAGAGGGGTGGATCTGGCTGTGTGCGCGCTGGACAGTCTGGACTACATTACAAATCCTGCAGATTGTGAGGAAGCGATCCGCAGAGTGTATAAGGCGCTGAATCCCGGTGGCTGCTTTATTTTTGATGTGAACACACCGGAAAAACTCAGAGCAATGGACGGTCAGGTTTTCCTGGACGAGGACGATGATGTGTATTGCGTCTGGCGGGGAGAATTTGACGAAGAAAGCAATATCTGCTCCTACGGTATAGACTTGTTTCAGCGTCGGGGAGATGTGTGGGAGCGCAGCTTTGAGGAGCACAGAGAATACGCCTATGATGCGCAAACCCTTACAGACTATCTGAAACATGCTGGCTTTACATCTATCCGGATCTATGCAGACCGCCTTATGGAGGCTCCCAGAGAAGGGGAGCAGCGTATATATATCAAAGCTAGAAAGGGAAGAATCAAATGAGCGACTATTTGGTAAGAGGAATGACCATGGATGGCTTCGTAAAGGCCGTAGCTATCCGCTCTACGGAGATTGTGCGTCGGGGTGCCGAGATTCATAAAACAACGCCCAATGCCACAGCAGCCTTTGGACGGGCTCTGACGGCTGCTTCTATGATGGGTAATATGCAGAAGGTGGAAAACGGTTCCATGACCATGCAGATCAAGGGCGGCGGCCCCATTGGTACGATTGTTTGTGTGTCCGACCCTGTGGGCAATGTCCGTGGCTATGTGTATGAACCGAATGTGCCCCTGGCAGAGAAATTCCCCAGCAAGCTGGATGTAGGCGCCACTGTGGGTACCGACGGTACGCTCACCGTCATCCGTGACCTGCAGATGAAGGAACCCTATGTGGGCAGTGTGCCCCTGGTTTCCGGCGAGATCGGTGATGATGTTACCGCATATTTTGCCCAGAGTGAGCAGACACCCACGGCCTGCGCCCTGGGTGTCCTGGTGGATCGTGATTGCAGCGTCAAGGTGGCCGGCGGTTATCTGCTGCAGCTGCTGCCCGGTGCACCGGATGATGTGATCGATAAGCTGGAAGCCGGTATCCGCCGCGCCGGTGCCGTCACCAAAATGCTGGAGGCAGGCTTGACCCCTGAGGATATTCTGGGTCAGGTGTGCGGTGACCTGGGTGTTGTATTTATGGAGACTACCCCGGTGGAATATAAGTGCTATTGCTCCCGTGAACGGGTGACTTCTGCGCTGATCAGCCTGGGTAAGGAAGAGCTGGAAGAGATTGCGCAGGAGGGGAAGGCGTTCCCTGTTGGATGCCAATTTTGTGATACTACTTACAGCTTTACTCCGGAGGATATTCGCGAACTGCTGAAGAATCTTTAAAATATCCGGATTTGGTGGGGAAAGCAGCCTGTTTTGCGCCGAGAAAGTTTTTGCGAAAAATAATTAAAAAAGTGCTTGACAAAATGCGTGCATGCATGTATAATGTGCCATGTCGCTGAGATGTGCAAGCGCTTCGGTGACAATTCGGGAGCATAGCTCAGCTGGGAGAGCACATGCCTTACAAGCATGGGGTCACAGGTTCGAGCCCTGTTGTTCCCACCAAAATTTGGCCCGGTGGTGCAGTCGGTTAGCACGCCAGCCTGTCACGCTGGAGGTCGACGGTTCGAGTCCGTTCCGGGTCGCCAAATAAAGCATCTGTGGAGAGCCCTGGCTCTCCACAATATGCCTCTGTAGCTCAGTAGGTAGAGCAGCGGACTGAAAATCCGCGTGTCGTTGGTTCGATTCCGACCGGAGGCACCAAATATCGACTTTGCCGGAATCGAAGCAATTCGATTCCGACGGTCGGTACCAAGATGCGGGTGTAGCTCATCCGGTAGAGCGCCACCTTGCCAAGGTGGAGGTAGCGAGTTCGAGCCTCGTCACCCGCTCCATAAAAAAGAAGGCCACACAAAGTGTGGTCTTCTTTTTTATTGGTTAAAGAATACCACCAGCTGTGCTGGTGGTTCCAAAAAGCTTTAGCTATGCCCAATCCCGCCGCAGCGGCAAGCCTCCCTCTGATGAGGGAGGTG
>JAFSEW010000016.1 GCA_017435525.1 Oscillospiraceae bacterium | reverse complement strand
GGGGTCTATGGCGCTGAGGCTGCATACATGCTGATCCTTGACAGCTATGACAGGGGTGATTTCGAGGATGTCGAGAATAAGGTCTATGCTTTCTCTGATGCCGGATCTCCTCAGGTGTACTGGCTTGCGAAGAGCTTCATAGTGCTCGGAGATTCATTCGTGGACAGGGATGAGCTGGAACAGGCCAAGGCGACATTCGAGAGTGTCAGGGACGGTTACGAGCCGCAGAGTGCTGATGACGATGTGAAGAGCAATGTGGAGGTGCGTCTCGCCAAGCTCGCTGAACTGATGGATAAACAGTAAAACAAGGGGAGTCATGAAAAGAAACATATCGATATAGGGGCAGACGTAGCGGACACCGAGGAAGAAGGAGGTCATGCCGGAGATAACTTCTGCGTAGGGGAATGCACCGATGTAGCCAACCTTGGCTTCCTCAGCGGTGAACTCGCCGTTGGCGATCATCTCGTTCAGCTTCATGCCGGCAGCAACGCCGCCCAGGAAACGGCCTTCGTAGATGTTGGCGAAAGCATTGTGGTAGTTGGCAACACCGGCGGTGTGAGCCTGAGTACCGGTAGCGTGGCAGAACTGAACATCGGGGAATTCCTTGGCAGCCTGCAGCATGTAGGGCTCATGGCCGAAGGAGTCGGCGAAGATGTAGGTGCAGCCTTCGTCAACCAGCTCAGCAGCTGCGTCGTAGCAAGCTTCGGATTCGGGGATGTTGACCTTGATCTTGTACTCAACGCCCAGAGCTTCGCAGGCTTCCTTGGTAGCGTTCAGGAAGTTCAGGTCGTAAGTAGAGTTCTCGTCGTGCAGGAAGATGAAACCGGCCTTGAAGTTCTTAGCGGCTTCGTTGTTTCCGGCATTTTCGTTGTCGGTCTTGCCGGCGGTGGCATCATTCTGAGCATTCTGGTTCTGAGCGTCTGCGTTGCCGCAAGCAGCCAGAGAGAACACCATAACCAGCGCGATGAGCAGTGCGATGATCTTCTTCATTATGATTTCTCCTAAAAATAGTATTTTATCAAAACCCTTTTCGGGCAAAGATACATGTTTGCGATGCTAGGATGGAAAACCGGAATATAAAAAGCACCGATGAAGGTACCAATGACCCTATCGATGCCAACTTCCGGCCACCCATGCAGGGGAGCTTGCGATCGATAGTCCGGTCATTTACGGCGTCCGGGCAGAAACTTCAAATCCATATCATTTGGTATGTATCGAGCGTAATTGCCATATTTAACTACAGTTCTTCCAAATCATAGAATATCAGCCAACTGCATAAAAGTCAATTGCGGTTTTTATGGAATAATACTAAATTTTTTGGGATAATTCCGGCAAATTGCCCATGATGGGGATTTCCAAAGATATTTCGGCATTTTCTGTCATTGGCGGAAGGACACTTGGGAGGAAGGCTGTCTGCCCATGCACATGAAGCGCTTGTGGACAGCCATTTGGGATCATTGGAAAAAGCCCGCGAATTCGTCCTGAGAAAACGAATTCGCGGGCTTTGTCAATTCACAGAGAACGGATACCTTGCGAAGGAACCGAAAGATGGGTTATCTGCGGAGATTTTCGATAATTGTGGCAACACCCAGGCCGCCGCCGCAGCAGGAGGTGAACAGGCCGTACTTGCCGCCGCTGCGGGCCAGTTCCCGCATGGTAAACATAGCAACCCGGGCACCGGAGGCACCGTTGGCATGGCCGAAGGAAATGGCGCCGCCGTTGGGATTCCACTTGTTCAGGTCAATTTTGCAGCCGGTGGCTTCCTCGATGCCCCGGATTACGCCCAGATTCTGAGCGGCAAAGGCTTCGTTGCACTCCCACACATCGATATCGTCCACCGTCAGGCCGGCTTTTTTCAGCGCGTCCAGGCTGGCGTTCACGGGGCCAAGACCCATGAGCTTGGGGTCCAGGGCGCAGTTGCCTGCCATAACAAAGCGGGCAAAGGGGGTGTAGCCCAACTGGGCTGCTTTCTCCTCGCTCATCAGCAGCACCATAGCAGCGCCATCGTTGCGGCCGGAGGCATTGCCGGCGGTGGTAACGCCGTCGGGCTTCACGCTCTTCAGGGCGGCAAGACCTTCCATGGTAGTGGTGGGGCGGAGGAATTCATCCTTGGCGAAAATGACCTCAGGGGTTTTCTTGGTGGCGGGGATCACCACCGGGACGATCTCTTCCTGGAAGTAGCCTTTTTCGGTGGCTGCGGCAGCCCGCATCTGGCTGCGGTAGGCGAATTCGTCGCATTCCTGCCGGGTGATGCCATACATCCGGGCAACATTCTCGGCGGTGGTAATCATGTCGCAGTTGTCTTCCGGGAGGGCACCCAGCTTCTGGGGAACGGGAGTGGGAGGAATCAGCTTATAAGGCTCCACGCACATGGAGAACTTGCTGTAAAGCTGGCTGTAGGATTCGCCGCCGCCGGCGATCATAATGTCGGCTGTGCCGATCATAATGGCGGCTGCGGCGTGGTTGATGGCATCGATGGCGCTGCCGCACTGCCGCTCGATGTAGCTGGTCCATACTTCGTAGCCCAGCTTGGACTTCAGAACGCTCATTCTGGCAGGGGCGTGGGTACCGTGATCGTGGAGCGCACTGCCCATATAAACGCCGTCTACCTTGCCGCCACGCTCCAGCAGCTGGGTCTTGTCCAGCAGACCGTCAATAGCCTTTGCTGCCAGATCAGACATACCAAACTGACGCAAACTGCCGCCCAGCTTGCCAAAACCGGTTCTCACACCGTCAACGAGCACTACATTACGCATAATAGTTGCCTCCATAATTTCAAAATATTTTGTTTTTGCGGGTCATGCTTTTTCTCAAAGATACCACCTGGGCTTAGAATTGTCAATACAACAGCAGGGGTTGACGGAATTATCGTGGTAATAACCAAATTTTTGGGGGAATAAAGCCAACAACATGCCCAGAAACTGGGCGAACTGTAAATTTGTCAAATATTTGTTTCGCCGCGTTGACTTTTCGGATGGCCCTGCTTATAATTGAAGCGAATATTAAGCGAAGGAGGAATCTCTATGCGCGGACCGCTTTCCGGAATTAAAGTTGTGGAGCTGGCTACCTTTGTGGCAGGCCCCGTCACCGCCAGACTCATGGCGGATTTGGGTGCGGAAGTCATTAAGGTAGAGGCACCCAGAGGAGACGAATGGAGAAGAACCGGCGTTTCCTTTAATACCCGGTTCAGCCCGGAGGAAAATCCGGTGTTTGCCATTTACAATACGGGCAAAAAGCATGTTTCTCTGAATCTGAAAACACCTGAGGGCATGGAAGCTTTCCACAAGCTGCTGGCCCAGGCAGATGTGTTTGTTACCAATACCCGGCAGAATTCTCTGAAGCGTCTGGGGCTTTCCTATGAAGATCTGAAGGAAAAGTATCCCAGGCTGATCTATGCCATTATTCTGGGCTACGGTGAGAAAGGCCCGGATGCCGCAAGACCTGCCTTCGACACCACGGCTTTCTGGTCCCGGACAGGCTTTTTGCGGGACATGGCCGTGGATGGGGAGGACTATTACCCGGTGAATGCCCCCTCCAGTGTGGGCGATACGGCCACCGGATATCTGCTGCTGGCAGAGATCTCCGCGGCACTCTATAACCGGGAACGCACCGGCAAGGGCGACTATGTCCGTTCCACGCTGTTCCGTAACGGTATCTTTACCATGGGCACCATGGCCATCATTGCGCAAAAGCCCTTTGGCTATCCCTACCCCCGGACGCGAGTCCGTGTGGGTGCTCCCGGCGGCAGCTATCGCTGCGCAGACGGGGAGTGGATCTTTATGGCAACCGGTGACCCCCTGAAAAATTACCCCGCGATTCACCGGATCATCGGTCGGCCCGAGTTGACGGAAAGCCGCCTGCAGATGGACCCCAAGGAATACTACGGCATTATCCGGGATGCGATGCTGACGAAGCCCGCTGCGGAATGGATTCGCCTGGGCAATGCAGAAGATATTCCCATTGTGCCCATGAACCATTTCAGCGACATTTCCGAAGATCCCCAGGCCTGGGCCAACGGATTTGTGGAGCATGTCACCTTCCCCAGCGGCAATACCGATGTGATGCCCGCCAGCCCCATTGAGATGGATTCTGCCGATGTTCCGCCAACGGTGCCGGCATTCGGCGTAGGCGAACACACAGAGGAAATCCTGCAAAGCCTGGGATATACCCCCGAGGAAATTCGGCAGATGATAGAATCCGGCGCAGCCGTAGGATCATCAGGAGGAAGCAAATGAGTAAGCCGTTAACCGGCGTCAAAGTGGTAGAAATGGCCACCTTTGTGGCAGGCCCTGTTTCCGCCCGCCTTTTGGCCGATTTGGGCGCTGAGGTTATCAAGGTGGAGCGGCCGGAGGGCGATGCCTGGCGCGCCACCGGCGTCAGCTACCTGCCAAACCGCTTTTCCAAGGATGAAAACCCTGTATTCGATATCTACAACGCAGGCAAAAAGCATGTGGCGCTGAACCTGAAAACCCCGGAAGGCATGGAAGCGTTCCACCGGCTTTTGGCGGAAGCGGATGTGTTTATCACCAACACCCGTCCCCGTGCCCTGAAACGCCTGGGCCTTTCCTATGAGGATATTAAGGAAAAGTATCCTTCCCTGGTTTACGGCATTCTGCTGGGCTACGGTGAGGAAGGCCCGGAATCGGAAAAGCCCGCCTTTGATACCAGCGCGTTCTGGGCGAAAAGCGGATTTTTGCGGGATCTGAGCCTGACCCGGGAGGATTATGCCCCGGTGCAGCCCCCTTACAGCATGGGCGATACCATCACAGGCTACCTGCTGATGGGCCAGATCTGCGCGGCGCTGTACCGCAGAAAGGATACGGGCCTGGGAGACTATGTCAAGGCCAGCCTGTACCATAACAGTATCTTTACCATGGGCACCATGGCCATTATTACGCAGCCGCCTTTTGGCCGCATCTTCCCCGGTGAGCGGCCGGATTGGGGTGCACCCCATGGGGATTATCAATGTGCCGACGGAGAGTGGATCTACATCTCCGGCTATACCAATGCCCTGTACCCGGTGCTCTACCGGATGCTGGGCCGGGAAGATCTGGGAGAGGATCCCCGCTTCTGCTCGGCTGCCAAGCGCTGGGAAAACCGGCAGGCGTATTATGAGCAGATCCGGGACGCGTTTTTGACCCAGCCGTCGGAGCATTGGCTTCGCCTTGCGGAGGAACTGGATCTGCCCATGATCCGCATGGGGCATTTCAGCAGCCTTGCTTCCGACGAGCAGGCCTGGGCCAACGGGTATTTGGAAAATGTGCAGTTTCCCAGCGGCAATACCGATGTGATGCCCCGCAGCCCCATTGAAATGGAATCCGTGGGTACGCTCCACACGGTGCCTGCCCCGGGAATCGGCGCGGACAGCGCGGAAATCCTGAAAAATTTGGGCTATACCGATGCCCAGATAAAAGAAATGCAAGCGTCCGGTGCAATTGCCATCGGGTAAGAAAGGATGGACAACTATGGAAATTCAGAAGATTTGTGTTGCCGGCGGCGGCCGTATGGGTCGTCAGATCGCTATGTGCGCAGCCATTTATGGCGTAGAGGCCACGGTGTATGACCTGGTGGAAGCAGTCCTGACAGATGTGGAGAAGTGGGCTGATGAATATCTGGCAGGCCGCGTCGCCAAGGGCCGCATGACCCAGGAGCAGGTGGATGCCATCCGTGCCCGGTTCCATACCTGCAAGGATCTGCGCGAGTCTGTCCAGGGTGTGGACTGCATCATTGAGTGTATCATTGAGAAGGAAGATGTAAAGCGGGAGTTCTTCAAGACCGTGGATCAGTTTATCGACGAGAATGTGATCCTGGCCACCAACTCCAGCTATATGGTTTCCTCCAAGTTTGCCGACTGCGTGAAGAACCCCTCCAAGATGTGCAACATGCATTTCTACAATCCCGCCCTGGTCATGAAGTTCGTGGAAGTGGTGCAGGGCCCCCATACCAGCGAGGAAACTGCCCGGGCTGTGTATGAACTGTGCCAGAGAATGGAGAAGAAACCCATCTGGCAGAAGAAGGAAATCCCCGGCTTCGCCGGTAACTACCTGATTGCCGGTTTGTATGAAAGAGCCAAATACCTGGTGGAAAACGGCTACTGCACCTTTGAGGAAGTGGATATTGCCATGGAATATGGCTTTAACCACAAGATGGGCCCCTTCCGCCTCAACGACCTGACCGGTATTGACCTGAGCTTCACCATGATGAAGACCCGGTATGAACAGACCGGTGTCAAGCCCGATATGTACGATGTGTATGAGAAACTGGTGCAGGAAGGCCGCCTGGGCCGCAAGACCGGCCACGGCTTCTACGATTACGAATAAGGAGCGAACGATATGAAAAACCTGGCTGGAAAATATTGCGTCGTTACCGGCGCGGGTAAGGGCATCGGTAAGGCCATTGCCAAGCGCTTTTTGGAAGAAGAGGCAGCCGGTGTTGCGATTTGGGAATATGATCCGGCTCTGGCGGAAGCCACTGCCCGGGAACTGGACCCTACCGGTAAAAAAGTTATCGTCCTCCGGTGCAATGTGGCGGATTCCGATCAGGTGAAACAGGCCACGGAGGAAACCGTGGCGGCATTTGGCCGGATCGATGTGCTGGTGAACAACGCAGGCATCACCCGGGACCGGATCTTCCACAAGATGACCGACGACGAGTGGCACGCTGTGATCGATGTGAATCTGAACGGCGTGTATAATACCTGTAAATTTGTGGTGCCCATGATGCGTGAGCAGATGAGCGGCTCCATCATCAACATTTCCTCCACCTCTCTCATGGGCAACCCCGGACAGGCCAACTATGCTGCTACCAAGGCGGCGCTCCAGGGCTTTACCCGTACCGTGGCCAAGGAGCTGGCCCGGAAAAATGTGAGAATGAACTGCGTGGCCCCTGCCTTTGTGGATACGGATATGATGCGGGCCGTGGGTGAAGAGAAGCTCAGCGCTTCCATCAGCCGTACCCCTGCCCAGCGTCTGAGCCAGCCTGAGGAAATCGCCGCTGTGGTGGCATTCCTGGCAACGGAAGATGCCAGCTGGGTCACCGGTCAGACCATCTTTGCCAGCGGCGGCTCTGTTTGCAGCTGATGGGCAGTCGTTTCGCGCCGTATTTGGAGCATGTGCTGGGGGACACCTGGTGTATCGTTACCGGCTACTGCCGCATCCCCCTGTATATGCCGGACCGCTCCCGGGCGGTAATGATCGATTCCGGGCTGAAGTATCCGGATCGGGAAGGGATATTGGCCCTTCTGGAGCGGGAAAATATCCGGGTGGCTACCTTGCTGACCAGCCATTTCCACCCGGATCATGTGGGTAACCACACCGCGCTGAAGGCAGCCCACGGCTGCGCCGTGTATATGACGCCCTTCGCCCGGATCATGAGCCGGGACCCTTCCAATCTGCAGGCTGTGGGCTATGAGACCTATACCATGCGTAAAGCCAGAGGGCCCTATTCCTATTGCGGCCCCGATGAGATCATTCCGGAGGGTGCGGATGAAATCTGCGTGGATGGCATCACCTTCCGGCTGCTGTGGCTGCCGGGCCACGCAGTGGAGCAGGTGGGCTTCATTACCCCTGACGATGTGGCCTACTTGTCGGACACCGTCCTCAGCGACCATGTACTCCAATCCGTAAGGCTTCCTTACTATACTTGCCTGCGGCTGGATCTGCAGACGAAGGAAATGCTCAAGCAGCTCCGGTGCCGCCGTTATATTCTGGCCCACAATGGCGTGTGTGACCAGATCGGCGACCTTATTGACCGCAACCTCGCCACCGCCCAGGAAAAGCTTTATTTGGTGGAAGCGCAGGCCGGGGAATGGAAAACCCTGGAACAGCTGTGTGCTGCCGTAATGACCCGGCTGGGAATGGATCTGAATGCGCCTGCCAAGGTGATTGGCGGCAAGCGGAATATTCAGGTGCTGGTAGAATACCTGGTAGAGACGGAGCGCCTTGCCTTCCGGGTTCGGGAGGGGTATGTAGAATACCGCCGCCCGCAGCCCTGACCCCTTACATCCATAAAAAATGACTTCAGCCAAAGGCTGAAGTCATTTTTCTTCGTTGTTTTCCGACAGACCCAGATCACGGATCATCTTTGGGGTAATGGTCTTGTGCGCCAAAACGCTATACATAAACCGGCTGGAACGGGTGGCGGGGGCTTCCGGTATGCCAAAAAGAATATTGGCAGGATAGGCTCTGCGGCACTGGCCTGGGGTAATACCGACATACTTAAGAAATACCCGGTTGAAGTGGGTCACGGAGGCGAAGCCGCACATATCCGCTACCTGGGCGAAACCGTGGTCACTATAGACGATCAATTCTGCCGCCCGGCGGATACGGATGGTGTTCAGGCAGTCCAGTATGGTAAAGCCCGTATCCTTCTTAAAGGCTACGCACAGATAACTCTTGTTGTGGCCTATGGCTGCGGCAATGTCATCCAGCCGCAGATCCTGCTGATAATGGGCTTCCAGATAGCGGATCACATTCCGAGCCAGTTCTCCAAAGGCAGAGGCATCTACATACTGAAAACAAGCGGCTTCCTTCAGCCGATCCGGCTCTGAGATGGCGCACAGCAGCGCGGCCATATACGCTGCCGCCGGTTTATCCGCCAAACGGCCCAGCAGGGGGTATTCCTGCACGATCTGACGGAACAGGCTGCCTGCCAGGGCGCTGTCGGATATCCGAAGGGGAATGGAATTTGCGGCAGTGAATTTGATCTCCAGATAGTCAACAGTCACAGGGGTTTCGTTGGAATAACTGTGCTCCGTGTGGGGCGGGATCAGAATGCACTGCCCTTGTTTCAGGCTGTGGTGCTGGTCCCCTGCCACCATGCTGCAGACGCCGGTTTCAATGTAGATCATGTGGTAGTAGGGGTGCGTGTGCGCTTTGACACCGCTCTGCGGTGTTACGCAGGACCGGGCCACCCACAGAAGCTGAAGCTGTTCCACAAAGATTCCCCCCTTACATTTTTATTCATCATACCATAGCGGAAGGGAAAAGTAAATGAAATCCCAAAGAATTGGCGCTGCTTGCAGGGGATATTATTCCCCGCTCCACTGCGGGTCGCCCAAGGGGAAATAGCCGGTGTTGGTAAATTTAAAATCAAACACCCGCAAATCCGCACAGTGAATGCCGGGAGAATCACACGCAACGATGCCGCTGCAATAATCTTTCCACCAGCCTTTAAAATGCTGGGAAGATTTCACACCGGCATACCGCAGCAAATCGTGGCGCAGACCAACTGTGCGGAAGAAGCCGTCATCCATAGCCTGCCCTCTGACGGAGGTAACGATGATATTGACATTGCCCACCACCAACAAAGCGGTCAAACCTGCATTGCAGATACTGCCGCCGCCCATAGGCGACAGGCCGAGGAATTTACCGTCGCTGATACATTTCACATAGGCATCGGTCAGTTCAATAGGCTCGCCGTGAAGGTTGTCTGTCTTGCCGCCCAGCTTGCAGGTGATTTTCGCGCCCACACCGGCTTTTGCGGCCAGAGCTGCCACTTCCGGGTCGTGAATGCTGCCAAAGGCAGAATCGGGCAGATTCCGCTTGAGCATTTCCCGCAGCAGATGCGTACCGTCTCCGGGTGCACCGCCGCCGGTGTTATCCGAGGATTCGTGGATAATCACAGGGCCGTTGGTAATGGGGACCTGCTCAGCCAGATCCATAGCCATGGCTGCAGAATGGGCAGGAACAGCAAACTTTTTGCGAATGCTCCAGGCGAAGCGCGCAATCTCCAAAGCGCAGCGGTCTGCGTCAGATTGGGTTTTGGCCATAGCGGTCACGCTGACCCCTGCCTGCGCAATGTCCGAATAGGGGAAGCCGTGGAAAAATGTGGCGTTCACCAGCTGCGGTTCTTCCCGCTCATACTTCAAAAGCATCTGCTGCACATCATGGGCAGGACCGGAAAGGGTTACACCTTCCGCAGGAACGATCAACCAGGGCAGCTGAATCAGCCGCTTATAAGGCCGCCAGTGATTGGTAACCATATCCGCAAGGATCTCCAGCAGATCGGCACCGGCTTCAAACTCATCCACATGGGGATATCCCTTGACGCCGGTAAGCAGGTCGGCATATTCCAGCATCTCCGGGGTCACATTGGCATGCAGATCCACCACGCAGCCGATGGGCATCTCCGGGCCGAACCGCTCCCGGACAGCGCGCAGGATCTCGCCGTCGGCATCGGGGTAACTGTCGGCCACCCCTGCGCCGTGGAGATTCAAAGCGATGGCATCCAGCGGCTGCTCCTGATGGGCTTGCCACAGAAGGGCCACAAGACCGTCTCTGTGCTTTTCCAGGGCTTCGTCGGTGATATGACCGGAAGGACACAGGTATGCCGAAGCCGCCGGGACGATTTCAATACCCAGCTCTTTGCCTTTGGCAAGAAAACCGCCGGAATAATTCCGCCTGGGGGTATAAACATTCCGATAAGTTTCCTTTTCAAACCGTGTTCTGCGCAAATGCGCCCAATCCATAGGAATGTTGGAGAAGGAATTCGTCTCATGATGCAGCGCTGCAATACCGATACGCATAAATCTTACCTCCCGTTTTTAAGGCAAAAGAATGAGTGCGAAAGCAACTAAATTGTAGCCCCCTGTCATCCGAAGGTCAAGTGAACGCAAAGACGCTTTTTCTTGTAAAAAGAGCTATCTAATCCAATGTGAATCAGATAGCTCTTTGCTTTTGGTATTATTCCCGCTCGCTCCTAAAAAATAAATCTTAAACAGATTTGCTTATGGGATTTAGTTCAAGGTCTTAGGATTATTTCCATTATTCAGACAGCAGGGGCTATCTGATTTTTTTGCCATACTGTTGCCAAAGTTGAGATTGAAACAGCGGCAAAATCCTTTAGATTATTTATATTATACCAGATATTACGCAAAAATGCAATAGAATACGCAAAACACGGCGATACCTTTTCAGTACCACCGTGTTCGCTTGTAGTCGTCGATTGATCGGCGGCTTTATTTTTGTTTCATCAAATTGGAATTGGCTTACTTCTTCTTATCGTTGAAGTAGATGATGAATGCGCCCATAACTGCAACAGCAACAAGGCAGCCAAACTCTACAAAACCACCTAATAATTCATGTCCTACTACGGTTCCTAAATAGCCAGCACCCAACGTAGCAACTGCTGCCAGAATCGCTTTTTTCATACAATCACACTCCTTTACTTTTCAGTACCACCGTATTCGCTTGTAGTCGTCGATTGATCGGAAACTTTACTCTTTAGGAGTAAGTTCAATTTCTCCAGACAAACCATTCCAAACGCCAACAACATCGGAAGATGTAAAATAATCAAAACCTGCGGTTTCAGATTGCAGACGACCTGTTTTAACTGCTACCCCAACATAAGTAAGTTCGTAGGTTGTTCCATCTGCAAGAGTAAACACGAATTTCAATGTATTACCTTCATCAGAGGACTGCTTATTCTTTAGAGGCAACTCGGAAAAATAAGTGTAAAGATAATCAATGGCGGCTTCGTCTGTTGTCGTTTTTTTCTGTATCTCAGAGCCACCGTCGTCATAGTAGGATTCAACGGTTTCTACATCCGACGCAGAAAAAGGGAAAATAATGTTTTCTGTCTTACCACAGCCCACCAAGCCAAGCACACAGACCAATGCCAAAACTAATGCTATCAACTTTTTCATACAATCACACTCCTTTACTTTGCCGGTTTAGTTGTTTTTTCATAAATCGTGAAGCTGTCAATTCTTGCGGTATAGCCTTCTGCGGTTTCTTCGATTACCACATTGAGCAGTGCAAGCGTGTTCGATGCTTCATCCTCCATAGTCAGCGGTACGCTGTACGGAGCAGGCTGATCCGGCTTCGGGATGTAGAATACATAGATATTTTCCTTACTCAATTCCAGACCATTGATTGCTTCGATCTGCTGACCAATGGTAGTCTGTGCTCCGTCTGTCATAATAGATAAGGAAATATGATTCTGCGGTTTATCCGTTTTGTAAGAGAAAATAAAGCCTTTTAATCCGTTATTTGCTTCAAAGAAGCTGACAGGGATATTTTCGCCCTCTTTCAACTCAACGGCAGAAACGGTATTGTCAATTCCTGCTGCGTATGCGGT
>JAFSEW010000015.1 GCA_017435525.1 Oscillospiraceae bacterium | reverse complement strand
CTCATATTCATGGTGACTCAGTAAGGTCATTTCGTTCGGGGTATAGATTCCTCGTGTCTGAGCTTCAGTCACAAACTTATATACCCAGTTATCAGATGACTCTACCACTGCCCGGACACACTCCCAACCTTTCATAACCGCATAGTATAACCGGGTATGTCCATCCAGAGAAATGAATCGATCCGCGTTTGGAATCACTTGAATAATAATATCCTGCGGTTTGTGAATGAAAGAACTGATAGCTGCGATCTTATCCTCGTCCACGAAAAACTGCGACGGTTGAATCTGATCCAACCGCAGAGTCAATAGCTGTGCGGGAGGATACTCCTTAACAATCTGTCCATCTCTGTTATAAAACCGGGTGATATGCGGAGTGTAGAAGCGGAATTCTTCAATGATCTCTGAATACACCGTTTGATCTTCTCCGTAGATTATCGCTTCATATTCAGAAATGATTTCCACCTCATAAGGCTTTCCATCCGCTAAAAAGCATCCATGCTGATGCAGAACTGTTTGGGAAAAGCGTTTGTCATCGTATGTATTTATTCGTTGTATGTCCATAATTGTTTAATTTCCATTTACTGCCTTTGCAATCTCTGCTTCCGTTGCTGGAGTTGTCCATTTGCCGAACACCTGGGATTCCATGGACGGAATATAACCCATATCCTTGTAGCCCAGCTTCTTCAGCAATGCCATACTTGGCTCGTTTTCCGGTTCGGTGAAGCTGATGAAGTCCCATTCCGGGTATTGCTTATGGAGCATATTGATAAGGGCAGTCAGTGCTTCAAAGGCATAGCCTTTCCGGTGGTGCTTATAGGAGAATGTGTATCCCAGGCTGATCGTCCCATCTTTGGGCATAACTACGATTTCGCCCACCATCTCGTCGGTTTCCTTCAACGCAACAGCTACCATGAAGGGAGCATCCACGGACATCACATCATCCTTGCGGCGCTCCACCAAGGCCACGATGCCGTCATAGTCCTTTGTCTGTCCTCGCTGATACCGGGCACAGATCTCGTTGTTGCGATAGTCGTGCATAATATCTGCATCCTTCGCTGCAACATTACGAAGAAACAGACGGTCAGTTTCAAGAAATCTCATAGCTAATCCCTCATTCCATCTTTGTTCCAATATGCTTGTCCTGCCGCCATTGGGGAGCGGGGCCATCATCGCCCCAGTATTCATCGATGGAAGCAATCTTTCCATCCACCATACGAATAAAGGAAGTGGCGTGACAGGACATACTCCCATCCTTGTTGTACACATGGGTGGCAGTAATGATATGGGTATCAGTGGTAATAATCTGCTTCACTTCGCCATCCCACTCGCCGGGATACTCGCAGTTCGCCTGGATGAATTCCTCCACGGTGAAATGCTCATTGGTATTATGCCAGTTCACCCATGCGTCGGGATGAAAGTATTCACGGATGGTATCTGCATCCTGCCGCAGCACAGCATCCCAAAACTTTTTAATATCCATTCTATTCTCCACTTGCATCAAAGTGTTATCCAAAACCTTTTCAAATCTCTGTCTCCGTTCGGTTCGTGTACCGTGGATTCGTACAAGCCGCCATTTGCAAGAATGGTCTTTTCGCTTCCGGTGTTGCCGTCAATACAAGCAATCAGTACTTTGTTAATACCTATCTGCTTGCAGAAAGGGAGTGCTGTTTTCAACATTTCCTTGGCGTATCCCTTACGCCGTTCGCTCGGTCTTACGGAATAGCCGATATGACCTGCGTACTTCTCAAGAAAATCATTAAAACGGTGGCGAATTTGGATCATTCCTACAAGCTTGTTGTCGCTCTTGCGGATAAAAAGAAATTGTGTAGCAGGAACTAAATGAGAAGGAACCGTTTCGGGATTTTCGTAATCCTTGCACACCTGTATGTATTCTTCGGGATTTCCAAATCTGCGTAAAGGACCGCAACCGTCCATGGAGTTGTCTGCGTCCAGAAACTCCTGTCTGTATTCTGCCAGCTGACTTGCGTACTCGCTCGTCGGTCTTATTAAAATGAATTCTTCCATATCGTTCTTCCTCCTTACTATTTCAAATCATATTTCCACTCGTTACCTTCTTGGTAATAGAAGAACTCGCTTAAATCTTCTTCCGTAAAAACCCGGAGCATATCATTCATATCCAAAGACAGCTTGAGATTAGCAAGGTTTGCTATATCCTCCCACCAAACTTCACCTTCAGAACTGGAACGCAATTCACCCTCAAACTTGGTTGTCTTATAAAACAGCACTACATATCTGCACTGATTCTCGCACCAGTCTTTGATGCCGCATAACTGCGGGGAACGGATATTAAGTCCGGTTTCTTCCTGCACCTCACGGATCACTGCATCCGTGAACGATTCTCCCAGTTCTACATGACCACCGGGGAAAGTTACACCCGGCCAGTCCTGCTTTTTTCGGTCTATCACCACAACCCGGCTGCCGTCGCAGACCATGCACATATTTGTAAATTCAACTCTTTCGATTCTTGACATAGGTCTTCTCCTTATTTCATTTTCAGATACCAAGAAGGCACCACAATTGCCATTCCATCGTACCACGCAAGTACCTGAGTAGCCTGATTCCGCATCACTTGTATTTCTTTTTCTCCGAAGGGAATCGCCCAGGGCAGAGAGCTGAGGGTATTGGTGCTGATATACAGCGCCAGCAGCTTCCAGAATTCCATAGGGACTTCCCCTGCAAAGTAGCCGTCCACCATGCCGCTGGCAAAGGCAGGCGCTGCCTGGGCACACCAGACGATCCGGTTAAATTCCTCCCAGGGATCGCCGAAGTCATCCCGATCAAAATCAATAATGTTCAAAACACCGGACTTATCGATCATCATATTGCCGATGTGATAATCACCATGCTGATAGCTCTGGGGTCTGCCCTGCAGCAGGTGTCGGTGCTTTGCGATGTATTTCAGAAATGCTTCGCTGCCGCAATCATATTTCAGCGGGCATGCTTCGTACATGGCAATTTTCCGGTCGATCTTGGCATTGAAGCGGGTTTCCCAGTCCGGGGCGTCGGCAGGGGCCGGAATGGTATGTATTTTTCTAAGGATGCGCCCAGCGTCCAATCCATAGCGGTACTGGGCTGATGCGTCCATGGCCGTCACAGCGTCCTCCGCATCGTTGCCATCGATCCAGCTTTGGATGGCGTACACGCCCCCTTCACAGATGCCGAATTCTATGGGCAGACACATGGGAATTCCCAATGCCGCCACTTCCCCCATTTTCTCAAATTCCCGTTTCTTCCGTTCGAGCCGTTCCATGGGCGCGATCCGAAGCAAATACTTTGCGCCGTCTGCTGTAACCGCGCAGTATTTTTGATCCCCTGACCAGCCTTTGTCGATCAGGTTTTTTCTCACAAGTTCTTCATATAAGCCCATGAACTCACCTCAGCAGTTCCCTGCACACCCTGTATGTATCCGGGTGCAGATAGGCGGGCAGTTCCTCCGCCTCCACCCATTGATAATTTTGCACTTCCGCTTCCTGGGGAATCACATTGCCTTCCACTTCCCCCAGGAACAGCACCACCTGTTTTCTGGTATAAGGCGGGATATCGTATTCGGAAATGGCTTTCTTTCCGGCAATGAGCCTGGCATGTAAGCCGGTTTCTTCCCGAAGCTCCCGCAGTGCAGTTTCTTCTTCCGATTCTCCCGCCTCCATGTGTCCCTTGGGGAAGCTCCAGCAGTTGTTTGTCTGGAGCAGAATCAAATATTCCAACTCTCCTCCGTTCTGTCTGAAAGGAATCACGCCGCAGGATTTCCGAAACAGAGAATCGACGGTACTGACAAAGTATTGTTCCTGAAAGCGCACTGCTTCCGCAATTTGCCCCTGATGATATACCGTTCCAACCGGGGTAACCACCAGCTTATCCTCGCAGTCATTCTTCCTGCGGATAGCAGCTACCACCTGCCCGTCAAATTCCGCAACGGGCTCGCTGACACCCAGAATATAGGCATCCTGTTCTTCCCCGTCACCGGCAACAATGCCCGGTATGTAGCCATAGTTAATGGGGTATGTGATATTGCCATGCCGGTAGCCAATGGGACGATCCACAATCACATGGACCAGCTTTCCCATATGCTCCGCGATAATCCGATTTCTGAATTCCATGTCTACAGTCATCGTTTTTTCCTCACATAATTATTGGAAATCAATCTGCTTGATATGGTTCCAAAGACTGTGCGCAGTCCGGGCAATCCGCGCCGTGTCACAGTTTTCAAGCAGCATAACGGAAAGCTTCCGGCCTTTCAGATTCCACCAGCCAACCACATTCCCCTCCACAAGAATTGCGGGGCGGACAATACCCGAAAGATTAAAGATATCACGCATATGCTCCCCGGGAAGAAACAGGCTTTCCGTTTTCTCATAGCCCAGCATAAGCTGGTCAAAGCCTGCAAGGAACAGGCAATCCGGAAGTGTACCATCCGTCAATCCATGATCGATATAGAAATAGGTTTTGCCATCCAGCACGGTTTCCGAAACAGGAAGCGCTTTCAGCCATGTTTTGACTTTGGTTTGGGTTGTGCCAAAAAAGTAGGCAGCATCCTTCACTGTGGCGGGGCCAAAGTGGGTGAAATACCGGCGGGCAAGTTCCAACCGGGCAGGTTCCTCTGCTATCGGCTGGAACGCCGGGCAAATCTGATACGCTTTCTTTTCCTGGACTTTGTGGCAAAGCCGACCGGTTTCACACAGCGCACGGATCAGGCCGCCCCAGGGATCAAACAGGCTTTTCCCTTCCGTTTCCCCCATACCGGCCTTTTCGCAGATTGCTTTCAGCGCTTCCCGTTCCTCGATTCCCCGGGCAACTGCATCCACGATCAAGTCTGCGAAATAGGCTTTTCGCGCTGCGCTGATATAGGCATCCGATTCCAAAGTATCTATACTCCGGAGAAAATGCGTTCTTCCTGCATGCAAAAACAGCGGCAGATCTTCCGCGCAAAACAGATGCATCGTACCCCGGTTCGTCCAGCTCTTTACAAGTCCTTCCGTGTTCACTTCACCGGCACGGATCGAAAGCCCGTGCAAAGCATGGCTCAAAAACTGCGCCTGCAAGCCGCATAAATCCTTTACCACGGTCTGCGTATCCGCCGGTGCAAGCAGATGCTGTCCTGCCAATCTACGAATCTTGATTTCTTCCAGTATCATGCTTATTTTCCTTCGCTGTTATGTTCTCTTATTTCAGGACGAAACTTCTCCAAAACAATTTGAATTGCGTCCTTGCAGAATTTTTCGTATTCTGTTCGGGAAATCGCAATCAAATCACTTTCCTTATGGGTAACCTTGGGCAGATACCCCATCACACCAATTTTTCTGACAATTGCACCCGCAGGAAGATACTCAATGTAGTCAGGAAAATGCTTCAAAGGAAGAATCTCTGTCAGGTAACCGGAATGCGGATGCGCGTTCAGATACTCCGCCTCCAAAGAATAAATCTGGCCTGTCCATACCCGTTTGGGGATCAGCTTCTTTGCGTTATCCCAACTTTCTTCCATGCCTGCAGATCTTTCCCGCAAAGTTGCATTGGCCTTAATACGCTGCCAGACTGCTCTAACACGTTCCTCCTCACGGATCATCTTCTGGAATGCCGCATCCGTGATCAGATGTGCATAGTAACCCAGCAGGAAGGCATATTCTTCGGTAGATTGTATACGATCTTTACGCTTTACCATGTATTCCTCGTAAAAGGCATCGCAGTCAGAGGCCTTTTTCCGCTGTCCCTGCATCCAATGGGTTACTTCTCTGGACGGGGTAAATACAGTCCAGTCATCGTTTTCCACATTACAATCCGGTGCAATATTACCTACGCAGAAACCGCGTTTGTCCAGTTCAGGAAAGTATTTTAGAACACTGTCCGCGATCATCAAATGTGTTACCCAAGTAGCCATGCGTTATCCTTTCTCCATTTCGAAAATACCGCCGTCAAAGGCAATATCATTCCCCGCAGCATCTTTGTAAAACGATACTTTTTCTTTTCCAATCAGCTTAAATCCAAGAGACATATCCATTTTTGTACCACTCCAAAATTTCCTGCTCTGTGTGCTTCATACCAAGTTCCACGGAGGCTGTTCTCCATACTTCCTCATTGTAGAAGTCACCGCTTTCCCCGACGCGTCGGAGAAGCTTCAGCGCCCATTCTTCTCCGGTAATTATATCGTAAAGTATGCCAATCGCCCAACATTTTGCATAGTCCACAAGACCACTGGCAAATTGAGCGCGAATAGCATCTGCCATATCGTAATGCACTTCACGGAACTTGCAAGCAACATTGCCATCCACAACATCCAGCAGAGCGTATTGCGGGTTTCGTGTGCCACCCTGGGGGATACCTACCGATCCGGGATTGATAATCGTCTTACCAGCATTTCGCTGAATATACTGCTTGTGGCTATGACCGGTAAGCAAATAGTCACACTTCATCTGCGGGAAAATATCGGCAGTATGACCGTCGTTGCTGTCAAAATAATACCTATCATTATCCATAGCAGCGTGGGCGATTTCAATTCCGACACCTTCAATTATAGTGGTGTCAGAAATTTTGAGTCCACGAATAAACTCCAAATCTTTCTTGCGCAAATGCTCGTATGTAAACAAGAGAGAACCGGACTTGGAACCACGGTTGAAATTGCTTCTACCGCTTTCGCAATCCAGCATATATCCCTCTCGATTGCCACGCAGACAAACAGTAGGATATTGGGATTGAATCTCATGCACAAGATCCATGGTTCTCCGGGGTTCCGAAAGATCAGAAACATAGTCACCCAGGAAAATGAACATCTCTGCTCCGCACCCTATAGCGTCCTCATAGCAGGCCTTAAACGCATAGTAATTAGAGTGTATGTCGGATAGTACAGCAACTCTCATAAATAAAACTCCTGTTCCAGGCTGCATCTTCAATATTATAAGGCAAACCGTTCTTTGATCATTGCCGCCACCACATCCGGCTCCAGATTGGAATTATCGATACGCATATAGTTTTCAAAGGGAATTTCCCCAGGGTTGCTTTCCAGGCGGAATTTTTCATCCATGGCGATGACACGCTCCCGGGAACCGGTAATATCCCGCTTGGATGCTTTATGGGCCAGACGGTTGGGCGTTTCATTGCGCTGCAGGCGGATCTCCTGGGGTGCCACCAGTTCCACGCAGTAGATTTCGGCGTTATGTTCTTGGAAAATATCCACCACATGGTTGATATAGTCCCAATCCTGCTGCATATCAAAGGCCCACATGATGGTATGGATCATTCCATAATTGTCTGACTTTGCAAATTCCCGAAAAATCACTTCCCGCATTTGCAAAATCGCATCGGTGTGGAATGTTCCGAAAATCTCCAGCACAGGCTCGATGGTCATATGGTTATGAAACAGCCGCAGGCCAGTCAGCTTCATCAGTTCCTGGCCAACCGTCATTTTCCCCACTGCGCCATTGCCTACAATCAGCACCAGTTTCATGTTCTCACACGCTCCTTTAAACCACATTTTTCCGCAAATGCTATGCATCCGGTAATTATTTGGCCTGACTCATTCAGTGCTTTCGCAATATTTATGCTTTTTCAAAACATGCCACACAGCATTCCCGGTAAAGCCACATTTGCGGTAGATCCTTTCCGGATTCGTAAGATTGCTGCACTGTCCGGATACAGTAACGAAGTCTGCTCTATACTTCATGCGCCGCAGCAGTTCCAAAACGATATATCCACCCAATCCTTTTCCTCTGTGGCCTTGTGATACCTGAATCCATTCCAAGATACCCTCACCGATTTCATGATCCAGCTCGGCAATGCCTGTTGCCACTATTTTGCCGGTGTGCTCGTCCTTGACTGCAAGCCACAGAGCTGCATCATAAACAGGCCGGAAGGTGTAGCTTCGCAGTTCTTCCTCGGTGATGCCAATTCCATCATAACAACTGTTGATATGTGCTGCATACTCGGAAAGTGTGGCGGTGCAGAGGGAATAGCCCTGTGGCAGTACCGGCTCGGCTAAGTCTTTCAGATTATGGATCAGTCGGAAATAAGGCTCGTCTACAAAGTGCTGGTTTTCTGCATAGTCATATTCGTCCTGGTGCAGAATCTTCATGCCATCCGGGATGGCTATGGATTGTGCTTTCCAGTACGGGATCGATGCTGTCTTGCAGGGATCAGCCAGGTATTGATCTTTACTTAACATCCCGCATCCCCATCCTTGCAATATCTATAATAATCTTTGGAATCACCTGTTTCCGGGTGATGTTATACAGCCGCTTTTGTTCCTCTGTGCGCCCTACCAAGGGGTCGCCGTTGGCCGAATTGTCGGAAACCGCCATTAGCGCAATAGCAGGCTTTTCCATCAAATCTGCCATCAAATAGAAAGAGCTGGTTTCCATTTCAATGAGCTTCGTACCAAAGGACTTGATAAAGTCCAAATGGGAATACTCACAGAAAATGGAGTCGGTGCAAAACACCGGGGTCTGGAGCATATCCGGGTAACGCTCTACCACTTGCCGCACAAAGGTTGGGTCATTGGGGTAAACCTTTCCAAATGGCTTGTATTGCCAAATGTCTTCCAGAAGATAGCCGTTAGCCAGGTTGCCGGAGATACTCCATTGAGGGGTACATAGAGCACCCAAGCCAATCTCAGGCACCAGACTGCCTACAGCACCCACAAAGACCATCTTATCAAAGTTCAGATATGCACAGGTAGATAATTCATCAATTAAACTGCTTGCACCCGTGGAACACTGTATCCATCCAATGAGAAAATCATCTCCCTTTACCTCATAACCGGAAATATAGCTATGTTCCTTGGTGCAGGTAATTTCCACATCATAGTCTGGCATAATTTTAGTCGGTTTCCAGCCGGGGGCAACAACGAGAACATCATAGTGCTTCTCTCTCGACAAACCAAACTCATACATAGCAATATCTCTGTTTTCAGAAAAGGAATTGTCTGCACGCAGCATCTGTTTCAGTCTTGCTTTCACTTGTTTTCCTCATTTCTTTTCACACCGGTAATACTTAAAGACATCATCCTCGCGGACATATTGAAAACCAACCTTCTCAAGCACATGCTGGCTCCTGGTATTCTTCAGCACGGCATCTGCATTAACAGCAATCATCCCCAGTTCCTCAAAGGCATATTGGAGGATCAGGCGCTCGGCCTGCGTTCCATATCCCTTTTCTTTAACGGAATCATCCCGCAAATGGATGCCCATGCTGCACTCTCGTTTATCCATATCAATGTACTTCAGCTTACATTCGCCAACAATCTGTCCGTCAACAAGGATTGCAAATAATCTTCTGTCTGGAACAGAATTGGTATCAAAGTAGCGGTCGGCAATCTCCGGGGTGTAGATATATTCATAATAATGCCCGATAGCGGGATCGTTCCGGAAGCCCTTATAGAACTTGTGGCACATCTCACGGGTCATCGGCTGTATAGACACTTTCCTGTTCTGCAACGGGCTCCCCCTCCTAAAAACAAAAACGGCGCAGGCCGAAGCCTGCGCCTTACTATGCCAATTTCTCCGCCGGTTCAGCGGGTCACAGCATTGGGAGCGAGACTTCTGTTCCATGCAAACACGAGGTGCATCATGAAGTTCACTCCTTTTTCGTAGTTTTTCTGTATTATAGCCCCGGAAGGATTCCTTGTCAACCCTTCTTCTGATCGGCGGCAATGATGCGCTTCATGGCTTCAATGCCCACCCGGATGGCACCGGAAGTATCTTCCGTCATGGGCATAGCCATGCCCAGCTTCTCCCGCTCCTGATTCCACACGGCGTGGAAGCAGCTGCCGCAGCGGACATTCAGCGCGGAAGCCACCACAAACAGCGCGGCGGATTCCATCTCGCTGGCCTTGACGCCCAGGCGCTTCCAGGATTCCCACTTCTGCAAAAGCTCATAATACACAGGGGACTTCTCAGGGGCATGCTGGCCGTAGAAAGCATCCTTGCACTGGACAACGCCGGTATGGGTGCGGAAGCCCAAATCCTCGCCTGCGGCCTTCAGAGCTGCGGTAACTTCGAAGTCCGGCACGGCCGGGAATTCAATGGGGGCATATTCCAGAGAGGTATGCTCATAGCGGATGGCGCCGGTGGCCACCACCACATCACCGGGCAGCACATCCAGATGGATGCCGCCGCAGGTGCCGATGCGGATGAAGGTATCCGCGCCGATGGCTGCCAGTTCTTCCATGGCAATGGAGGCAGAGGGGCCGCCGATGCCGGTGGAGCAGACGCTGACTTTCTGGCCCAGCAGCGTGCCGGTGTAGATGTTGTATTCCCGGTTCATGCCAATATGCACCGGATCGTCAAAATGGGCTGCAATGGCCTCACAGCGGCCGGGGTCACCGGGCAGGAACACATACCGGCCCACATCCCCTTCCTTGCAGTGGATATGAAACTGCATACCAATATCTTGCATAGCGCTACCTCCTAAATCATCAGAACAAACTTACCTGGCTGGTATCCGGCAGACTGCCGAAGGCACCGGCCTCTTTGAGCATTTGGATATGGGTCTTGGAAACCTTGGGGCATGCCAGGGCAACTTCTTCAATGGAAAGGAACTGCTGGCCCTTTCTGCCCTCCACCAGATCTTCCGCAGCACTTTCACCCAGGCCGGAGATGGCCACAAAGGGCGGGCGCAGCTTGCCGTCTTCAATAACGAACTTCTTGGCTTCACTCTTGTAGAGGTCAATGGGCAGGAATTCAAAGCCCCGGAGATAATATTCATAGGCCACTTCCAGGGTGATGAGCATATCTTCGTCTTTATCGGTGGCATCGTCGTTGCCGTCGATTGCCTTGATATTGGCCATTACCGCGTCCATACCCTGGGTCATAAGCCCGGCATCAAAGCCACCCTTCTGGCTGCGGCGGTAAAAATAGGCCGCGTAGAACGCCAGGGGGTGATACACCTTGAACCAGGCAATTCGAAACGCCATCATGCAGTAGGCCACTGCGTGGGCCTTTGGGAACAGATACTTGATCTTCTTGCAGGAGCCGATATACCAGCCGGGAACGCCTGCTGCCACCATTTCTTCCTCCGCACCGGGGGGCAGACCCTTGCCCTTACGGACGGATTCCATAATCTTGAATGCCCGCTTATCCGGCATGCCGCAGGAGATCAGGTAGATCATAATATCGTCACGGGCACCGATGGTCTGGTCCACTGTGGCGGTTTTGGAGTTGATCAAGTCCTTGGCGTTGCCCAGCCACACATCTGTACCGTGGGTATAGCCGCAGATTCGCACCAGGAAATCGAATTTCTCCGGCATGGTGTCCAGCAGAACGCCGCGGGTAAACCGGGTATTGAATTCCGGCACGCCAACGGCACCGGTGGGGCCCAGGATCTTGTCATCTTCATAGCCCAGGATTTTGGATGTGGTGAAGATGGACATGGTGCCCTTATCATCCAGAGGGATTGTCTTGGCATCCACGCCGGTCATATCCTCCATCATACGGATCATGGTGGGGTCATCGTGTCCCAGCATGTCCAGCTTCAGAAGATTCTCTTCCATGGAGTGGTATTCAAAATGGGTAGTGATCTGGTCGGACTTGGGATCGTCTGCAGGATGCTGCACCGGGCAGAAATCCCAGATTTCATTTTCCTGGGGGATAACCACCAGACCGCCGGGGTGCTGGCCTGTAGTACGCCGCACACCCACGCAGCCGGAAGCCAGCCGGGACTTCTCTGCGTTGGTAGCGGTCTTGCCCCGTTCTTCCAGATACTTCTTCACATAACCGAAGGCCGTCTTCTCCGCCACCGTGCCGATGGTACCGGCACGGAACACATGGGAAGAACCGAACATGGAAATGCAGTACTGGTGGGCTTTTGCCTGATATTCGCCGGAGAAGTTCAGGTCGATATCCGGCACCTTATCGCCGCCGAAGCCCAGGAATGTTTCAAAGGGAATATTGAAGCCATCTTTTTCCAGCTGTGTGCCGCACAGGGGGCACTGGGCATCCGGCAAATCCGCGCCGCAGCCCCACTCCTTGGGCACATCCAGAATGGTGTGCTTGCACTGGGGATTGGGGCAGCGGTAATGCGGCGGGAAGGAGTTCACCTCCGTAATGCCGGACATATAGGCCACGATGGACGAACCAACGGAACCACGGGAGCCAACCAGGTAGCCATGTTCCAGAGAATTCTGCACCAGTCGCTGGGCAGACATGTAGATCACATCGTAGTGGCAGGAGATAATATCGTGCAGCTCTGTTTCCACGCGTTTTACGAACAATTCCGGGGGATTTTCACCGTAAAGCCGATGGAATTTTCCGTACACCAGGCTCTTCAGGTCTTCCACAGAGTTTTCGATCTTGGGCGCGAACAGATTGTGCGGCACAGGTCGCAGGGTCTCGCACATATCCGCAATGAGATTGGTGTTGGTCACAACCACTTCATAGGCCTTTTCTTCACCCAGATAGGCGAATTCTTTCAGCATCTCATCGGTGGTGCGGAAGTAGAGGGGGTTTTCATTATCGCAGTCCTCAAAGCCCTTGGTAGCCAGCAGAATGTGCCGGAAAATCTCATCCTCCGGATTCAGGAAGTGGACATCTCCGGTAGCAACCACAGGCTTGCCCAGTTCTTCGCCCAGACGGACAATGGTGCGGTTGAATTCACGGATCTCTTCTTCCTCCTGCACGATCCCCTTGGTAAGCATGAACCGGTTATTGGACAGGGGCTGGATCTCCAGGAAATCGTAGAAGGCCGCAATGCGCTTGAGTTCTTCCTCACTCTTGTGGGCCATCACCGCCTGATACAATTCGCCCGCTTCGCAGGCAGAGCCGATGATCAGGCCTTCCCGAAGCTCCAGCAGCTGGGATTTGGGAATACGGGGTACCCGCTTAAAGTATTTCAGGTTGGAATCGGAAATCAGATGATAGAGATTCCGAAGACCTACCTGGTTTTTGGCAAAAAGGATAATATGCCGTGCGTGACGGTCACCAATGCGGCTGGCAGAACGGAGGCGCTCCATGGCAGGATTGATGGCCTGCAGGGTTTCGATACCCTGCTCTTTCAGCATGGCGAAGAATTTTTCCATGATCAGGCCGCAGATATTGGCGTCGTCCGCTGCCCGGTGATGGTTGAATTCCGGCAAACTCAGAGCGTTCGCCACGATATCCAGCTTGAATTTATTCAGCTGGGGCATCAGGTTCTGGGCAAGGATCAGGGTATCCGCCGAGGTCAGGGTATACGGCAAGCCCAGTTCCTTGCAGGCAGCGCGAACAAAGCCGGTATCAAAATCCGCATTGTGGGCCACAAGCACCCGGTCGCCGCAGAATTCCATGAATTTGGGCATCACCTCTTGAATGGAAGGGGCACCCCGGAGCATATCATCGGTGATGCCGGTAAGATCCACGATCTTCTTTTCCAGTTTCCGGCCGGGGTCCACGAAGGTCTGGAACCGATCCACTTCTTTGCCGCCCCGGAACAACACTGCGCCGATCTCGATAATCTTGTCCGTGCGGGAAGAAAGGCCGGTGGTTTCCAGGTCAAAGGCTACAAATTCCTGGTCGAAGGTCATATCCTTGGTTCCATGCACCACAATGCGGTCATCCACATCGTTGACATAGTAGCCCTCGCAGCCATAGAGGATCTTGATCACATCATCCGTACCGGCAACCTTGGGGCCGCCGCCCCAGGCTTCCACCACATGCAGCGCATCGGTAAAGGACTGGCAGCAGCCATGATCTGTAATGGCGATGGCCTTGTGGCCCCAGGCGGCTGCCTGCTTGATGGCATCCTTGGTGCTGGTGAGGGCGTCCATGTTACTCATGGAGGTATGCAGGTGCAGCTCCACGCGCTTTTCGCCCGGGGCGGTATCCTTGCGTTTTTCCATGGTGCCGGACATAATGGCGTAGGGCTTCAGCACCATCTCGTTATCAAAATTATTTACCGTAGGCTTGCCCTGCACCCGCAGGATGGAACCCACTTTCACGCTGTCCAGAATGGGTTTGGCTTCATTGCTTTCCATGAAGCGGTTGATCCGTACGGCGCCGGTATTGTCGGTCATATCGAAGTTAATGACCCAGGCATTGCGCTTTTTCAGTTCCTTGTGCTCCACCGCGAAGACCTTGCCTTCCACGATGACGCCGCCCATATTCAGATCCAATTCCTTCATGGAAACTGCCGCGCCCTTGAAAGGCTTGCCATAAATACTTTCCGCAGGCTGCGGGGCCTGGGGTTTTGCAGCGGCCTGGGGCGCAGAACTGCTGGGGATTGTGCCAGCCGCCTGAACCCGGATCTTTTCCATCTCATCGAAAAGAGCCTGTCCTTCCAGGTTCTTTCCCACATGGATCGAAAACACCACAGCTGTGTCAAAGCGCTGCTGCAGCTGCTGCTTCACCGCAGGGATAGCTTCTTCCAAAAGCTTCATGCCGTTTCCAGCCAGATGTATGTGCAAGGTACTGCCTTCCCACTCCCACCGGGCACCTGCCAGGCTGCCACGGTTCATGGAATTCTGGGCAACAAACAGATCCTGCAGTTCCTGGGGCTCTATGCACTGCAGCTGATGGGCCGGATGGGTAGCCAGAATCTCCACCTGATTCAAACCGTAGGCGGCAGCCACATCTTCGCCGACGGTTTTCAAAATCCGCTGAGGCAGATACTGTTCATTGTGAACGCACACCTCAACCCTGCGCCGCTGGGGATCAATGTCCGCAGCAACCACAGCCGCCTGTGACAGGACATCGCGGATGTCCTCAGGCGGCTGATACTGGCTGAACATATTCAGGAAAAGAATGTGCTCTTGCATAGTTTCCTCACAGGTTCTCGATTCGTTTCAGCAGGGCGCCGAGCAGCTGCTCATAGGGCAGATTTTCCACCGGTTCGCCCTTTTCAAAGAGCATGCCCCAGCCGTCACCGCCGGCAATGCCGATATCGGCTTCCCGGGCTTCACCGGGGCCATTGACTACGCAGCCCATAACCGCCACGGTAAGGGGCTTTTCACAGTCTTTCAGGGCGGCATCCACCTGGTTTACCAGGCTGATCAGATCAATCCGGGTTCTGCCGCAGGTGGGGCAGGAAATGATGTTCACGCCCTCTTTCCGCAGTCCCGCGGCTTTCAGAATATCCTTGGCAGCATAGACCTCTTCCACAGGGTCATCGGTCAGGCTTACCCGAATGGTATCGCCGATGCCGTCCAGCAGCAGCGCACCGATGCCCATGGCAGATTTCATCAGGCCCATTTTCACAGGGCCGGTTTCCGTCACGCCGATGTGCAGCGGGTAATCGCACCGCTCCCGGAATAGCCTGGCGGCCTTTACCATGGTAGGCACGGTGGAGGACTTCATGGATACGCAGGTATCATAGAAGCCAAACTTCTCCAGCAGCGCAATGTGCGCAAAGGCGCTTTCCACCAGGGCTTCCGCAGTGGGATGGCCGTATTTCTCCAAAAGCCGCTTATCCAAACTGCCGCCGTTGACGCCGATGCGAATGGGAATGTTCCGGGCTTTGCAGACATTCACAACGGCCTCCACCCGGTCTTCCCCGCCGATATTGCCGGGGTTGATGCGGATCTTGGCAGCGCCGCCTTCGGCAGCGGCAATGGCCAGCTTGTAGTCAAAATGAATATCCGCCACCAGGGGCAGGGGGCTTTCTTTGCAAATCTGGGCAAAAGCCCTTGCCGCTTCCATATTGGGCACAGCAAGACGGGCGATCTGGCAGCCCGCAGTATGCAGCTTACGGATCTGCGCCAGAGATGCCGCCACATCGTTGGTGGGGGTATTGAGCATAGACTGAATGGCAATGGGAGCGCCTCCGCCAATGGGTACGCCGCCCACCAGAATTTGTCTGGTCATAGTGTCTCCTTAAAACAGTCCCCAAATATCTTTGAGCATAATGAAGCCCATAAAGGCCAGCAGGATAATCATACCGGCGGCATGGATATAGCCTTCATACTTGGGATCGATCTTCTTTCTGGTGATGCCCTCCACAGCAGTGGTCAGCACCAAGCCCAGCACACGGCCGCCATCCAGCGCAGGGAACGGCAGCAGGTTCATCACAGCCAGATTGATGGCAATCATAGCGCCAAAATCCAGCAGATTCAAAAGGGCATAGTTCACGCTGCCGGAAGCTTCCGCCACCTCCGACATCATCTGCACGATCTTCACCGGGCCGCCCATATCCTTCACACCGGCCTGGCCGTTAAACAGCATCCGAAGGCTCAGTAACACGGAGCGGACATAGTTGATGGCCGTGGGCCAGATCCGTCCGGGAACCGATTGGGCCGTGGTGTCCACCGTACCAAAGCTGATACCGTAGAGCATGGACTGACTGCCGTCCTCATACTCTACCAGCTGGCGCACCATAGGCACGGATTCCAGTAAAACCTTTTCTCCACCCCGCAGCACGGTAATATCATGGTTGCCATCGGGCAGCAGCATGGTAGCCAGGGTAAAGTCTTCATAGATGCGGACGGGCTTTCCGTCAAATTCTACGATCAGATCCCCCGCCTGCAGGCCGGTCTCGCCGCCCAGCATGCTCCAGGGTTCCACTGTGACAATTTCAGGGGTGACATAGTAAGGCTGGCAGAACAGCACAATGGCCACAATCAGCACACCCACCAGGAAATTCATGGCGGCACCGGCCACCAGAATGATCAGCCGCTTCCACCAGGCAGCGGCGCCAAAGGATCTGGGATTATCGCTGTCGCCATTCTCGCCTTCCATGGCACAATAGCCGCCAATGGGCAGGCAGCGGATGGAATAGAGAGTTTCTCCTCTCTGCCATTTGGCAATGGCGGGACCCATAAACATGGAAAATTCGTTGACCTGGACACCGGAAAGCTTTGCAGCCAGAAAGTGACCCAGCTCATGGACAAAAATCAAAAGACTAAATAATAAAATCGCAAAAAGAACGCTCATGGAAATCCTCGTTTCCTATCAGGAATTTTTTACCGCCAGTCTGGCCAGGCGGTCCGCCTCCAGGATCTGCTCCAGGGTAGGCTCTGCCACAAAGGGCACAGCATCCACAGCCCGGGCGACCCGGTGATAAATATCGTAGAAGCCGATCTCGTCATTCAAAAACATAGAAACCGCTTCCTCATTGGCGCCGTTCATGGCAGGGCATGCGGTGCCGCCAGCCTTGGCACATTCTCTGGCCAGCGCCAGGCATGGGAAAGCCTGCATATCCGGCTGGCAGAAGGTCAGGCTTCCGCATTGGGTAAGATCCAGCTTATCCACAATACAGTTTGTTCTCTCGGGATAGGTAAAGGCCAGCTGAATGGGCAGCCGCATATCCGGCGCACCCAGCTGCGCCATCACCGCACCGTCGCAGAATTCCACCATGCTGTGGACAATGCTCTGGCGATGGATCACCACATCCACCTGTTCCGAAGGCATGTTATACAGCCGCATGGCTTCGATTACTTCCAGGCCCTTGTTCATCAGTGTGGCACAGTCGATGGTGATTTTGGGGCCCATCTTCCAGTTGGGGTGCTTCAAAGCATCGGCCTTGGTTACCTTAGCCAGCGCTTCCCGATCCATCCCAAAGAAGGGGCCGCCGGAGCAGGTCAGGATAATCCGCTCAACCTCCCGGGAGTGCCGGGAACCCATCAGACACTGAAAAATCGCGGAGTGCTCGGAATCCACAGGGATAATCTCCGCACCGTAGGATCTGGCTTCCGCCATTACCAATTCACCGGCGCAGACCAGGGTTTCCTTATTGGCAAGGCCGATACGCTTTTTGGCCCGGATCGCCGCCAATGTCGGCTTCAGGCCCAGCATACCCACCACAGCGGTGATCACACAGTCCGCTTCTTCCATGGTAGCGGCTTTGATGAGGCCTTCCTCACCCCAGGCAATTTCCACCGGCAGGTCTTTCACTTCCTCTGCCAGCTGCGCAGCAGCAGCCTGTGTGGACATCACCGCCAGCTTGGGCAGAAATTCCCGGCACTGCTGCGCCATACGCCCCACACTGGAACCGGCAGTCAGTGCTGCCACAGAAAGACCCAGGTGCTTCACAATGTCCAGGCTCTGCCTGCCGATAGAACCGGTGGAGCCCAGAATACTGACACATTTTACCATACTCAAACCACCACAGGCAGCGCAAGCAGCAGCACTTCCGTCAGGGGGCCGACGGTCATCATAGAGTCAAACCGGTCCAGAATACCGCCGTGACCGGGAATCAGATTGCCGTAGTCCTTGATGCCGGTCTGACGCTTGATGGAAGAGAACATCAGGTCGCCAAACACATCTGCGGCAGCACCCAGCACGCCATAAATCAGGGCGGCGGTGTAGCTCACTTCCACAGTAAATGCCACATCCATGATAAAGGCATACAGCAGCATGCCCAGCACAGCCACGATACCGGCACCGATGGCGCCTTCCACAGTCTTTTTGGGGCTGATTACGGGAGCCAGCTTGTGCTTACCGAAATATCTGCCGGCAAAATAGGCACCGCTGTCCGGCAAAAATGCCAGCAGGAACGGAACTACCACGATCAGTCTGCCGTTTTCCATATTCAGAATACGCACCACGGAAGACAGCAGGTAAGGAACCAGCAGCGCAGCAAACAGGCAGTAGGCAAGCATTTCGAAGCTGAGCTTCACATGGTCGATCATCATTTCCCCGAACAATGCGCCAAGCAGCACAAGAATGCCCAGTACCCCCCAAGCCTGGGGCATATCCGCATGGCACCAGATGCTGACCAGGAAAGCAAACAGCATGCAGTAGAGATTCACACGCTTGTGCTGCACCAGGCCGGTATTGTGCAGCAGTTCATAGGCACCGATGGCTGCCATCAGGCCGACCATCACAGCAGTTACCACTTCCGGCAATGCCAGCAGAACAATGATCAGTACCGGCAGCAGGATCGCTGCGGAAATCAAACGGGTTTTCATCTATCAAACGCCTCCAAATCGGCGGTTACGCCGATGATATTCTGCAATGGCCGCATCCAGGTCCGCAGGAGAAAAGTCAGGCCACAGTACATTCATAAACACATATTCCGAATAAGCAGACTGCCACAGCAGGAAATTGCTGGTACGCTGCTCGCCGGAAGGCCGGATGATCAGTTCCGGATCCGGAACACCGGCAGAGTACAGATAGTTTTCAAACAGAGCTTCCGTCAGTTCTTCCGGCGCTCTTTTGCCGCTTTGCACTTCCTGGGCAAAACGCTGGGCAGCCTGAACGATTTCCATGCGGCCGCCGTAATTAAAGCAGAAATTCACCTGCAGTTCATAGTCCTTGGAGCGTTCCTGAATCTCCAGACACTTTTTCCGCAGTTCCGGGCTGAGGCGGCTCAGGTCACCGTAAAAACATGCCCTCACCTTTTTCTTATCCAGATCCTGCAGCGCTTCATCCAGATAACGGTCCAGCAGCCGCATAATGCCGGAAACTTCCTCTTCCGAGCGTTTCCAATTCTCCGTGGAGAAGGCATATACGGTCAGATATTTTACGCCGATCTCACCGCAGTAGGTTGCAATACGGCGGAACGTCTCGGCACCGGCCTTATGACCGGCAGTACGGGGCAGACCCCGCTTCTTTGCCCAGCGGCCATTGCCATCCATAATGATGCCAATATGCGCCGGGACGGGTAATGCTTTTTGCTCAGAAGGAGCCATGAAAGCACCTCTTTCATCTCACATAATAGCGGTATTGGGGGCGCAAGCGCCCCCAATACGATCAGGCTGTATCAGATAGCCATCAGTTCCTTTTCCTTGGCGGCCAGGGCTTCGTCGGCCTTCTTGGTATACTTATCCAGCATATCCTGCAGATCCTTTTCAGCCTTCTTCTGCTCGTCCTCGGTAATCTCGCTGTTCTTCTTCAGCTTCTTCAGATAGTCCATACCGTCGCGGCGGATATTGCGCATGGCAACCTTGGCCTCTTCGGAGTACTTCTTAACCTGCTTGGCCAGCTCCTTACGGCGTTCCTCAGTCAGCTGGGGGAAAACCAGACGGATGACGCGGCCATCATTCTGGGGGTTGATGCCCAGGTCGCTGATCTGAATTGCCTTCTGGATGTCCTTCAGCAGCTTGGTATCCCAGGGGGAAATCACCAGGGTACGGGCATCGGGAGAGGAAATGGTAGCCACACCGTTCAGAGGTGTTTCACTGCCATAATATTCCACGGTGATGCGGTCCAGAACCTTTGCATTGGCACGGCCTGCGCGGACAGCGCTGAACTCATCAGCCAGGTGGTCCAGGGCCTTACCCATTCTTCTCTCGTATTCCTTAAAATCCACTGCCATAATCATGTTCCTCCTAAGTTTTAATTGGTGACGGTGGTGCCGATTTCTTCGCCGCGCACCACGCGGATAATGCTGTTTTCCTCTGCCAGACCGAAGCAGACCAGGGTCATGTTGTTATCCATAGCCAGGGTCATGGCGGTAGAGTCGGTAGCCTTCAGATGCTTGGCCAGAACCTCATCGTAGGTCAGGCGGGTATAACGCACAGCGTTGGGGTCCTTATTGGGGTCTGCGGAATAGATGGCATCCACATTCTTTGCCATCAGGATGGCGTCAGCCTCAATCTCCACGCCCCGCAGCACAACGCCGGTATCGGTGGAGAAATAAGGATTGCCGGTGCCTGCGGCAAAAATGACCACCTTACCCTCATTGAGGTAGCGGTCTGCGGTGTCGCGGGTGAAGTACTCACAGAACTTGTGCATCTCCACAGCGCTAAGTACCCGGGCATCCACACCATGCTTTTCCAGTGCGTCAGCCACGGCGATGGAATTCATCACAGTGCCCAGCATACCCATGGCATCGGCGTGGGAGCGCTGCATCTTGTCAGCGCCGTCCTTGACGCCGCGCCAGAAGTTACCGGCGCCTACCATCAGGCCCACCTGAACGCCCATGTCCACGCATTCCTTGATAGCTTTGCAGACATCGTTGATCACATCAAAGTCCAGGCCGCGATGCTGCTCACCGGCAAGGGCTTCGCCGCTGACCTTCAGCATGACGCGTCTATATTTAATATCAGCCAAAGTGTATCACTCCTTCTTACATATCCTTTCCTATTTTATAATAAGACAGCCCAATTGACAACAACAATTTCTCAAAAAACACAAAATGTTTTCAGATTATTTATACATGGCTTCTCTTTACCGGAAATTTTCAAGCGTTACCGCCCTGCATTGCTATTTTTCAGCCATTGTGCTATAATGCAAAGGATCTGGCAAAAGGGAGGATTCTCTATGAAACGGGAAGCGGGAATTGATTTGTTCCGGATTTTAGGCCTTCTGTTTGTAAACGGACTGCATGCCTGCCTGTATAACGGTTTTTACTATTTGCCCCAGGAGGGGGCGCTGGTGTGGGCCGCCAACAGCTTTCGCTGGCTGTTTTATGGCTGCAATGCCATGTTTATGCTCCTCACCGGCTACCTGAAATCCGGAAAGCCCTGGAACAAAGCCTATTACAAAGGGCTTTGGGTGGTGCTGGTGGGATATGCGCTGACCTGCGTGGTGTCCTATCCTATCCGCTACTTTCTCATTGGCGAAAAGGATGGGCTGCCTGTGTGGATCGGGCGCTTCTTCACCTTCAGCAATTATGCCTGGTATGTGGAAATGTATATCGGCCTGATTCTGATCAGCCCTTTCCTCAATCTGGCATTGGGGCAGCTGAAAAAGCGGCGGCAGCTTTTGCTTCTGGCAGGCAGCTGTCTCTTTGTAACCACGATGCATTCCATTACCCCCATCGATCTGATCCCCAATTACTGGTCCAGCCTGTATCCCCTGACGCTGTATGTTCTGGGTGCCGTAATCCGCAGGCTGCAGCCCAAATTGCCGCCCCTTCCCTGCCTGCTCACCGCAGCGCTGACAGCCATGACCCTGGGTCTACTTTCTCTGGTTACGGCAACCGACGGCTTTTCCAGCGGTTTTAGCCAGGGTTACGGCGGTTTCTGGATCACCCTTATGGTAACGGCGCTGTTTTTGGGCATCTACCGGCTGCAAGTAGGCCCGCGCGTTGCCAAGGTTCTGAGCTGGCTCAGCGCCGGTGTGTTTGAAGGCTATATTCTTTCCCGGCTTCTGGATGTGTGGGTCTACGGCCTGGTTCCCCAGTGGCACACGCCGGAAAAATATCCGCTTATCTTTGTGTGCATCACCGTACCGGTGTTCCTGCTTTCCATTCTGGCAGGAAAAGGCCTGCATACCCTAAGCGTAACCATTGTGGGCGCAGGGCGCCGGAGATCTTCGCAGCCCTGAATCCCCTGTAAAATCCGGCAACATTTCATAGCATAATCTCGATTTCCGGTTGCAAAACCCGGAATCATCGGTTATAATAAATCGATATTTTACCAGAAGAGAGGATTTCCAATATGGCAGAGATTACCGAAAGCAAAAATTTCATTCATGCCTTTATTGAAGAAGATATCGCAGAAGGCGGCCGTTACGCCGGTCAGACCGTGCACACCCGCTTTCCCCCTGAGCCAAACGGCTATCTGCACATCGGCCACTGCAAGGCCCTGATCATCGACTTCGGCACCGCCGAAAAGTTTAACGGCATGTGCAACCTCCGTATGGACGATACCAACCCCACCAAGGAAGATGTGGAGTTCGTGGAAGCCATCAAGGAAGATATCCACTGGCTGGGCTTTGACTGGGGTGACCGGTTCTTCTACGGCTCCGATTACTTCGAGAAGGACTACGAGTACGCCGTGGAGCTGATCAAGAAGGGTCTGGCCTATGTCTGTGAGCTGACCCCCGAGCAGGCCAAGGAGTGCCGCGGTGACCTGAATACGCCCGCTACCTCCCCCTACCGGGATCGTCCCATTGAAGAAAGCCTGGATCTGTTCGCACGGATGCGCGCCGGTGAGTTTGAAGACAACCGCTACACCCTCCGTGCCAAGATCGACCTGGCCTCCGGTAACTTCAACATGCGTGACCCCGTGATCTACCGCATTCGTCACATGCACCATCATCGCCAGGGCGACAAGTGGTGCATCTACCCCATGTACGACTTTGCCCATCCCATTCAGGATGCTCTGGAAGGCATTACCCACAGCCTGTGTTCTCTGGAATTCGAGAATCACCGTCCCCTGTATAACTGGGTTGTGGAAAATGTTTCCGTGCCCCATCAGCCCCGGCAGATCGAGTTCGCCCGCCTGGGTATCGACCACACTGTGCTGAGTAAGCGTAAGCTGAGAGCCCTGGTGGAAAACGGCTATGTGTCCGGCTGGGATGATCCCCGGATGCCCACCCTGTGCGGTCTGCGCCGCCGGGGTTACACCCCCGCCTCCATCCGCAATTTCTGCGACCGGGTTGGCGTTGCCAAGAGCCCCAATACCATCGAGTATGCCTTCCTGGAGTACTGCCTGCGGGAAGATCTGAACGAAACTGCGCAGCGTGTTATGGCTGTTCTGAAGCCTGTGAAGCTGACTATTACCAATTATCCCGAGGGCCAGAGTGAGACCTTTGAAGTGGAGAACAACCCCAACCGTCCCGAAGATGGCAAGCGTACCATTACCTTCTCCCGGAACCTGTGGATCGAAGCAGACGACTTCCTGGCTGAGCCTGTGCCCAAGTACAAGCGCCTGTATCCCGATGGCCCCGAGTGCCGCCTGAAGGGTGCCTATGTGATCAAGTGCACCGGCTGTATCAAGGACGAGAATGGCAATGTAACCGAAGTTCTGGCCACCTATGATCCCGACTCCAAGGGCGGCGATCCTGCCGACGGCCGCAAGATCAAGGGCGCTACCATCCACTGGGTGGATGCCGAGACCTGTGTGGATGCCGAAGTCCGCCAGTACAGCAACCTCTTCGACGATGCCGATCCCGATGCCGCAGGTAAGGATTTCCTGGCCTGTCTGAATCCTAACTCCCTGGAAGTGCTCACCGGCTGCAAGGTGGAAGCCAGCCTGAAAGACGCTAAGGCTCCCGCTTCCTATCAGTTCATGCGTCTGGGCTACTTCTGCCCCGACAGCAAGGATTCCGCTCCCGAGCATCTGGTGTTCAACCGCTCCGTCAGCCTGAAGGACAGCTTCAAGCCCGGTAAATAATTGCAAAACGGCTGTACCGAAAGGTACAGCCGTTGCAGCTTGTCAAAAAACTTCCCATAT
>JAFSEW010000014.1 GCA_017435525.1 Oscillospiraceae bacterium | reverse complement strand
GACCGGACGCAGATATTGACGGCTGATGATCACGGAAGCAAGCACGCTGATCGCGAGCAGCGCAATAATGATATAGGTGAAGTAGGAGGCGCTGCCCTTTACCGCTGTGTGCAGGATCTCCTTCGGCATCAGGATCGATGCTGACCACTGCTGATCGGCATAGGGCGAGCCGTTGGGATACAGGTGCAGACCGGCAGTCTTGCCGCCATACAGCTCGTCCCCACCGAAATAGTGGTGGAAATCATCATAGGTTCCTTCTTCCGCCAGGTCAATTTCCCAGCGCGTTCCGGTGAGGTAAGTATTGCCTGCGACCAGACCTTTGGATGTACACAGTCCGTCCTCGCAGACCGGAGCCATGACGGTGAAAATGCTTTCAAAGCTGCTGCCTTCCGGTTTGTACAAAGACTTGAACATACGGTCGCTGACTTCCAGACCGCAGAGACCGAACACTTCGCCCTCTGACGTGCGCAGAGGAATGCAGAGCAGGAAGCCCGCTTCGCTGTTTCCTTTCAGTACAACGCGGCCCGACCAGTAGTACAGGCGGGAGAGGTCAAGCTCCGGGTTGTTTCTCGCTGTGTCCATGACTTTTGTAAAAAAGTCCTGCCCCGCAATATCAAACTCCATCTTCCACTGCCCCAGCAGCATGATTTCGTTATCACGGGCTATCTGTGCGGGACCGCGCAGATAGTGGAGCTGTACGCCCACGGCATTCGTTGCTGTGGGCTGTGTTTTTTTGATAAACACACCTGCCTTTGCCGTTTCGTGGTTATCTGTGATGCTTGCATCAAGCATCACGAAAGCACCGCCGCAGTAACGGTTGTTCACAGTTGAAACAAGCGTATTCATATACTCCGCAAGGAGCGGTTCGATGAGTTCCGGATTGTTCTGAAGGTCAGCAGCGGTGATCTCATGTTCATCGAAGAAATCTTCGCTGCGTTCTGTCAGGTCTTCCGCAATGGAAATACCGCCCAGAGATAACCGGCCGAACTCATCGTTGATCTTATCTGTGATAATGGTCAGTTCGGTGTCGATGTGGCTTTTTACCGCCTTTGCCTCCCTGCCTGTAATTCCGAACAGGCTAAGCAGCAGCGCGAATACAAGGACAAGAGAAACGGAAACGAGCATGAAAAAGAGTAGCAGCCTGCGGTGCAGGGTTGTCCCTTTTCTGCCACGTTCTTTTTTCCATAAAGCAATCGCCTGCTTGAACATAAGGCACGACACCTCCTTTCGTTAAAGCATCCTTTGTGATTACTGTATCAGTTCTTTCAGCGCCTCAGAGGCAGGGAATATCTTATCGATTCCTTCCAGATATCTGTCACGGTGCTCCACCAGAAGATCCTTGAAGCTTTCCTCAAAGGCATCGCTGTCGCTGTCAAAATTGGCGTAGGTCGGCGCGGTGAAAAAGCTGTAATCCTCATACATAGCCAGGACGCTGGTCAGCATTTTGCGGATGCGGGGATCTTCCACCGTATCCATATGTGTGCTGAGTTCGTTTTCAAATGCTTGCCTGGTAACGGGCAGATAACCGGTGTTGGCAACAAAGCTCATGTTCTGTTCGGGAGCTGTAAGCCACTTGATGAACACACCGGCGGCATATTCTTTCTTTTCCTCTGACTTGGCTACCATCAGACCGCCGCCGCGCTGGAGGGCGGTCTTTGTGCCGTTTTCAAAAACGGGATACGGGAGAATGCTGTACTCCACATTTTCAACCGTTCCGTCTGCATAAGTAATGGTATCGCCGTAGAACAGGATACCTGCGGAAGATCCGGTGGAGCATACAAGGTCACCGGTTTTGGAGAGGTCGGAGGAATATCCGTCATAGATGGCAATGCCACCCTCGACCGCAGGGGCGTAGACCGTTTCAAAGATATGGGCGAAACCGTCGCCATCCAGAGAAAGCGCTTCTCCTTCAAAGATGCTGCCGCCCATCTGTGCCATGCCGACCTCGACAAAGTTGAACCAGGAGTCTGCCGCATAAAACTGCTTTCCACCGCTCCATTCATAGTACATTTGAGAAAGCTCCGCGATCCCCTCAAAGGTGGAGAGCATATCCGCGGACGCGCCGGTGGCATCGGCAAAGCGATCGAACAAGGTTTGGTTGACATAGAGAACCTCGGTGGACTTCGCAATGGGGAACACATACAAGCCGCCGTCCGACAGACGGCCTTCCTCCACGAAGGCCTCAACATAAGCGGAGAGCTCGTCTTCGGTGAAGTAGTTGTCCAAATCGGTAAGCAGCCCCTTTTCCCAAAACTGGATGGCAAGCTTGGGATAGCCGGTAAAGATGTCCGGCATATCAGGCGCGCCTGGATCACCGTTGACGATCATGGTCAGGCTCTTGTTCAGTTCGGAGCTGGAGGAAATGGCGGTAACATCGATGACGATACCCTGCTCTTTGCCCACCGTGGAATTGAACTGGTCGATCAGATAGTCCATGGCCTGCTGCATATCCCCGCCGTAATTGTGCCACATGGTCAGGGTCACAGGCTCTTTAGGATTCAGCGGAGAAGTGGTTCCGCACCCGGACAGGCACCCCAACAGGAACACCAGCGTCAGGAGCAGCGCGATTGCCTTTTTCATAGCGTATTCCTCCGTTCTGCCGCGTCTTCCATCCCAAATCCCATCCTTTTTTGAAAAAAGAGCAGAAAAATTTCTCCTTTTCCCATCCTTTTGGGGGTTTGGTATGGGGACAGTTTTTATAAAAACTCGTATCATTGAGCCATAAGTTACAGAAACGAAAGGTCACGGCCGGATGGTACGAGTTTTTCTATATTTCTATTAGAACACAAAAACTTGAAAAATTCAAGGTTTCGTTTGGCAAAATGTGAGAAGCTTTCTGCGGAGGAAGGAGGTATTCGCAAATGGCAATGAAGGACCATGCAACCGCTAAGTACAGAGTCATTGCCGATTCAGGAGGAAGCCGTTATCGCTTTTTCTGCGATGTGTCCGGCATGGCACTATGTACCACAAAGCCGATTCGAGGAAACACCCAGGAAGAAGAATTGAAAACCGCATGGGAAACCGAGGGCAGACAGCATTTCAACCGCTGCGGTAAATGCGGAAAATGGGTCAGCGATCCCATGTATAACGCAGATATGCTCCGGTGTGTGGATTGCGCACCCTGGCAGGAAAAGCCCAACTACTGCAGTCACTGCGGTATAGCGATCTCTCCTTCCGACCGATACTGCAATGCCTGCGGAGCACGTCTCCGTTACGGGGAGGTGGTATGATGACTGTCGAGAAGCTGGAACGCAGTCGCCAGGAGAATATGGCGTACTACGGATTTGGCCCGTCAGCTATGAAAAAACTTCGGGTATGTACTGTATGCGGCACTCCGGCACCGCTCGAAAAAAACTTTTGCGTCGAGTGCGGACATCGTCTGCCGGACAAAACCTTGTATGACCTATATCTGGAGAGACACGAGCAGTGTTCTGCTTGCGGAAACGTACTTACCGAAGCAATGGAATTCTGTCCCCAGTGCGGGATGAAACTACGAGAATAACAATAGGAAAAAATGTATCAATAGAAAGGAGCTTTCACCATGGCATTATTTGATAAACTAAGCGACTTCGCTAAGAACATCGGCGATAAAACCAGCGATGCTATTGAAACCGGAAAACTGCAGAGCAAGGTCAACTCCGAAAAGAACCTTGCAGGCGAAAAACTGAAAAAGATCGGCGAATTCTACTACAATGCTTGGCTCAACGGTGACGAGATCGCGCCGGAGGTTCTGGAAATCTGCACTGCCGCCAAGGCGCATTACGATGCCGCCGGTGAAGCCCAGGCCGAGATCGACCGCATCCGCGCCGAGAACGAAGCTGCCAGAGCTGCCGCCGCAGCGCCGGTCGTACCTGCCACTTCTGACGCTCCTGCAGGTATTGTATGTACAGCTTGCGGTACCGCAAACAATCCCGGTACCAAGTTCTGCTGTAACTGCGGCAATAAGCTGGAGATTCCTGCACCGCCCGAACCCAGGCTCTGCCCCAACTGCGGCGCGACTATTGCAGACGGCATGAGGTTCTGCGGTGAGTGCGGCACAAAGACGGAGTAAAATAAACCCATCAACACAGAGAAAAGGAGGATCATTCCATGACTGCAAAACAACTTTTTAATCAAACACGCCCCTTCTGCATGGCAAAACTGGCTCTTGGCGGCGCGACGGTGCTGCTGTCGGTGATCCTCTTTGCCATTCTGATGGGCATCGGCTGGCTGTTCGGTGACGGCGGCATGGTGGTTACTTTCATCATCTGGATCGGCGGCACCGGTGTGATTCGACTTGCGCTGATGCATTATGCTGGTTATCTGGTGAAAGCAGGACACATCGCCGTCATTGCCGAAGCTATGAAAACAGGTCAGGTGCCCGCCAATCAGGTGAACTACGGTAAGCAGCTGGTGACGGAGCGTTTTGCTACCTCCAATATCTACTTTGCCGTGGATAAGCTGGTCACCGGTGCTGTGAAGCAGATCCAGAACGGCATCGACAAGCTGGGCAATAAACTGGACTTCATTCCCGGCATGGAAGCCGTTTCCGGTATTGCCAAGTTCTTCGTCAGCATTTCCCTGGGTTACATCGACGAGTGCTGCTTCGGATGGACCTTTTACAATCCCCAGCAGGGTGCTTTCAAGAGCGCCGCCGACGGCGTGGTCATCTATGCGCAGAACTGGAAAACCCTGCTGAAGGACGCCGCCAAGACCATGGCCAAGACCATCGGTCTGATGGTGGTCATGACGCTGGTTATCTTCATTCCTGTGGGCCTGCTGTTCAAGATCTTCAAATGGTCGGGATTTGCAGCCTTCCTGCTGGCGCTGCTGATCGCCTGGGTGGTCAAGTTTGCTTTCCTTGACAGCTACATCATATGTCAGATGATGGTGAGCTACATGCAGGTGGCTCCCAATACTGTCATCACCTTTGACCTGTATTCCAAGCTGTGCGGTATCTCTTCCAAGTTCAAGGAGCTGTTTCAGAAGGGACAGGCAGAAGATCCTCAGCCTGCCTATGCCGGTGCGGCTGCTGCATCCGTTCCTGTGACGCCCGCCGCCGAGCCTGCCGCAAAGCCGGTGTTCTGCGGACAGTGCGGCACAAAAAACGAGCCGGGCACCCGCTTTTGCGGAAACTGCGGCGCACCGATGTAACAAGAATTATGACCGAACAGGAGGTTTGAACTATGAGTTGGTTGAAAAGAGAAATTGAGCGTGGCATTGGCCGTGGTATCGGCAACGCCATTGGACAGGCAGTGGGGCAGGCTGTCAAGCCTGCAGCTGACCGGGTAGCGGAAAAGACCATCACTCCCAGAGTAAACCAGGCCGCCGACACGATCAATCAGGCGGCAGGACAGCAGCCTATGCAGGGCCAGCAGGCCACAAATAATCTGACCGGCGCCCTTTTTAACTTCAAAAGCGCCATGATGAACGTGGTAAACGAGGCAGCAAAGAACATGAAAGTCTGCCCCTCCTGCGGGGAACCCACTACTGCCGATAAGACCTTCTGCCCCTCCTGCGGAGCGCAGTTACCTGAACAGACCGCCGCCGAGAGTGCCGTTTGCGCAAGCTGTGGTCACCAGAACGACG